>NZ_JCANTT010000020.1:0-141336 GCF_059568645.1 Phenylobacterium composti DSM 19425 | reverse complement strand
CGCGCCACGGCGAGCCCGTCCGCAACACATAGAAGATCCCGTTGATCACCCGCCGATCGTCCACCCGGGCCACCCCGCGCGGCTTGTTCGGCAAAAGCGGATCGATCAGCCGCCACTCCGTCTCGCTCAGATCGTAGCGCGCCATTTCAAGGCTCCTTTCGGAAGCCTTGAATCAAGCGTCGCCCCAGCCAGCAAGCTTTATGAGTTCAGAACCTAGGCCCCGTCAGCTAGGCCCCGTCAGCTAGGCCCCGTTTAGCGAGGCCCCGTTTAGCGAGGCCCTGTCAGCGCCCCGCCGGGGGCGCCCCATCGTTGACTCTCGGCCGCCCGCCTGTATAACCGCGCCTCCTTGCGTCCACGGGCCTGCCCGCGGGCGCGCAATCGCTTTCAATCAAGAAGAAATACAAAGGCGCGCAACGATGTACGCGGTGATTAAGACCGGCGGCAAGCAATACCGGGTCCAGCCCGGCGACCTGCTGATCGTCGAAAAGCTGGACGGTGAGCCGGGCGCGAGCGTCGCCTTTGGCGAAGTTCTTCTGCTGGGCGACGGCGACTCCGTCACGGTCGGCGCCCCCCTCGTCGAAGGCGCCTCGGTCGCCGCGACCCTGATCGAGACCCGCAAGGGCGAGAAGGTGAAGATCTTCAAGAAGATCCGCCGTCAGGGCTATCGCCGCACCCGCGGCCACCGTCAGGCCGAGACCGTGCTGCGCGTCACCGGCATCACCGGCGCTGGCAAGGAAGCCAAGTGGGACGGCAAGATCGACCTCACCACCAAGGCCGAGCTGGACGCCCGCGCCCGCGGCCTCGACTTCGCCACCCTGAACAAGCCGAAGAAGGCCGCCGCCGCTGTGACGGCCGCCGAAGCGGCCCCCGCCCCGAAGGCCAAGAAGGCCGCGCCGAAGGCGGAAGCCGCCGAGACCGAAGCCAAGGCCGCGCCGAAGAAGGCCGCCGCCAAGGCCGAGGGCGAAAAGAAGCCGGCCGCCAAGAAGGCCGCCAAGAAGGACGAAGGCGCCGCCGAGTAATCGGCGCGTCATCCAGAGAAGGTAGGAGCACACAATGGCTCACAAAAAATCTGGCGGCTCCTCGCGCAACGGGCGCGACTCCGCGGGCCGCCGTCTCGGCGTGAAGAAGTTCGGCGGCGAAGCCATCAACGCCGGCGGCATCATCGTGCGTCAGCGCGGCACCAAGTTCTGGCCGGGTGAAGGCGTGGGCATGGGCAAGGACCATACCCTCTTCGCGCTCGTCAGCGGCGCCGTGAAGTTCGTCACCAAGCGCAACAACCGCACCTACGCCACCGTGGTGCCGGCCGAGAAGGTGATCGCTGCCGAATAGGCGGGCCTCCTTCCTCTGGTCCGCCCACTCCATCTGAGGCGGACCGGAAACGACGATCCTAGCGGGGAGTCCGGTCAGCCGGGCTCCCCGCTTTCGTTTTGGGCTCCGCGATCAACGACGGGGCCGGGAGGGTAGAAACATGTGCGCCATCGAAACGACGCCCGTCGTCGCCACGGACCGGCTGATCCTGCGCCGTCCGGTGACCTCGGACGCGGCCGAGCTTTGCCAGCTGGCCAACGATCCCGGCGTGGCCGCCATGCTCTCCCGCATGCCCCATCCCTACACCCCGAAAGACGCCGAGGACTTCCTCGGCCAGCCGGTGAACTGGCGCGAGCCCCGCTTCGCCATCCAGCACCGCGAATTCGGCTTCATGGGCATGATCGGCTTCTCCGAGCCGGCCAGGGGCCGCCCCGAGGTGGGCTACTGGCTGGGCCGCCCGTTCTGGGGCCGGGGCTACGCCACCGAAGCGCTGCGGGCGGCCCTGCGCTGGTTCGCCGGCGAATGGGGCCGCCGGGCCGTCTGGGCCCGCCACTTCGCCGACAACGGCGCCTCGGGCCAGGTGCTGGTCAAGGCCGGCTTCCTCTACACGGGCGACGTGGTGAAGCAGGACTGCCTCGCCCGCGGCGCCCCCGTGCTGTCGCGCAAGATGGTCTGGCTCGCCTGACCTCGTCCCCTCGGGGGCGCCCCCGGGCTCGCCGGGCGGCGCCCAACGCGCGGGCGGGTCGTGGACGCGCCCCTTCCATGGTATCCGCTGCCCCCATGACCGCCGAGCTTCCCCTGCTGCCGACCACCGCCTCGTTCCCGGCGCGGATGGGCGCCGTCGTCGCGGGCGCGGCGGCCATGGCCCTGGCCTCGCAGGTGGCCATCCCCATGCCCCCGGTCCCGCTGACCCTGCAGACCTACGCCGTCTTCGTGCTCAGCGCCCTCCTGGGAGGCTCCCTGACCCTGCGGGCGGTGCTGATCTGGCTGGCCGTGGGCGCCGTGGGCCTGCCGGTGTTCGCCGACGGCGGCTCGGGCCCCGGGGCCCTGTTCGGAGCCGGCCAGGGCTATCTCTTCGGCATGGCCGTGGCCGGGGCGCTCGCCGGCTACGCCCTCCAGCGGCGCAGCGCGGGCTTCGTCGCCCTCGTCGTCACCTTCCTGGCGGGCCACGCCCTGGTGCTGGCCATGGGCTGGATGGGGCTGCTCGACCGGATGGACCCCGGCCCTGCCTTCGCGGCCGGGGTGACGCCCTATCTGCCGGGCGCGGTCTTCAAGTCCCTGGCGGCGGCGGCCACCGTCCATGCGGTGAAGCTGGCGCTCGGCCGCCGGGCCGGGCTAGAGGCAGGCGAATGAAATTCCTCGACCAGGTGAAGATCTATGTGCGCTCCGGCAACGGCGGCGCCGGCGCCGTCTCGTTCCGGCGCGAGAAGTACATCGAGTACGGCGGCCCTGACGGCGGCGACGGCGGCAAGGGCGGCGATGTCTGGATTGAGGCGGTGGAGGGGCTGAACACCCTCATCGACTACCGCTACCAGCAGCACTTCCGGGCCGGCACCGGCGTCCACGGCATGGGCCGCAACCGCCACGGGGCGGCCGGGGCCGATGTGGTGCTCAAGGTCCCCGTGGGCACCGAGGTGCTCGACGAGGACAAGCAGCTGATCGTCGACATGGACGAGCCGGGCAAGCGCATCCTGCTGCTCAAGGGCGGCAACGGCGGCTTCGGCAACACCCACTTCAAGGGGCCGGTGAACCAGGCCCCCCGCCACGCCAATCCCGGCCAGCCCGGCCAGGAGATGGCCCTGTGGCTGCGGCTGAAGCTGATCGCCGACGTCGGCCTCGTGGGCCTGCCCAACGCCGGCAAGTCCACCTTCCTGGCCGCCGCCAGCGCCGCCAAGCCCAAGATCGCCGACTATCCCTTCACCACCCTCGCCCCCAACCTCGGGGTGGTGGACCTGTCGGTGGGCGAGCGCTTCGTCCTGGCCGACATCCCCGGCCTCATCGAGGGGGCCCACGAGGGGGCGGGCATCGGCACCCGCTTCCTCGGCCACATCGAGCGCACCGCCGTGCTGATCCACCTGGTGGACGGCACGCAGGAGGACATCGTCCACGCCTGGCGGACCGTCCGCCACGAGCTGGAGGCCTATGGCGAGGACCTGGCCGACAAGCCCGAGCTCCTGGCCATCAACAAGATCGACGCCCTCGACGACGAGACCCGGGCGGCCAGGCAGGCCGAGCTGGCCGCCGCCGCCGGGACCGAGGTGCGCCTGGTCTCCGGCTTCACCGGCGAGAACGTCACCGAGCTGCTGCGCGAGGCCTACAACCTCGTGCGCCGACGCAAGGCCGAGGCCGCCGAGGAGGCCGCCGGCTCCTCCGAGGGCTGGACCCCGTGAGCGACACGGGCGTGGTTGCGACGCACGAGCTGACCGCCGCCCGGCGCGTGGTGGTGAAGGTGGGCTCCGCCCTGCTGGTGGGGCCGGACGGCGCCCCCCATTCCGGCCGTCTGGCCGACTTCGCCGCCGACCTCGCCCGCCTCCGCGCCCGCGGCCAGCAGGTGGTGGTGGTCAGCTCGGGCGCCGTGGCCCTGGGCCGCCGGCGCCTGGGCCTTCGCAAGCGCGCCCTGACCCTGCCCGAGAAACAGGCCGCCGCCGCCGCCGGCCAGTCGGCCCTGATGCGCGCCTGGGAGACGGCCCTGGAGCCCCACGGCGCGGCCTGCGCCCAGGTGCTGCTCACCCGCGACGACACCGAGGTCCGCCGCCGCTGGCTCAACGCCCGGGCCACGTTGGAGACCCTCCTGTCCCTCGGCGTGGTGCCGGTGGTGAACGAGAACGACACGGTGGTCACCGAGGAGATCCGCTACGGCGACAACGACCGCCTGGCCGCCCGGGTGGCCCAGCTGGTGGGCGCCGACGTCCTGGTGCTCCTCTCCGACGTGGACGGCCTCTACACCGCCGACCCGCGCAAGGACCCGGCCGCCGTCCACATTCCCCGCGTCTCCCGCCTGACCCCCGAGATCGAGGCCATGGCCGGCGGGGCCAACGCCGAGGACGGGGTCGGCACCGGGGGCATGGCCACCAAGATCGCCGCCGCCCGCATCGCCTCGGCCAGCGGCTGCGCCACCATCATCACCGTCGGCAGCCGCGAGCAGCCCCTGGCCGCCGTCGAATCCGGGGCCCGGGCCACCATCGTCGAGGCCGTGGGCGCCCCCGCGGCGGCCTACAAGGCCTGGATCGCCGGCAGCGTCGCCCCCGCGGGCGTGCTCACCGTGGACGCCGGGGCCGCCGCTGCGGTCGCCCGGGGCAAGAGCCTGCTGGCCGCCGGGGTGCGCGGGGTCGAGGGCCGCTTCGACAAGGGCGACGCCGTCATCGTCCGGGACCAGTCCGGCCGCGAGATCGCCCGGGGCCTTTCCCGCTACGGCGCCGCCGACGCCGAGCGCATCTGCGGCCTGAAGTCCGACGCCATCGAGCCCGTCCTCGGCTACACCAGCGGCCCGATGATCCACGCCGACGACCTCGCCGTCGTCCAGCCGGCCTGAGCCCCGGCTTCACGTTTGCCGCCCCCGCGAAAGACGCCTAGGTAGTGCTCAACTTGAGCAAAACGAGGCGAACGGTGGACGAGCGCGGATCGAGCAAGCGGGCAGGCCGGCTGGAGGCCCTGAGCCCCGGACAGCCGATCCCGTTCGGCGGCGACCGCGTGGCCTATGTGGACGAGGCCCTCGCCGCCGCCTTCCGGCCCGGCGACCGCCTGCTGGTGGCGCCGAGCGGCGAGGACGCCGCCCTGCTGCATGTGCCCGCCGCCGAGCACGCCCGGGTGGAGGCCGCCGTGGGCCGCGCCGCCGCCGCCTTCGCCCGCATGGGCGAGGTCTCCGACGCCGCCATCACCGCCTTCTTCGAGGCCTTCGCCGCTCGCCTGGCGGACGACGCCGTCTGGGGTCGCATCGCCGAGGCCAACGCCCGCGACGTGGAGGCCGCCACGGCCCGGGGCCGCTCCACCACCCGCCTCAAGGTCTCGGACGCCATGCGCGCCGACATGATCGCCGGCCTGCGCGCCTGGGCCGGCGCTGAGGCCTCCCGCGGGCGGGTCCTCGAGCGCGTGGAGCATCCCGGCTGGGCGGTGGAGCAGGTGGTCGCCCCCCTGGGCGTGGTGGGCTTCGTTTTCGAGGGCCGGCCCAACGTCTTCGCCGACGCCACCGGGGTCATCCGCACCGGCAACACCGTCGTCTTCCGCATCGGCTCCGACGCCCTGGGCACCGCCCGGGCCATCGTCGCCCAGGCCCTGG
Organism: Phenylobacterium composti DSM 19425; assembly: GCF_059568645.1. Classification (NCBI taxonomy): domain Bacteria; kingdom Pseudomonadati; phylum Pseudomonadota; class Alphaproteobacteria; order Caulobacterales; family Caulobacteraceae; genus Phenylobacterium; species Phenylobacterium composti. The sequence goes on along the minus strand of NZ_JCANTT010000020.1, from coordinate 135,752 downwards.
AGCCCGCCCTCGCCGAGGCCGGCCTGCCCGAGGGGGCGGCGGTGCTGATCGACTCGGCCGCCCACGCCGCCGGCTGGGCCATGTTCGCCGATTCCCGCCTGTCCCTGGCCGTGGCCCGGGGCTCGGGCGCCGCCGTCGCCCAGCTCGGCGCCATCGCCCGCCAGGCCGGAACCCCCGTCAGCCTGCACGGCACGGGCGGCGCCTGGATGGTGGCGGATGCGGCCGCCGACGCCGAGCGCTTCTACGCCGCCGCCTACCACTCCCTGGACCGCAAGGTGTGCAACACCCTCAACGTCTGCTGCATCGTCGAGGCCCGGGCGGACGAGCTGATCCCGGTCTTCCTCGAGGCCCTGGAGGCCGCCGGCCGCCGCCGCAAGGGCTGCAAGCTGCACATGGCCGAGGCCGACCTTGGCCGCCTGCCCGAGGCTTGGCGCAACGCCCGGGTCACCGTGGTCCGCGCCGAGGGGCCCCGCGAGGAGCCGCTGGTGGAGCCCATCGCCGACGCCGACCTCGGCCGCGAATGGGAGTGGGAAGAGACCCCTGAGGTCAGCCTCAAGGTGGTGAAGGACGCAGCCGAGGCCGTGGCCCTGTTCAACGCCCACAGCCCGCACTTCGTGGCCAGCCTGATCTCCGAGGATCCCGAGGCCCACCGGCGCTTCTTCGCCGCCGTGGACGCGCCCTTCGTGGGCGACGGCTTCACCCGCTGGGTGGACGGCCAGTACGCCCTCGACAAGCCCGAGCTCGGCCTCTCCAACTGGGAGAACGGGCGCCTGTTCGCCCGGGGCGGCGTCCTCGCCGGCGACGGCGTATTCACCGTCCGCAGCCGCGTCGTCCAGGCCGACCCGCACCTCGACCGCGCCGGCGCCCCCACTCCGCCGAGACGGTCTTGAGCGGTCGCATGGGGTTCGCAGGTTCCGCCCGCCGGGCGCCGGCGGCCGGCCGTCCCGCCGCCCTGCGTCCCGGCTTCACCCTGACGCCGGGGATGCGCGTCGGCCTCTTCGGCGGCTCCTTCAACCCGCCGCACGAGGGCCATGCCCACGTGGCCGAGACCGCCAAGCGGCGGCTCAATCTCGACCGGGTGATCTGGCTGGTGTCGCCGCAGAACCCGCTCAAGCCCCGGCACGAGACCGTCGACCTCGGCGAGCGCATGGCCCAGGCCCGGGCCCTGGCCCGGGGTCCGGGGATGATCGTCTCCGACCTCGAGACCCGCCTCGGCTCGGCCTACACCATCGACACCCTGCGCTGGCTCAAGGCCCGCTATCCGGGGGTGAAGTTCGTCTGGATCATGGGGGCCGACAGCCTGGCGACCTTCCACCGCTGGCGCGGCTGGACCCAGATTATGCGCGAGGTGCCCGTGGCCGTGGTCTCGCGCCCCTGGATCTCGCTGAAGAGCCGCTTCTCGCCCGCCGCCCGCCGCTTCGCCGCCGCGCGGCTGCCCACCCATCAGGCCCGCCTGCTGGCCGACCGGCGCCCGCCGGCCTGGGCCTTCCTGTTCGGCCGCTTCAACTTCCTGTCGTCCACCCTGCTCCGGGAGCGTCTGCGCCGCACCCGGTCGTGATGCCATCCCGGCCAATCCGTGCTAGGGTGGGCCGCTGGGACATCAAAGGAGCTATCCCGCTGCAACGCGAACCTGCGCCTAGCGCGCAGCCGGAGCTTTCCTCCGGCGACCACCAGGGCCCTATCGGCGCCCTGGAAGATCTGATCCTGGCCCGTCTGGATGATGACAAGGCGCAGGACGTCGTCCTCATCGACCTCAAGGGCAAGAGCCCGGTCGCCGACGCCATGGTTGTGGCGTCCGGCCGGTCGCAGCGTCATGTCAGCGCCATGGCCGACCACCTGCTGCGCGCCCTGAAGGAAGCCGGCTACGGCAAGTGCCGCGTGGAGGGCCTCCCCCACGCCGACTGGGTGCTGATCGACACCGGCGACGTGATCATCCACCTCTTCCGGCCCGAGGTACGCGCCTTCTACAACATCGAGAAGATCTGGTCGGTGGAGACCGGCGGCCACCGCGCCGCCAATTGAGGATCTCCATCGTCGCCATCGGCCGCCTGCCCCGCTCGCCTGAGATGGAGCTGGTGAAGCTGTACGTCGAGCGGGCCACCAACGCCGGCCGCTCGCTCGGCCTCGGCCCGGTGGAGGTGGTGGAGGTGGAGAGCCGCAAGCCGGGCAAGGCCGCAGAGGCCGAGGCCCTGCGGACCCACCTCGCCGACGCCCACGTCATCGCCTGCGACGAGCGGGGGACGGCGCGGCCCTCCCGGGCCTTCGCCGACGAGATCGCCGCCCTGCGGGACCGGGGCGTGCGCCGGCTGGTGTTCCTGATCGGCGGGGCCGACGGCCTCGATCCGGCCCTGGTCGCCCAGGCCCACGGCAAGCTCGCCTTCGGCCCCCAGACCTGGCCCCACGCCCTGGCCCGCGCCATGCTGGCCGAGCAGGTCTATCGGGCCGTCTCAATTCTGTCCGGTTCGCCATATCATAGGGACTAGATGCACGGTCGGACGCTGATCACCGGCGGCTTGGCTGCGGCGGCGCTCTCCGCCGTCGCCCTGGCGGCTACGAGCGATCAACTCCAGCGGCTGAACTTGGCCGAGACCGAGATCTCGGCCGAGCAGGCGGCCACGCGCCATCAGCTCGCGCGCCTCCTCTCGGTGCTCCAGCAGCTCGAACGCGACCCGCCGCCCGCGCTCCTCGTCTCGCCGCAGGACGCCAAGGACGCCGTGCGCGCCGCCATCCTGGTGAAAGCCCTGACCCCCGAGCTGCAGGCCCGCGCCCGGGCCTACGCCCAGGACGCCGGCGAGGTCATGCGCCAGCGCCGCCTCGCCGCCGTCCAGAGCGAGGCGCTGTTCGAGCGCGAGAGCTTGGCCGCGGAGTCCCTGCCCGAGCCGAAGTCCAACGCGGGCCTCGCCCTGCGCGAGCCGCCGCCGCCCCTGCCGCCCGGCGCGCTGAGGGCGCCCGAGCGCCTCGTCATGCCCGCCGACGGCCCCATCGTGCGCCGCTTCGGCGAGCCCCTCGCCGGGGGCGGCAAGGCCAATGGCGTGACCCTCGCTGCGCCCCGCGGGGCCAAGGTGGTCAGCCCCGGCGTGGGGGTTGTTCAGTACGTGGGCCCCGTCAAAGGCTGGGGCGTCATCCTGATTTTAAGACTAGCGGGCGGCTATCATCTCGTGTTGGCTGGCCTGGAGAGAACGTCGGTTCAGGTCGGACAATCCGTCGCGGCGGGCCAGCCCGTCGGATGGGCGGTCGATGGTCGACAATCCACTTCCGAACTCTATCTGGAAGTGAGGGAGCAAGGTTCGCCGGTCGATCCCGGCCGGTGGCTGAGCAAGAGGGACGGGCTGAGCGCCGGGTCGGAATGATGTCGACGCCTGTCAGAAGACGCGGCGGCCGCCGCGAGAGGGGAGCCTGAGGAAGGCCATGAAGAAGTACCTCGTGATCGGCGCATCGGCGTTCATCCTCGGCGCCGGCTCCATGGCCTACGTGAGCCAGCAGGCTATCGCCTCGGCGGAGCCCCGGGCCAAGACCTACCGGATGCTGGGCCTCTTCGGCGACGTGCTGAACACCGTCCAGAACCAGTATGTGACCGAGGTCGACGACACCAAGCTGATCCAGGCGGCGATCGACGGCATGCTCACGTCGCTCGATCCGCATTCCGGCTACCTCGACCCCTCCGACTTCGACGAGATGCGCGACCAGACGCGCGGCGAATACGGCGGTCTCGGCATTGAGGTGACGAGTGAAGACGGCGTGGTCAAGGTGATCTCGCCCATGGACGGCACCCCGGCCTTCAAGGCCGGCATCAAGGCCGGCGACTACATCACCGCCGTGAACGGCGAGAGCGTGCTCGGCCTGTCGGTGAACGAGGCCGTGAAGCAGATGCGCGGCCGGCCCGGCGAGGCGGTGACGCTCACCATCGCCCGGGAAAAGACGGATCCCTTCGACGTGAAGCTGGTCCGCGAGGTCATCAAGCCCAAGTCGGCCACCGCCCGCATGGAGGGCGACTACGGCCTGCTGCGCATCGCCAACTTCAACGAGAAGACGACCGACGAGGCTGAGGCGGCCTTCCTGGAGCTGAAGGCCAAGAATCCGCACATGAAGGGCCTGATCCTCGACCTGCGGAACAACCCCGGCGGCCTGCTCGACCAGGCGGTCGGCGTCTCGGACCTGTTCCTGGAAGGCGGCGAGATCGTCAGCCAGCGCGGCCGCGACCCGCGCGACGTCGAGCGCTACAACGCCCGACCGGGCGACATCACTGGCGGCCTGCCTATGGTGGTGCTGGTGAACACCGGCTCGGCCTCGGCGGCCGAGATCGTCGCCGGCGCCCTGCAGGACCGCAAGCGGGCCGAGGTCGTGGGCCTCACCACCTTCGGCAAGGGCTCGGTCCAGACCGTCATCCCCCTGCGCGGCGGCATCGACGGCGCCCTGAAGCTGACCACGGCGCGCTACTACACGCCCTCGGGCCGCTCCATCCAGAAGACCGGCATCGAGCCGGACCTTGAGGTGGCGCTCACCCGCGAGGAGGCGCAGATCATCGCCAACCGCACCTACCAGTTCTCGGAGGCCTCGTTCCGCAACGCGCTGAACGCCGACGAGGGGAAGGTGCGGCGCGGCGCCCACGAGCCGGCCGAGGCGCCGCCCGAGGACTTCGACGAGAAGAAGGACTTCCAGATCGCCCGGGCCATGGACGTGCTGAAGTATGGCTCGGTGGCCCAGACGCCCAAGTTGCCCAAGCCGCAGCCGAAGCTCGCGGGCATCGTGGCCAAGGAGAAGGTGGCGGTGATCAAGCCGCCGCCGCCCACGAGCCAGAAGTGATCCGGCCCCGGGCCCGCGCCCGGGTTGATCGGCCGTTAACCCTGTTGCGGGAGGTTCGGCGCTGAAGGAGCGTCGCCGTGGCGAACATCGCACTGCCCCGTCTCAAGGCTCCGGCGCCGGGCGCCGCGAGGCTCATGAAGAGCCCAGCTCTTGGCGTGGCCGGGGCGGGCGTGCTGTTTCTCGGCGCAGCCTTCGCCCTGGTCCAGATGCTGGGCCCGCTGGCGGCCGGCGGCCGGGCGCATGTGCCTCTGGACGGCGCCTTCCGCGAGGCTCCCGCCGGCTGGCGCGAAGCCCTCAGGCCCCAGTCCGGCCCGGTCACGCCGCAGCCCGACGTGGTGCGCCTCTCGGAGCGGCCGCTGGCTCCCCTGGCCGCCCCCGCCTGGAACGCCTCGGGCGCCTCGCCGCCCCGTCCTCCCGCGGGCGAAGCCCTGCCGCCGGCCCCCATCGCCGGCTTCTTCGCCCCCGGCCCGGGCGGTCCGCTGCCGATCATCGCCCAGGACGGCCGCACGCCGGCCGATGCCTACGCCCGTCCCTTCACGCCCAACGGCCGCCCCAAGGTCGGCCTCGTGGTCGGCGGTCTCGGCCTCAACACCCGCGCCACCCGCCAGGCGATCGAGACCCTGCGCCCCGAGATCACCCTGTCGTTCGTGGTCTATACCGAGGAGCTCCAGGGGTGGATCGACATGGCCCGGGCCCACGGCCACGAGGTGCTGCTTGAGACTCCGCTGGAGCCCCTGGACTATCCGGACAATGACCCAGGGCCCTACACCCTGATGACCAGCGCCACCCCGCCCGAGACGGCCAAGAAGCTGGAATGGATCCTCTCCCGGGCCACCGGCTACTTCGGCCTGACCAACTACCTCGGCTCGCGCTTCCTTGCGGATGAGCGGGCCTACGAGGCCCTGGCGAGCTCGCTCCGGGCGCGGGGCCTGGCCTTCATCGACGACGGAACCGCGGCCCGCCGGAACGGCGGCCTGCCCCGCGCCACCGCCGACCGGGTGATCGACGACCAGCTCTCCCGCGGAGCCATCGATCAGCAGCTTCTGGCCCTTGAGGCCGGGGCCCTGCAAAGGGGCCAGGCCCTCGGCTCGGCCTTCGCCTACCCCGTGACCCTGGAGACGGTTGCACGCTGGGCCAATGAGGTGGAACAGAGGGGCTATCAGCTGACCCCCGCGTCGGCGCTCACCACCCGCAGCCATGACCGACCTTTCGCTCTACCGCCCCAACGTGGGGGTGGTGCTGTTCCATCCCGATGGCCGCGTCTGGCTCGGCCGGCGCGCGGGCACGCCGCCGCCGTATAACTGGCAGTTTCCGCAGGGCGGCGTGGACGACGGCGAGGACCTGGAGGTCGCTGCGCGACGCGAACTGGCCGAAGAGACCGGCGCCGTCAGCATCACCTATCTCGCCCGCACCGACGGCTGGCTGACCTACGACTTTCCGCCCGCCGTGGACGAGGCCGCCCGACGGGGCTGGAAGGGCCAGCGGCAGGTGTGGTTCGCCTTCCGCTTCGACGGGCCGGAATCGCAGTTCGACCTCGCCGCCCATGGCGAGCCCGAGTTCGACGCCTGGCGCTGGGGGTACCTCGCCGAAGCCCCCGGCCTGATCGTGCCGTTCAAGCGACCCACCTATGAGCAGGTGGCCGCCGCCTTCGCCCCCCTGGCTGCTACACCGGCTCCCAAGGAGGCGGGAGGCTGAAACCTTCGCTTGCAGTTGCCGGTTTGGCGCTAGACTGCCGGCGGCGCAAAGCCGCGCTGGAAGGGGCAAGCGCTCCATGCCCACGGTAGTGATGGTCCACGGCGCCTTCTGCGGCGGCTGGTCGTTCGAGCGCTTCCGCGGGCCGTTCGAGGCCCGCGGCTGGCGCGTGCTGACCCCGGACCTGCGCGGACACGGCGTACGCGCCCCGGCCTCGGCCGTAGCGGGGCTCTCCATGGCCGACTATGCGCGCGACCTCGTCCAGTTCTGCGCCGGCCTGCCCGAACCGCCGGTGCTCGTGGGACACTCCCTGGGGGGCCTCGTCTGCCAGCTCGCGGCGCGGGAAGCCCGGGCCGCGGCCGTGGTGCTCCTCACACCCTCTCCCCCCTGGGGCGTCACCGGCTCCAGCGTCGAGGAGACGCTGACCGCTGCGGCCGTAGGTTTGCTGGACCCGTTCTGGTCCGGCGCCGTGCCCCCCGACCGGAACGTCATGCGCCGCCACGGACTCGATCGGATCCACGGGCCCTACTGCGACGAGATCCTGGCTCGCATCGGCCATGAGAGCGCCCGGGCCCTGCGCGAAGTGCTGAACTGGTGGCTCGACCCCTTTATGACCACCGCCATCGGACCGGGCCCGCTCCCTGTTCCCACCCTGGCCATCGCAGGGGAGCGCGACGCCGTCCATCCACCCGCCACCGTGCGGCGCACGGCCGAGCGGATCGGCGCCGCCTATCGGGAGATGCCGCAGATGAGCCACTGGCTGGTGGGCGAGCCCGGTTGGGAAGACGTCGCCGCCCTCGCGCTCGACTGGCTGGAAGACCGGCCGCGCGCCGCGGCCTAGGCTTTGGTGAGCAGCTTCAGCCCGAGGATTCCGGACAGGATCAGCCCGACGCAGAGAAGCCGGGCCACCGTGGCCGGCTCCTTGAAGAGGATGATGCCGAGCAGAACCGTCCCGGCTGCGCCAATGCCGGTCCAGACCGCATAGGCCGTGCCCAGGGGCAGACTACGGACGGAGAGGCCCAGGAGGCCCATGCTGGCGGCGAGGCTGACGGCGGTGAACACCGTGGGACCAATCCGGGTGAAGCCCTCGGTGTATTTCAGGCCCACGGCCCAGGCGACCTCGAACAGGCCGGCGATGAAGAGAATGACCCAGGCCATGCGAGGCCTCCTACTTGCGTCGGAGGTCGTCCTCCCGGTGGGGAAAGCGCGCCGGGGTCGTCCCCGGCGCGCGGGAGCGTCTTAGAACTTGCGTTCCTGATACTGGAAGGTGGCCAGATCGTAGGCCTTGTTCACCGGGGTGTCGTCCGGATTGCGCACGGTCGAGATGTTGAGGCCGGTGGACGAGTTCGAGGTCACGTGCTCCCACGAGCGGCGCACGCGCTTCAGGCCGTCGGGATCGACCGGCTGGGTATAGTTGGCGGTCGGCTCCAGCGGCGGGTTCTGCACGAAGGCGTAGACATTCAGCGCCTCGGTGAGCGGAGCGTCCTGACCCGGGGCGAAGCGAACTTCGCCGAAGCAGACGTCCTTGTTGGAGCCCTGCGGGTAGACGACGATCTGATAGGCCTTGGCCCCGCCCAGGGGCTTGGCCCAGAACTGCTCGCGCTTGTTCAGCTTGAAGCCTTGCGCCTTGGCGATGTCGTCGAGATTGCCGCCGCGGACAGCCGGCTTGCAGACGTTCTCGATCACCGAGATCAGGGCCGCACCGTCGCCGGTGGTCGGCAGGGTCGGCGCAGGCTGCGCGGCCGCAGCGGGGGCGGCGTCGGCGGCGGGCGCCGGTTGAGCGGCGTCCTGAGCTTGAGCGGCGGTAGCCAGGCCCGCGGCAAGGACGAGGCTGGAGATGGCGAGACGCATGGACAAAGTTCCCCTGACTTCAGGCGGCGCATCAAACTTTAGAGGGGCGCCGGAGGCAAGGCCTCACGACGCCAACTCTCAAGCTGTACGGAATTCGCCGCTCTAGGCGGCTTCCGATGCGTGCTCGGCCAGGATCGTCAGGCCTTCCGGCGTCACGTCGGCGAAGCCGCCACGGACGTCATAGACCGTGATCTGGCCGTCCTGATGCACGCGGACCTGGCCTTCCTTCAGCGCCGTCATGAACGGCGCATGGTTGGCGAGGACGCCGAAGTCGCCTTCCGACCCCGGCGCATCGACCTGGTCCACGAGACCCGAGAACAGCTCGCGCTCGGGGGACACCAGCGAGAAGTGGAGCTTTTCGGCCATCTTCCCTTACGCTTCCGCCGCCAGCTTCTCAGCCTTGGCGACGGCCTCTTCGATGGTGCCGACCATGTAGAAGGCGGCTTCCGGCAGGTGGTCGTACTCGCCGTCGCAGATCGCCTTGAACGAGCGGATGGTGTCCTTCAGCTCCACGAAGGCGCCGGGCGTGTTGGTGAACTGCTCGGCCACGTGGAACGGCTGCGACAGGAAGCGCTGGATCTTCCGGGCGCGGGCCACGGTCAGCTTGTCCTCTTCCGACAGCTCGTCCATGCCCAGGATGGCGATGATGTCCTTCAGGGCCTTGTACTGCTGCAGGATTTCCTGCGTGCGGCGGGCCACCGTGTAGTGCTCCTCGCCGATGATCAGCGGGTCCATGATCCGCGACGTGGAGTCCAGCGGGTCCACGGCCGGGAAGATAGCCTGGGCGGCGATGTCGCGCGACAGCACGGTCGTGGCGTCCAGGTGGGCGAACGAGGTGGCCGGCGCCGGGTCGGTCAGGTCGTCGGCGGGCACGTAGATGGCCTGCACCGAGGTGATCGAGCCCTTGGTCGTCGAGGTGATCCGCTCCTGCAGGTTGCCCATCTCAGTGGCCAGCGTCGGCTGATAGCCCACGGCCGAGGGGATGCGGCCCAGGAGGGCCGACACTTCGGCGCCCGCCTGGGTGAAGCGGAAGATGTTGTCGACGAACAGCAGCACGTCCTTGCCTTCCACGTCGCGGAAGTACTCGGCCTGGGTCAGGCCGGTCAGGGCGACGCGGGCGCGGGCGCCCGGCGGCTCGTTCATCTGGCCGTACACGAGGGCGCACTTGGAGCCTTCGGTGGAGCCGTTGTTCTTCTTCGGGTCCACATTCACGTTGGACTCGATCATCTCGTGGTAGAGGTCGTTACCCTCGCGGGTACGCTCGCCCACGCCGGCCAGCACGGAGTAACCGCCGTAGGCCTTGGCGATGTTGTTGATCAACTCCTGCATCGTCACGGTCTTGCCGACGCCGGCGCCGCCGAACAGGCCGATCTTGCCGCCCTTGGTGTAGGGGCACATCAGGTCGATGACCTTGATGCCCGTGACGAGCACTTCCGCCGAGGTCGACTGCTCGGCGAAGCTCGGGGCTTCCCGGTGGATCGGCGAGAAGGTGGTGGTCTTGATCGGACCGGCTTCGTCGATCGGCTCGCCGATGACGTTCATGATCCGGCCGAGGGTGCCCGGGCCGACCGGCACGCTGATCGGGCCGCCGGTGTCCACCACGGACTGACCGCGGGTTAGGCCCTCGGTGGTGTCCATCGCGATGGTACGGACGGTGTTCTCGCCGAGGTGTTGCGCCACTTCGAGCACGAGGCGGAACGGCTTGCCGGTCCGCTGGTCGGTGTTGGTGGTCTCCAGGGCGTTCATGATCGCCGGCAGGTGGCCCTCGAAGGCCACGTCGACGACGGCGCCGATGACCTGGACGATCTTGCCGGTGGCGACGCCCTTCGCGGCCGGGGCCGGAGCGGCGGACGCGGCGGCCTTCTTCGCGGGGGCCTTGCGGGCGGGCTTCTTGGCGGGAGCTTCAGACATGACGGGCTCTTTCGGTGACTAGAGCGCCTCGGCGCCGGAGATGATCTCGATCAGCTCCTTGGTGATCTGCGCCTGGCGGGAGCGGTTGTACTGCAGGGTGAGGTTGGCGATCATGTCGCCGGCATTGCGGGTGGCGTTGTCCATCGCCGTCATCTGCGCGGCGTAGAAGCCCGCCTGGTTCTCCAGCATGGCGGCGAAGAGCTGAGTGGTGATGTTGCGCGGCAGCAGGGTCTCGAGGATCTGCTCCTCGTCCGGCTCATACGCGTAGGTCGCACCCTTCAGGTCCAGCGGCTCAGCGCCGTCGCCCACTTCCGCAGGGATCAGCTGACGGATGGTCGGCGTCTGCGAGACCACCGAGCGGAAGCGCGAGTAGATCAGGTGGACCACGTCCGCCTCTCCAGCCGCGAACAGCTCCTGGATCTTCGCTGAGACTTCCTCCGCGGTGGCCAGGGACGGATTGCCGCCCGCCTCGTACGAGGCCACCAGGCGGTCGCCCGCCAGGCGGCGGAGCTGGTCGCGGGCCTTGCGGCCGATGGTCAGGACCAGGACGTCCTTGCCTTCCGCCGACAGGGCGTTGATCTTCTCGCGCGCGGTGCGGACGATCGCCGAGTTGAAACCGCCGGCCAGGCCGCGGTCGGACGCGGCCACCACCACCAGATGGCGGCGGTCCGAGCCCGTGCCGACCAGCAGCCGGGGCGCCCCCTCGCCGGACACGCCGGCGGCGAGGTTGGCGATGACGGCGGCCATACGCTGGGCGTAGGGGCGCGCGTTCTGGGCCGCGTCCTGCGCCTTCCGCAGCTTGGCCGCTGCCACCATCTGCATCGCTTTCGTGATCTTCTGCGTGGCTTTCACGCTTCCGATCCGATTGCGCATCTCCTTGAGGCTGGCCATCGCCGGCTACTCGCTCCCGGGTCAGGTCAGTCTTAGGCGAAGGATTCGGCGAAGGCGGCGAGGGCCGCCTTCAGGCGGTCTTCCACCGGGCCGAGGTCCTTCTTGGTGCGGATTTCGTCCAGGATGTCCTGGTGCTTGGCGTGCATGTGGGCCAGCAGTTCGGCCTCGAAGCGGCCGACCTGCGACACCGGCACCTTGTCGAGGTAGCCGCGGGTGCCGGCGTACACCGACACGACCTGCTCCTCGACCGCCAGCGGCGAGTACTGGGGCTGCTTCAGCAGCTCGGTCAGACGCTCGCCGCGGGCCAGCTGGCGCTGGGTGGCCACGTCCAGGTCCGAGCCGAACTTCGCGAAGGCGGCCATTTCCCGGTACTGGGCGAGCTCGCCCTTGATCGGGCCGGCGGCGGTCTTCATCGCCTTGATCTGGGCCGAGGAGCCCACGCGCGACACCGAGATGCCGACGTTCACCGCCGGGCGGATGCCCTGGAAGAACAGGTCGGTCTCGAGGAAGATCTGGCCGTCGGTGATCGAGATCACGTTCGTCGGGATGTAGGCCGACACGTCGTTGGCCTGCGTCTCGATGATCGGCAGGGCGGTCAGCGAGCCGAGGCCGTTTTCCTCGTTCAGCTTCGCCGCGCGCTCCAGCAGACGGGAGTGCAGGTAGAACACGTCGCCCGGGTAGGCTTCACGGCCCGGCGGGCGGCGCAGCAGCAGCGACATCTGGCGGTAGGCGACGGCCTGCTTGGACAGGTCGTCATAGATGATCACGGCGTGCATGCCGTTGTCGCGGAACCATTCGCCCATGGCGCAGCCGGCGAACGGCGCCAGGAACTGCAGCGGGGCCGGCTCCGAGGCGGTGGCCGACACGACGATCGTGTAGTCGAGGGCGCCACGCTCCTCGAGGGTCTTCACGATCTGGGCGACGGTCGAACGCTTCTGACCGATGGCCACGTAGATGCAGTAGAGCTTCTGGCTCTCGTCGCCCGCGGCGTTGACCGACTTCTGGTTCAGGATGGTGTCGACGGCGACAGCGGTCTTGCCGGTCTGGCGGTCGCCGATGATCAGCTCGCGCTGACCGCGGCCCACCGGGATCAGGGTGTCGATGGCCTTCAGGCCGGTCTGCACCGGCTCGTGCACCGACTTCCGCGGAATGATGCCCGGAGCCTTCACGTCCACGCGGCGACGCTCCGGCACGTCGGTGATCGGCCCCTTGCCGTCGATCGGCTCGCCCAGCGGGTTCACCACGCGACCCAGCAGGCCCTTGCCCACCGGCACGTCCACGATCTCGCCCAGGCGACGGACTTCGTCGCCTTCGCGGATGGCGCGGTCTTCGCCGAAGATCACGATGCCGACGTTGTCGCGCTCGAGGTTGAGCGCCATGCCCTTCACGCCGGCCGAGGGGAACTCGACCATTTCGCCGGCCTGGACGTTGTCGAGGCCATAGGCGCGGGCGATGCCGTCACCCACCGACAGCACGGAGCCGACGTCCGAGACATCGGCTTCCTCGCCGAAGTTGGCGATCTGGGACTTCAGGATGGCCGAAATCTCGGCGGCGCGGATATCCATGGGCTTTACGCTCTCTTGAGGGCGAATTTGAGGGAGTCGAGCTTCGAACGGAGCGAAGCGTCGAACAGACGGGAGCCGACCTTCACCTTGATGCCGCCCAGCAGGGACGGATCGACGCGGGTCGTGATTTCAGGATCCTTGCCCAGCGCCTGGCGCAGCGCCGCGGCCACGCCCTTGGCCTGAGCCGAGGACAGCGGCACGGCGGTGACGACCTCGGCCGACACGGCGCCGCGACCAGCAGCGGCCAGGGCCTCAAACGCCGAGATCACCTCCGGCAGGGCCGCGGCGCGGCCGTTCACGGCCAACAGGCCCAGGAACTTCTGGGTGATCGGGTTGAACTTCGCCTTCTGCGCAATGGCGGCCAGGCCCTTGCGCTTGTCTTCTGACCCGAACGCCGGCGAAGCCAGCAGGGCGCGCAGGTCCCGGCTGTCGGCGATCGCCGCCTTCAGGGACTTCAGGTCCGCCTCGACGGCCTGGACCTTCTTCTGTTCGTTCGCGAGATCGAACAGGGCCTGGGCATATCTGCCGCCCACATTCGATGCCTTGGAGTCGTCCGCCACTTAAAACCCGCCCGGTGCGTGCCATGAGCCGCTAGCGGAGCTTCCGTTGCGGCATTAAAGGCTTGAAAGCGCTTGAAAAAGGCACAACGAGCCAAGAGCCCGGAAGGGCCCTGGCCCAAAGCCGCGCGCTCACTAGCACGCGTTCTTTTGCGCCGCAACCGAACGGGCGCTGTGCGCGGCGATTCTGTCCATCTCCGGCGCCGCCACAAGAGCCTGGGCTACAAAAAAGCCCCGCCGGCGGGCCGGCGGGGCGAGGGTCAACAGAGCTCGACTAGAGAGAGCTGCTGGGAGTCTTACTGCTTGGCGATCTGGGTCGCCGAGTCGGCCTTGGCCAGGGCCTTGGCGTTGCAGTCGGCCAGGCGACCGTCGTCCAGCGCCTTGCGACCCGAGAACGCGGCCACCGGGCCCACCTTCTCGGCGATCGTCTTGCAGGTGGACGTGGCGAAGGTCTGCGAGGTCGGAGCCGTGGCCACGCAGGCGTCGGCTTCGCAGACGAACATCGCGCCGCCGGCGATGAACTTGGTCTTCTCGGCGACCGGGGCCTGCAGCTTGGCGGTGACCGGTTCGGCGGCGAAGGCGGCCGAGCCGGCGGCCAGGGCGGTCAGGGCGGCGCAGGCGGCCGCAAAGGTACGGAGCTTCATCGAGAGCCCTCCAGCGTTTCGGGGGAGTGCGGCGCCCTGCTCGAAAGCGCCGGCCCCTTCCGCCGCGTGGGACCGCCGCAGGTATCCCCACCTGCGGCGCACGACGAACTGAGCAACGTAAAGATAACGGTGTTAAGATAACGAGCGCAACCGCTATTTGCGCAACGCAGTTATGCGAGAATGCAGAGCTGAGCCGCCGCCTCCAACGCGCACGTTGGGCGCGGCCGCGCCCAGGCGTTCATATCCCGTCAATCTTGTTTGGCGTTCCGTGCGCCTGAGATAAGGCAGCGCGGGCCGGGGGCGGCTCAGAACGGTAGGACGACGCACACATGGCCAATGCGGGACAGGGCGGCCGCGGACCCCGGCCGCCCCGCGACAAGCGTTCGCCCCTGCAGGCGCTGATCTACTGGACGCTGGTGCTCGGCGTCTGGGGCCTGATCTTTCTGGTGGCCTTCTTCGCGGTCTTCGCGGTGGACCTTCCGGACACCTCCAGCCTCTATGAGGTGAAGCGCCAGCCGTCGATCTCCTACCTCGACCGCTCGGGGGCGCTCGTGGCGGTGCGGGGCAGCCAGTACGCCCCGCCGGTAGACCTGGACCGCCTGCCCAAGCACGTGCCCCAGGCGTTCATCGCCATCGAGGACCGCTGGTACTACTGGCACTTCGGCTTCAATCCCTGGGGCATCGTCCGCAGCCAGCTCTACAACATGCGGCGCGAGAGCGGCCCGCTGCGGGGCGGGTCGACCATCACCCAGCAGCTCGCCCGCAATCTCTTCCTGACGCCCAGCCAGAACTACCGGCGCAAGGCCCAGGAGCTGATCCTGGCCGTCTGGCTGGAGGCGCGCTTCTCCAAGAAGCAGATCCTCGAGCTCTATCTGAACCGGGTCTACTTCGGCGCCGGCGCCTACGGCATCGAGGCCGCCGCCCAGCGCTACTTCGGCAAGCCCGCCGAGCAGCTCACCCTTGGCGAATCGGCCCTGCTGGCCGGGATGATGAAGGGCCCCTCCCGCTACTCGCCGGTCTCGGCCACCGACCGGGCCGCCCGCCGCGCCACCGTCGTCCTCGACAAGATGGTGGAGGCGAAATTCATCACTCCCGAGGAGCGCGAGGCCGCCTTCCGCACCAAGGTCCGGGTCAATCCGGTCCTCGCCAACCAGCGCGCCCAGTATTTCACCGACTGGGTGGACGACCAGGTCCGCAGCCTGGTGGGAGAGCCCACCGAGGACCTCGTCGTCGAGACGACCCTCGACCTGCCGCTCCAGGCCGCCGCCGAACAGGCGGTCCAGCGGGGCGTCGCCGCAGCCAAGGGCCAGGGCGTCGAGCAGGCGGCCCTGGTCTCCCTCGACGGCGAAGGCCGGGTCCGGGCCTATGTGGGCGGGGCCGACTATCTGCAGAGCCAGTTCGACCGGGCGACCATGGCCAAGCGCCAGGCTGGCTCGTCCTTCAAGCCCTTCGTCTATCTCGCCGCCCTCGAGGCCGGCCGCACGCCCGACACCCCGGTGGTCGACGAGCCGGTGCGGATCGGCAACTGGGAGCCGCGTAACTACACGGGCCAGTACCTCGGGCCCATGACCCTGCAGACGGCGCTCGCCCAGTCGATCAACACCGTGGCCGCGCGCTTGGCCAACGAGGTCGGCACGGCCAATGTGGCCGCCACCGCCCGCCGGCTCGGCATCACCTCCAACATCCAGCTCGACCCCTCCATGGCCCTCGGCGCCGTCGAGGTGAGCCCGCTGGAGATGGCCCAGGCCTACGCCCCCTTCGCCAATGGCGGCTTCCTGGCCCGGGGCTACGGCATCGAGCGCATCCGCACCGCCTCCGGGCGGGTGCTCTATGACCACAGCGTCGATCGGCCGCCCCGCCAGGCGGTGATCGGCCAGCCGGCCCTGGCCTATCTGAACCAGATGATGCGCCAGGTGATCACCTCGGGCACCGGCGGACGCGCCAACGTCGGCGGCTACGACATCGCCGGCAAGACCGGCACCACCAGCGACTACCGGGACGCCTGGTTCGTCGGCTACACGGGCGGCTTCGTGACCGCCGTCTGGGTCGGCAAGGACGACAACAAGCCTATGCGCCGGGTCACCGGCGGCGGCGCCCCCGCCGGCATCTGGAAGGACTACATGACCGCCGCCCTGCCGCGGCTGAAGGTCCAGCCGATCCCGGGCAGCGCCCTGCCGCCGCCGCCCGAGCCCGACCCGATCGGCGATGTCATCGACGGCATCAGCGACTTCTTCGGCGTCGGCCGCGACCGTCCGCCGCCGTCGGCCTTCGATGAACCGCAGCGCCGCGAAGAGCCGGTGTTCTAGGCTCTACCGCCCGAAGGCGTGCAGTCGCGCGCCCTCGGCGCGGAGCCAGTCGCGGTAGGGGCGCTCGTCCCCCACCAGCCGGCGCACATGGGCCCAGAAGCGCGGCCCGTGGTTCAGCTCCAGAAGATGGGCGCACTCGTGGGCGGCCACGTAGTCGGCCACCTCGAACGGAGCCAGCGCGAGACGCCAGGAATAGCGGATCGAGGCCGGCAGCCGCCCCGTGGCGGGCCGGCAGGAGCCCCAGCGCGACTTGGCGTCGGCGACGCTCACCTTCGGGACCGGCACGCCCAGCCGCCCGCAGTAGTGGGCGGTGCGCTCCGCCAGCACCTCGGCGGCCTTGCGTCGGATCACCAGCATCACCGCCCGGGCGTAGCCTTCGCCCTCGCCCATGGCGACGATCCGGGGCGTGGAGCCGTCCTCGGGCTCGATCCAGCGGGCCCGGCCAGCCCCCTGCTCCAGGCGTACTGGCCGACCAAACACCTCGATCAGTTGGCCCGGCTCCAGGGGCGCGGCCCCGGGCAGTTCGGCGAGGCGTTCGGCGATCCAGCCGGCCCGCTCCCGGGCGAAGGCGGCGGCCTCGGCGAGATGGCGCGGGCTGGGCGCGGTGGCGACGATCTCCCGCCGGGCGCGGTCCAGGCGCAGCGACACCCGCCGCGCCCGCCGGTTCACCCGCAGGCGCACGACGGCGCCCGCCACCTGCAGCTCGTCGCCGTCGGAAAAGGATGCGCGGAAGGGACCCACCGTCCCTATTTAGGCAGCGCCCGCGGCCCTGTCGAAGGTCTGATCAAGGCGGCGAATGAACATCCGCACCCGGGGATAAATCTCCTCGCGGAAGCGGCGGCCGTTGAACACCCCGTAGTGGCCCACGTGCGGCTGGACATAGTCTTCCTTCAGCTCGGCCGGCAGGCCCGTGCAGAGGTCGTGCGCGGCCTGGGTCTGGCCGATGCCGGAGATGTCGTCGTTCTCGCCCTCGACGGTGAGCAGGCCGATGTCGGTGATCGCCTCCGGCCGCACATGCCGGCCCCGGTGGTAGAGTTCGCCCCGGGGCAGCAGGTAGCGCTGGAACACCACGTCCACGGTCTGGAGATAGAACTCCTCGGTGAGGTCCAGCGCCGAGAGGTACTCGTCGTAGAACTCCAGGTGCTTCTCTGCGCTGTCCCCGTCGCCGTCCATCAGGTGCTGGAGGTAGCGCCGATGGGCCTCCTGGTGCTTTTCGAGGTTCATCGACATGAAGCTCGCCAGCTGGACGAAGCCTGGATAAACGCGCCGGCCCATGCCCGGATATGGCCCGGGCACGGTGTAGATCATGTTGCTTTCGAACCAGGCGAAGGGCCGCTCCTCGGCCAGCCGGTTGGTCACCGTTGGCGACAGGCGCGCATCGATCGGCGAGCCCATGAAGGTCATGGAGGCCGGGCGGCTCTCCTCGCCGTCCTCGGCCATCAGGGCGGCGGCGGCCAGCACCGGCGGCCCGGGCTGACAGACGGCCACCACATGCGGACGCGGGCCCAGCATGCGCAGCATCGTGCGCACATGGTCGATGTAGTCGTGGAAGTCGAAGCGGCCTTCCATCACCGGCACGTCCCGGGCGTTCGACCATTCGGTGATGAACACCTCGTGGTCCTGCAGGAAGGCCTGCACCGTGCCTCGCAGCAGGGTGGCGTAGTGGCCCGAGAGTGGGGCGACGATCAGCACCGCGGGCTCCAGGGTCCGCCGGCCAGCCCGACGCATGTCCGCCGCATCACGGGCGAAATGGGTCAGCTTCACCCAGGGGCTCGACCACACCTCGGTGGGCCGTACGCGCACCCGCCGCCCCTCGATCTCCACCGCCTCGATGCCCCAGGCGGGCTTGCCGTAGCGGCGGGTGAGGTTGGCCACCAGGTCGGACACCGCGAACAGGCTGCGCCCGGCTTCGGTGTCGGCCGCCGGATTGAGCGGCGAGCTCCAGAACTGCCGCGCCGCCAGGGCCGCCAGGCGGACCGGGGTCGAGGCGTAGTAGCCGGCTTCGTACAGGGCGTAGAGCATGGCGGCCTCATTATGCTGCGCCGCAACATAACATGTGAAGCCGAAAGACGCTCCCTAAGCCGCCGTGTCGCAGGCGGCTCGCCGGAGGTCGGCCGTCAGCAGCGCTCGGCGTTGGGTCCGGCCTTCATGGCGACGGCGATCTTCTCCGCCGTCTGCTCGGGGGTCAGCTCGTAGGGCAGGACACAGACGAAGCGGCCCTTGGGGCTCATGAGATAGGTGTAGGAGGCGTGGTTGACGAGGTAGTCCGGCCCCTCGCCTGCCTTCTGGTAGTAGACGTGATAGGCCTTGGCCGCCGCGTCCACCTCGGCGGGCGTCCCTGTCAGGCCGATCAGGCGTTTCGGGAAGGCGTCGTTCTTCAGATAGGCCGCCATCTGGGCCACGTCGTCCCGTTCGGGGTCCACGGTGATGAACACCGTCTGCAGCTGGTCGGCCCGGCCGCCCAGGAGGCGTTCCACCTCGGCCATTTCGAACAGGGTGGTGGGGCAGACGTCCGGACAGTGGGTGAAGCCGAAGAAGACCGCGCTCCACTTGCCCTTCAGCACATCCTGGTCGACCTTGGCGCCCGACTGGTCGACGAGCTGGAACGGTCCGCCCACGGCGGCGCCTTGCTCGCCCGACCCCACGACTCCGCGACGGACCGCAAGACCGGTGAGTATGGCCAGCGCCACAGCCAGGACCGCGACGAGGGCGAGAACCCGCCTGGACATGCTTGCTACCCCTTCTGCGTGCCGGGTCGCCGACCGCGCGCCTGCGCGGCAGGGCTGAGCCCGTGCCGATCGCCCGCGCTCAGGCCCCGGCCGAGGCCGTCGATAAGGCGGCGTCCCGAATGGCGCAAGGCGTGTGGGGCGCCACCGGCGTCGGCCGAAGCCACCTGCGCATCCGCACCATCGTCACCCTCCGGTGGCTTATGCTCGGGTCCCAGGCCCTGCTGCTCGTGGTGCTGGGCCTCGTCCTCCGCTACGAGGCGCCCTACGCCATGGCCGTGGGCGTGGTGGTGGCCGGAGCCTGGCTCAACCTGCTCACAAGCCTCGCCTCGCCCCTCCAGCGGATCACCGGGGGCCGGGAAGCCATCATCCATCTGGGCGGGGACGTGCTCCAGCTCGCCCTGTTCATGGCCCTGCTGGGCGGGACCGCGAACCCCTTCATCACCCTGCTGATCGTGCCGGTGGCCCTGGCCGCCGCCACCCAGTCCTGGCGGGCCATGCTCGCCGTCGGCGCCCTGGCCGCGGTGGCCATCGTCATCCTGGCCCTGCTGTCCCTGCCGTTCCCGCTGCCCGAGCCGACCATGCTCGCCCCGCAGCACCGCTTCATCGCCGCCGCCGCCATCCTGGTGGCCATGGGCCTGATCGCCGGCTACGTGCGCCAGTCCGCCGAGTCCGCCGCCCGCATGGCCCTGGCTCTGGACGTGACCCAGGCGGTGCTGGCCCGCGAACAGCGCCTTTCGGCCCTGGGGGCTCTGTCCGCCGCCGCCGCCCATGAGCTGGGCACCCCGCTCGCCACCATCTCCATCGTCGCCAAGGAGATGGCCCGGGAAGCGCCCACCGATCAGGTGAAGGACGACGCCGAGCTGCTGATCGCCCAGGCCGAGCGCTGCCGCGAGATTCTGAAGCGCCTGTCCGAAACCCCCGACCAGGCCTCGGACCAGGTTCATGAGCGCCTCTCTCTGCGCCAGCTGCTGCAGGAGGTGATCGAGCCCCATGCGGCCATCAAGGACGTCCGGGTGGAGGCCATCGTCACCGGGGCCAAAGGCGTGAAATCGCCGGACATCCGGCGGTTGCCGGAAGTTCTTCACGCCATGACCACCTTCGTGGAAAATGCCGTGGACTTCGCCACGTCGGAGGTGTTGGTCACCGCCAGGTTCGACGCCGACACGGTCTCCATCGAGGTCCGCGACGACGGCCCGGGGTTCTCGCCCGATATCCTCGCCAAGCTCGGCGAGCCCTATGTGACCAGCCGTCCTGGACAGGAAGGCGGCCGCACGGGGCATGTGGGCATGGGTCTCGGATTCTTCATCGCCAAGACCCTCCTGGAACGAACCGGGGCCCAGGTGACCTTCCAGAACGGACGGCCCCGCGGGGCCGTGGTTTCCGCCCGCTGGCCCAGGCCGACGATCGAAGCCAACCCTGCCTAGCCGCAACCACGCTTGCGGAACCATGTTCTGGTGCGACACACTGCCGCAGCAACCGAAGGGAGCCCCGAGTGACCGGGGTTGAAGCATGACCGACCTGTCCGCCGAGATCGCCGCGCTTCCCGACAAGTCCCTCCTGGTGCTGGATGACGACGCGCCCCTGCGCACCCGGCTGGGGCGGGCCCTGGAGCAGCGGGGTTTCCAGCCCACCCTGGTGGGCAGCGTGTCGGAAGCCGTGGCGGCCGTCCGCGCCAATCCGCCGGCCTTCGCCGTGCTCGACATGCGGCTGGAGGACGGCTCGGGCCTGAAGGTGGTGGAGACTATCCGCGACGCCCGGCCCGACGCCAAGATCATCATGCTCACCGGCTACGGGAACATCGCCACCGCCGTGCAGGCGGTGAAGGCCGGGGCGGTGGACTATCTCTCCAAGCCCGCCGACGCCGACGACGTGGCCCGGGCCCTGCTGGCCCGGGGCGATGCGCCGCCCGCGCCGCCCGAGAATCCCATGAGCGCCGACCGGGTCCGCTGGGAGCACATCCAACGGGTCTATGAACTCTGCAACCACAACGTCTCGGAGACGGCGCGGCGCCTGAACATGCACCGGCGCACTCTGCAGCGGATTCTGGCCAAGCGCGCCCCGCGCTGACGCGCCTACAGCGCGTAGGCCTCCACGCCCGCCGCCCGCAGGGCCGCGAGCCGGGCGAAAGCCAGGGTCAGAGACTTGCGCCGCGCCCCGGCCAGGGGCGTCACCGGCGCGTCCCGCAGCATGGCGCCGCCGAAGCCGTCGGCCACGATCAGTCCCGGTTCGTCCGGCAGGATCTCCCGGGGAAACTCGGGCGCCACGGCGAAGGCGAAGGCGTCGCAATAGGGCAGGTATTCGTGCCACTTCTGGTCGGTGCGGAAGTCCTCCACCCCCGACTTCACCTCGACGATGAACACCTCGCCCTTGGGCCCCAGGGCCATCAGGTCGGCCCGCCGGCCGTTGGGCAGGGTCACCTCCGCCAGGGGCGCATAGCCCAGGGCCGTCAGGAACCGCGCCGCCCCCCGGGTGACGGCGGCCGTGGTCTCGGGCCGCGAGACCGTGACGACGGTGACGGAGACGTCCATGCGGGCCACTCTGTTCCGGCTACGTTCCGGATGCAAGCGCGCGGGCCGCGGCGGCGCAGCGCACCCGGTCAGCGGCTCGGCGGGCCGGGGAATTCCAGGCGGCCGATGTCGACGCCCAGCTGGCGCATGCGGGCCACGGCCTGGGCCTTGATCGCCGCGGGCAGGGTGGGCTTCTGCGACATCAGCCAGGCGTAGCGGCCGTTGGCGGTGGCCAGGATCAGCCAGCCCTGGTCGATCCTGTGCTCCAGCACCCGGTACTCCTGGCTCACCAGGCCGCCGAAAAAGGTCATGCGGATGCGGGTGTTGCTGTCGTCCGCCACCGTGGCCCGGGCCTTCCAGGTGGTGGGCGCGCCCGAAGCCTTCCAGCAGCTCTGCACCACGGCGAAACCGCCCGCCTGGGGCGTCCAGTCTGAGGCGCCGGCCTCGCAGTCCTTCTGCAGCTTGTTGGGGATGCGGGCCACCTCGTACCAGCGGCCCATCATCCGAGTCAGCTCGATTTTCTCGGCGGGCTCGGCCGCCGCGGGCGCGGCGAGGCTCAGGGCGGTCGCCGCCGCGAGGATCAGACGCTTCAGCATGGCGCGAGCGATACCCGCCTCAAGTGACGAAACAACGGCGCGCGAAGTCGCAGCGGCGCTACATAGGGACGCGGCGGCCGCCTGGCTACGCCTGCGCCGGCCCCTGCAGGGGCCGGCGGGCTTCATCGTCTCGTCTGACCGTCGTGACGACGGCTATTCAGCGGCGATCAGGACCTGCTTGGCGCGGTCCTTGAAATTGATCTCCTGGAGGTACTTGATGCCCTCCTCGGCGATGTCGTCGCCGACCATCTTGTCGCCCTCTCCCTTCAGCTCGTCGAGGTCGACGTAGGTCGCGTAGAAGGCCTTGGTCCGGTCGGTGATGATCCCGGCGTTGAGGAGCGTCTTCACCAGCACCCGGAAGATGTTGGTCTGCTCCTTCATGTTCTCCCGGCGGGTTTCGTCGGTGACCATCTGGCCCATCTCGGCGATGACCTTCTCGGGATCGAGGCCGAACTCCTCATAGAGGTCCCGCTGCTGGGTCGGGGCCACGAGGTTGAACAGCAGCGTCTGGAAGCAATGCGCCGCCCACAGCTCGATGATCTCGTGCTCCTGCGGCGTCAGGTGCGGGATGGTGCGGTCGGCCCAGATCTTCCCGAACTTGTGGTGGAAGGCCTCGTCGGTCATGACGAGCTGGGTCAGCTTCCGGGCCAGCGGGTCGTTGGTTTTGGCGAAGATGGTGGCGAAGGCGCCCATGGCCAAGCCTTCCACCAGCATCTGCATGCCGATGATCTTCTTGTAGACCTCGGGGCTGCCGATGATCTCCACCAGCAGCGCCTTCAGGGTCGGGCCGCATTCCACCGGACGGCCCCAGCGGGCCTTGATGTACTTGGCGAAGGCCGTGACGTGGCGGGCCTCCTCGCGGGTCTGGTTGGCGGCGTATTCCTGGGCGCCCTGGTCCTTCAGCACATGGCACAGGCTGGCCGACAGGTTCAGGGCTCCCTGCTCGCCGTGCAGGATCGAGGAGAAGGTGCGCAGGGTCTGCTGGTTGGCGAACCGCACCCGGTCCTTGCGGTCCTTCAGGTGGTTCGAGACGTAGTCGGTCTGCAGCGAGATGATCATCTCCTCAGGGAGGATCATCTCGTTCTCCATGTCGAACGGTTCGCTGAAGTCGATGTACTTGGTGTCCAGCGGATCCCAGAAGTGGTCGTGGGTGGCCGAGATGATCTTGTCGAAGGCGGTCGAGCGGGCGTTGTAGCGATCCAGCTCGAGCATGGACTCGAAGTCGTCCGGCGCCACCGCGTCGTAGATGATGTCCTTGGTGATGTTGCCGTCGGCGGCCATCTCGTTTCGCTCCTACCCTGTCTGTGCGGTTGCCCCCGCCGTCTTGTCAGTAGGCAGCATGGAATGTGATCAGTGTTCCGTCAAGAAAATGACGCGCACGTCATCTTCCGAGCCGGAGCGCCGATCCGGCCGCGCTTACTCCGCGGCGGCCTCAATGGCGTGGATATCGTCGTCGGACAGGCCGAAGTGGTGGCCGATCTCGTGGACCAGCACGTGGCTCACCAGTTCCTCCAGGGTCACGTCCCCGCGCTCGGCCCATTCATCGAGGATCGGCCGGCGGTAGAGGAAGATTCGCGAGGGCTGCGGCGAGACGTCGAACACCGACCGCCGCGCCAGGTCCACGCCCTGGTAGAGGCCGGTAAGCTCGAACGGGTCCGCGATGCCCAGCTCGTCCAGCACCTCCTGCTCCGGGAAGTCGTCGACCCGGAACACCACCTCGCCCGCGAGCCGGCGGAAGCCCTCCGGCAGGCTGGCGAAGGCCCGCTCGGCGAGCACGGCCAGGTCGTCCAGGGACGGCGCGCGGCCGGTCACGGGCTCACTCATCGGGCATCACGATATGGGGCGCGTCGGGCGGGCGGATTTCGAACAGGCCGATGTCCAGCGGCTGCTGCGGCTTCACCGGCCGCAGCGGGGTCAGGGCGATGGCCTTCAGGGTCTCAGGCTCCAGGGGCTGCTTGGACTTCCGGGCCTGACGGGCCTGGGGCGGCTCCAGCGGCCGCTCGGCCGTGGGAATGCGCCAGTATGAGACGGTGAGCCGCCAGACGGTGCGCGGCGGGGCGGGCGGCCTTGGCCAGCGGCGGCCGTCCTCGAAGGTGGGCTCCACCGGCGCAGGCACGCGGCCGGCGTCCAGGGCCACCTGCTCCACCAGCTGGCAGAAGCGGTCGGCCGCCTCGACGCCCTCGAGCCGGTCGGCATAGGCCTCGAGCGCCGCCTCGCGCGTCGGGAACGCCGGCCCGGCCGCGTCGGTGGTGAAGGCCACCGGTCCGCCGGCGCGGCGGCGCGCCTCGCTCTCGCGCGCGGCCCGCCCCAGGGGACGGGACAGCGCCTGCTCGGCGTTGACGGCGACGGGATAAAGGATGGTCATACGCCCTATTCTCGCGAACTTTCGCGCACATAGGAACGCGCCTTCGCGTGCGGCAGGGCTTGCGTCGCCGTAAGCTCCGAAAGACTGATTCGCCGGGGCCAGGATGATCGCGGACCAACTGATACTCGCGGCGGCGGCCGGCGCGGTGTCCCTGGCCATCTCCGTCCTCCTGTGGTCGGCGGCCCAGCGGCGCCGGGACCTCGCCCGCATTCAGGACCTCAGCGCCCGCATCCGCGGCCTGGAAGCCCGGGCCGAGGCCGCCCAGGCCTCGGCCGAGGCCTTCGATTCCGCCCTGCTCGCCGTCGAGGACGGTCAGGCCCTGCTGGCCTCGGGCGAGGAAAGCCTCGCCGTCTGCGCCGAGGCGCTGGGCCTTTCCGAGGCCGAGCCCCAGACCCTGGTCAACGCCCTGATGCGCGCCGACCCCGACCACGCCCGGCGCCTTCGAGGCCTGTTCGAGCGGGGGGAGCCCTGCGCCTTCGAGGTGCAGGGCAGCGGCGGGGTCGTCACCGTCGAGGGGCGCGCCGCCGGAGCCCTGGCCTGGCTGCGCGTGTCGGGGGTGCTTGGCGAGGACGCCGGCCTGCCCACCGCCCCGCGCTTCGCCGCCTTCCTGCACACCCGCGCCACCCCGGCCTGGATCGCCGCCGCCGACGGCTCGCCCGTCTGGGTCAACGCCGCCTGGCTGAAGGCCGTGGGGGCCGAGAGCCTGGACGAAGCCGCCAAGCGCGGCGCGGCCTTCGACCGGGGGGCCGACGCCGTGGCCTCCGAGGCGGCCAACCTCGGCCAGAAGCGCGAGGCGGTGCGCTGGCTGTCGCTGGACGGGCGCCGGCGGGCCTTCCACATCACCGCCCAGCCGCTCGAGGGCGGCGGGGTCGGCGTCTGGACCGATGACGTCACCGACATCGAGGGCCTGCGCGAGCAGCTCAAGCGCAACATCGAGGCCCACGACCAGACGCTTAACCGCATTGACGACGCCGTGGCGATCTTCGGCGAGGGCAAGCGGCTGATCTTCCACAACACCGCCTTCGCCGAACTGTGGGGCCTGGAGCCCGCCTGGCTCGAAGAAGGCCCCACCCACGGCGAGGTGCTCGACCGCCTGCGCCAGCGCCGGCGCCTGCCCGAGACCGCCGACTACGCCCGGTGGAAGGCCGCCGAGCTCGACCGGTACGAGAAGCTGGGCCAGGAGCCGGACGACCTGTGGAGCCTGCCCGACGGGCGCACCCTGCGCGTGGTGCGCCAGCCGCACCCCATGGGCGGGGTCGTTGTGCTGTTCTCCGACATCACCGGCGAGCTGAAGCTGAAGGCCCAGTACAACGCTCTCATCCAGGTGCAGCAGGCCACCCTCGACAAGCTCTCCGACGCCGTGGCCGTGTTCGGCTCGGACGGGCGCCTGCGCCTGCACAACGAGAGCTTCGAGCGCTTCTGGGGGATCAGCCCCGAGGCTCTCGAGGCCGCCGATCTCGACGCCGTGGTCGAGCTGTGCGTGCCCAAGCTGCACGACATGGGCTTCTGGCGCGAGCTGAAGGGGCGGGTCGGCGACCCCGACCCGCGGGCCCGCACGCCCATGACCGGCGAGACCCGCACCTCGGACGACCGCATCGTCGAGTACCGGTCGCGGCCCCTGCCCGACGGCGCGACCCTCATCGCCTTCACCGACGTCACCGACGCCCGGCGGCTGGAGAGCGCCCTGGCCGACCGCGAGGCGGCCCTGTCCGAGGCCGAGCGGCTCAAGCGCGACTTCGTGGGCAACGTCTCCTACGAGCTGCGCACCCCGCTCACCACCATCATCGGCTACTCCGAACTCCTGGAGCATGCGGGCGAGGCCCTTCCGGAACGCGCGCGCGGGCACGCGGCGGCGGTGAAAGCGGCGGCCACCCAGCTCGCCCGCTCCATCGACGACGTCCTCGACATGGCCCAGATCGACGCCGACGAGATGGCCCTCGAGCTCTCGGACGTTGACGTGGCCGAGCTGATGATCGGCGTCGCCGGCCGCTGGCGGAAGCGGGCGGAGGCGGCCAAGGTCTCGCTGGTCATCGAACGGCCCGACGACATCGGCCTGATCCGCGGCGACGCCAAGCGCCTGGCCCAGATCCTCGACCATCTGGTGGAGAACGCCCTCAGCCAGACCCCCGCCGGCGGGACGATCACCCTGGCCGCCCGCAAGGCTCTGGGCGAGATCCAATTGCAGGTGTCCGACACCGGCCGCGGCATTCCCTTCCACGTCCAGGCCCATATCTTCGACCGCTTCATCGGCCGCGAACGCGGCGGCCCGGGCCTGGGCCTGGCGCTGGTGAAGGCCCTCACCGAACTCCATGGCGGCTGGGTGGCCCTGGAGAGTGAACCGGGCGCCGGCGCCACCTTCACCTGCCACCTGCCCGAAGGCGCCGAAGCGGTCGTCGCCCAGCGCGAACTGGCGCTCTAGGAGGACCAGCCGCCCGGGCCATAGGGCCGTCGGCGTCTTCCGTGCTTTCTGGGGGCAGGACAGCGACGTCCGCCCTCGCCGCTCGGCGGGACGGACGACCCGGGCGTCAGGCCTAGTGCTGGCTTTCCGGCATGCGGACGACGAGGCCGTCCAGGGCGTCGGTCACCTTGATCTGGCAGGACAGGCGGCTGTTGTCCTCGACGCCCTCGGCGAAGTCGAGCATGGACTCCTCCATGGCCGAGCGTTCGCCGGTCTTGGAGACCCAGGCCTCGTCCACATAGACGTGGCAGGTGGCGCAGGCGCAGGCGCCGCCGCAGTCGGCGTCGATGCCCGGGATATTGTTCTTCACCGCGCCTTCCATGACCGACAGCCCGGTCTTGACGTCGACCACGTGCTTGGTCCCGTCATGTTCGATGTAGGTGATCTTGGCCATGGCGCTCCCCGGTAAGCCGCGCGTCTAAGCGGCGACCTCTTTCATGGAAATCGTAACGTCCGCAAGCTTGGCCTTGTCGACCGGCTTGCGGTTCAGGATGAGCTGCTTGCCCATCATGAACTCGGGCGGGGCGTTGATCGCCTCCACCGCCTGAACCTGGTCGCCCTTCAGGTGGAAGACGGCGAACTTGCCGCTGGCCGGGTCGCCGCGCACGACGATCCCGTCCGCGTCGAACGCGTAGCCGGCGATCTGCAGCTTCAGGTCATATTGGTCCGACCACTGCCAGGGGCACTCGCCCGGCGGCCGCGGCCGGCCGGTGATGGCGCAGGCGGCCTGCTTGGCCTGTTCCAGGGCGTTGGGCACGCTCTCCATCCGGAACATGCGGTCGTAGATCGGCATCGGCCGGTGGGCCACGTCGCCGATGGCGAAGACGGCCGGGTCCGACGTGCGGGCGTCGAGGTCCACCACCACCCCGCGGGCCGTCTCCAGCCCGGCGTCCGAGGCCAGTTCGTCGTTGGGATGGGCGCCCACGCCTACCACCACCGCATCGCACGGCACGACTTGGCCGCTGGCCAGCTTCACGCCGGTCACATGGCCCTCGCCCTCGAAGCCGACCACCGAGCAGCCCAGCTCGAAGCGCACGCCGTGCTTCTCGTGATAGCCGCGGAAGAAGTCCGACAGCTCGGGGCAGGCCACCCGAGCCAGGAGCCGGCTCTCGCGCTCCAGCACCACCACCTCGGCCCCCAGGGCCCGGCCCGAGGCAGCGACCTCCAGGCCGATGTAGCCGCCGCCGACCACCGCCAGGGTCTTGCCCGGCCCCACGGCCGCCTTCAGCTGCTCGGCGTCCGCCGCCGTGCGCAGGAACATGACGCCCGGCAGGTCCGCCCCCGGGATCGGCAGGGCGATGGCCCGCGCCCCCGTGGCCAGGATCAGGATGTCGTAGGAGAGCGTCGAGCCGTCCGACAGCACGACCGTGCGGTCGCTGCGCTTCAGCTGAACCGCCCTCACGCCGGGGCGGAAATCGATATCGTGCTCGGCGTAGAACTCCAGCGGCTTGAGGGCCAGGGACTCGGCGTCGGCCTCGCCCTTCAGCCAGGCCTTGGAAAGCGGCGGCCGCTGGTAGGGCGGGATCGGCTCCTCGCCCACCAGGGTGATCGGGCCCGCAAAGCCGTACTGGCGCAGCAGCGCGGCCGCCGTGCCGCCGGCATGGCCGGCGCCCAGGATCACGACATGGCCGGTGGTCGGGGCCGTTTGATCGGTCATGGTTCTTCGATTGCCCAAAAGTGACACCGGCGTCAACTTGACGCGTCGGCAGCGCAGGCGGCCGGCGGCGACCCTGCGGGCTGCGACGCCGGCCAGCTCAATTCATACACCACCCGCAGGGCGTCATGGTCGGAAAGCGCCGGACTGTCCGGGCGGCCGTCGAACATCGTCTCCACCCGCACCGGCCGGATGCGCACGGCCTCCCCGTCGGCGAAGAGCTGCAGGTCCTGGGTGTCCATCCAGGGCGCGTCCCCGTCCCATGAGGCGCGCACGTCGCACCGGTCGGCGCCCTCGCTGCAGTAGCGGTGGACCAGGGTCATGGGCAGGAGCGCCGAGAAGGTCTCGAAGCGCGCCTCCGATCGGCGCATGTTGAAGTCCCCGCCGAGGATGGCCGGGGCGCGCAGATCGCGGCGCACCTCCAGGAAATGCGCCAGCTCGGCGGTCTGGATGGCGTGGGCCGAGAGGGTGCGTCGCCTGGGCGCCTTCGAGGCCTTGCGCGAGTTCATGTGGGTGTTGAACACGTCCACGGCCACAGGCGCGCCGGGGATGACGATACGGACGTGCAGGGCGCCCTTGTTGCTCAGGCAGTCGAGCCCGGCGCAGCCCCGGCGGCCGAACGGCTCTCCGGCCTGGTCGATGATGGGATAGACGCTGGCGATGGCCAGGCCGCCCGTCGTCAGGCGAAGCCCGATCTCGCCCCGCATCCACGAACGCCGGCCAGAGGCGCGGCCCGCGGCCGGCAGGTCGCGGCGGCTGCGGCGCTTGGGCCCGGCGGCCAGGGCCGGATAGCCGGCGGACTCCACCGCCGCCACCGCGGGCCTGGAGAACACCTCCTGGAAGAGCACGATGTCCGGCCCCTCGCCAGTCGCGCGCAGCTCGCCGAGCCGGCGGCCGATCTCGGCGAGCTCGGCCTTGCGCCCCTTGCGAGCGGGCCAACCAAGGCCCTCGATGTTGTAGGTGGCGACGTCCAGGAAAAGGCGCGCGGTGCGGCCATCCTCAGACAGGGTGACCGGCGTCGCAGGCGCCGTCGCGCAGGCGCCGGAGCGGGCCGCCGGCAGGGTGGCGCAGCCGGCCAGAAGGAGGCCGGCTGCGAGCAGGGCGGCCGCAGGGCCGCGCGGGGCGGCGCCGCGGCCCGGGCGGATCAGACCACCCGCTCCGCCAGCATCTTCTTGACCTCGGCGATCGCCTTGGCCGGGTTCAGGCCCTTCGGGCAGACCTGGGCGCAGTTCATGATCGTGTGGCACCGGTAGAGCTTGAACGGATCTTCAAGCTCGTCCAGCCGCTGGCCGGTGGCCTCGTCGCGGGAATCGATGATCCAGCGATAGGCGTGCAGCAGGGCGGCCGGGCCCAGGTACTTCTCCTGGTTCCACCAGTAGCTCGGGCACGAGGTCGAGCAGCAGGCGCACAGGATGCACTCGTAGAGGCCGTCCAGCTTCTCCCGGTCCTCCGGGGCCTGGCGCCATTCCTTCTGCGGCTCGGGCGTCTCGGTGTGCAGCCAGGGCTCGATCGAGGCGTACTGGGCGTAGAAGAGCGTCAGGTCCGGGATCAGGTCCTTGACCACCGGCATGTGCGGCAGCGGGCTGATCGCCACCTTTTCGCCGGGGCAATCGTCGTGGCCCTGGATGCAGGCCAGGGTGTTGCGGCCGGCGATGTTCATCGCGCACGAGCCGCAGATCCCTTCCCGGCACGAGCGCCGGAAGGTCAGGGTCGGGTCGATGTTGTTCTTGATGTGGATCAGGACGTCCAGGACCATCGGCCCGCAGGCGTCCACATCCACGTCATAGGTGTCCCAACGCGGGTTCTGGCCGCTGTCGGGATCGTAGCGATAGACCTTGAAGGTCTTCACCCGCTTGGCGCCCGCCGGAGCCGGGAAGTGCTTGCCCGGGACGATGCGGGAGTTCTTGGGAAGGCGGAATTCGGCCATCTCGGATCTCTTCCTTCCGCTCTTAGTACACGCGCGCCTTGGGCGGGAACGGCGCGATCTCGTTGGTCATGGTGTAGTCGTGCACCGGGCGGTAATCGATCTTCACCTCGCCGGTCCCGTCGTTGAACCAGGTGAGCGTGTGCTTCATCCAGTTCTCGTCGTCGCGCTCGGGATAGTCCTCGTGCGCGTGGGCGCCGCGGCTTTCCTTGCGGTTCTCGGCGCCCGTCACCGTGACCAGGGCCTGGCCGATGAGGTTGTCGAGCTCCAGCGTCTCCATGAGGTCGCTGTTCCAGATCATCGACCGGTCCGAGACCTTCAGGTCGGGCCGCTTGGCGTTCACCGCCTGCATCCGGGCGACGCCCGACTTCAGGGCCTCGCTGGTCCGGTAGACCGCCGCGTCCTCCTGCATGGCCATCTGCATCTCGAGACGCAGGGCCGCCGTCGGCGTCGAGCCGTTGGCGTGGCGGAAGCGGTCGAAGCGCGCCAGGTGCGACTCCGTCATGTGCGGCTTCAGCTCGGGCTGGGTCGCGCCGGGCTTCAGGATGTCGGCCGCGCGCAGGGCGGCCGAGCGGCCGAACACCACGAGGTCGATCAGGCTGTTGGAGCCTAGGCGGTTGGCGCCGTGCACCGACACGCACGCGGCCTCGCCCACGGCCATCAGGCCGGGCACCACCTGGTCGGGATTGTCGCCGGCCTTGGTCACGACCTCCGAGTAGAAGTTCGTGGGAATGCCGCCCATGTTGTAGTGAACGGTCGGCAGGACCGGGATCGGCTCCTTGGTGACGTCCACGCCCGCGAAGATCTTGGCGCTCTCCGAGATGCCCGGCAGGCGCTCGGCGAGGATCTTCGGATCCAGGTGGTCGAGGTGCAGGTAGATGTGGTCCTTCTTCGGACCCACCCCGCGGCCTTCGCGGATTTCCATGGTCATGGCCCGGCTGACCATGTCCCGCGGCGCCAGGTCCTTCACGGTCGGCGCATAGCGCTCCATGAAGCGCTCGCCTTCCGAGTTGGTCAGGTAGCCGCCCTCGCCCCGGGCGCCCTCGGTGATCAGGCAGCCCGCGCCGTAGATGCCGGTCGGGTGGAACTGGACGAACTCCATGTCCTGCAACGGCAGGCCGGCCCGCAGCACCATCCCGCCGCCGTCGCCGGTGCAGGTGTGGGCGCTGGTGGCCGAGAAGTAGGCCCGGCCGTAGCCGCCGGTGGCCAGGATCACCAGCTGGGCCTGGAACCGGTGCAAGGTGCCGTCGTCGAGCTTCCAGGCGGTGACGCCCCGGCAGACGCCCTCATCCATGATCAGGTCGAGGGCGAAGTACTCGATGAAGAACTCCGTATCATGGGCCAGGGACTGGCCGTACATGGTGTGGAGCATGGCGTGGCCGGTCCGGTCGGCGGCCGCGCAGGTGCGTTGGATCGGGGCCTCGCCGAAGTTCCGGGTCATGCCGCCGAAGGCGCGCTGGTAGATCTTGCCGTCGGGCGTGCGGCTGAAGGGCACGCCCCAGTGCTCCAGCTCATAGACCGCCGCCGGCGCGTTCCGGCAGAGGTACTCGATGGCGTCCTGGTCACCGAGCCAGTCCGACCCCTTGACGGTGTCGTACATGTGCCAGCGCCAGTCGTCCTCGCCCATATTGCCCAGCGACGCCGAGATGCCGCCCTGGGCGGCCACGGTGTGCGAGCGGGTGGGGAACACCTTGGTGACGCAGGCGGTCTTCAGCCCGGCCTGGGCGCAACCCAGGGCGGCGCGGAGGCCCGAACCGCCGGCGCCGACGACGACGACGTCGAACTTGTGGTCGATGAATTCGTAAGCGGCCATCGGACTCTCACGCGCCTCCCAGCGCGACCTTCAGCACGGAGAGGACGGCGAGCGCGCCGGCCAGTCCGCAGACGAAGAGGTTCAGGAGCAAAAGGCCAGTCTTGGTCAGGGTCTTGTGGATGTAGTCTTCCACGACGACCCGCAGGCCCGAATGCATGTGCCAGAAGCTGATGGCGATGGTCAGCGCCATCAGGGTCATGTTCAGCGGCGACGAGATCCACTCGACGGCGCCGTAGTAGTCGAGGGCGGCCAGCCGGATGGCGGCGTAGATCGCCCAGAGGGTCAGCGGGACCAGCGCCGCGCCGCCGACGCGTTCGCCGATCCAGTGGCCCACGCCGTGCTTGGCCGAGCCGAGGCCGCGGGCGCGGGAAAGAGGCGTGCGATAGCTGGCCATCAGAGGGCTCCCGTCATGGCGGCGATAACCCACACGGCCAGGGTGGCCGCGATGGTGAAGGCGAAGACGCCCACGGCCGAGGCGTTGGCGCTCTTCACGTCCAGGCCGTGGCCGAGGTCCCAGGTCAGGTGCCGGATGCCGTTGCCCAGGTGATAGAAGGCGCTGAGCGTCAGGCCGAACAGCACGAGCTTGCCGAGGATCGAGCCCATCACGGCCTTGTAGACGGCGTAGGCGTCGGGGCCCGCCGCCAGCGACACCGCCCAGGCCGCCGCGATCAGGGCGCCCACGTACAGCGCCACGCCCGTGGCGCGGTGCAGGATCGACGAGGCCATGGTGATGTGCCACCGCCAGATGGAAAGGTGCGGCGACATCGGCCGCTCGCGCACCACCCTCGAAACTTCCGCCATGCCGTCCCGTCCGTTTCCGATCGTTGGAAGTGGCCACGCTTGTAAGCCTGCGCCCTGCAGTGTCAACGCAGGGCGGGCGCAACCTACCTTCCTTCGTAGCAGCCGAAGCTCGCGCGGATTGGTCTTCGACACAATCTGTCTTTCTTGTAGCGTTCCTTCGCGGGAGACGAAGGATGCGGTTCGACCTGACCGACTTGCGGCTGTTTTGCGAGGTGGTGGACGCTGGCTCCATCACCGCCGGGGCCGAGAAGAGCGCCCTGGCCCTCGCCGCCGCCTCCACCCGCATCCGCAACATGGAGGCCGCCCTGGGGGCGCCGTTGCTGTCCCGCTCGCGCCAGGGCGTGACGCCCACCCCGGCCGGCCGGATGCTCCTGAAGCACGCCCGGGCCATCCTCCTGCAGCAGGCCCGGATGCGCGAGGACCTGTCGGCCTACGCCGGCGGCCTGTCGGGCGAGGTGAGGGTCCTGGCCAACACCAACGCCCTGACCGAATTCCTGCCCGAGGCCCTGTCCAGCTTCCTGGCTGACCACCCGCAGGTCAGCGTCGATCTCGAGGAGCGGCTGAGCGACGAGATCGTCGGCCTGATCGCCGAGGGCGTCGGCGACATCGGCATCGTCGCCGGCACTGTCGAGGTGGGCTCGCTGCAGACCTACCCCTTCCGGTCGGACCGCTTTGTGGTGGTGGCCGCGACCCGCCATCCCCTGGCCACCCGGCGCAGCGTCACCTTCGCCCAGGTGCTGGATTACGACCTCGTGGGGCTGGAGCGGTCGAGCTCCCTGCAGCGCTTCCTCACCGCCAAGGCCACGCGCGAGGGGCGACCGCTGAAGCTTCGGGTGCAGCTGCGCAGCTTCGACGCCGTCTGCCGGCTGGTGGAATGCGGCGTGGGCGTCGGCGTCGTGCCCCGCACCACCGCCCACCGGGCCTCGCGGACCATGGCGCTCTCCATCGTCGAGCTGGACGACGACTGGGCGGCGCGGGAGCTGAAGATCGTGGTCCGGGCCGAGGACGAGCTGCGCCCCTACGCCCGCGAGCTGGTGGCGAGCCTCAGGCCCGCCTAGCGGTCCTCCAGCCAGTCGGCCGAACGCATCTCCTGCAGGCGCGAGGCCGTGCGCTCGAACTCGAACGCCCCGTCGCCCTCGGGATACAGCATCACCGGCTCGGCCTCGGCCAGGACGATCAGCTTCGTGCGGGCCTCGTAGAGCGCGTCGATCAGGATCACGAACCGCCGCGCCTCCTCCCGCCGGGCGGGCTTGAGAGTGGGAACGCCCTCCAGGAACACCGTGTGGAAGCGCTCGGCGATCGCCAGGTAGTCGTTCGGCCCCAGGGCCACCGAGCAGAGGCTGGCGAAGCTCGCCCTCAGCAGCCCGCCGGCCGCATGCGGCAGGGTGATCCGCCGGCCCAGCACCTCCAGGGTCTCGCCGGTCTCCTCCTCGGGGCCCAGCATCTCAGACCACAGGCGGTCGAACTGCCGTTCGTTGTCGGGATCGATGGGCGAGAACCAGGTCCCCGCCGCCCGCAGCCGGTCCAGGCGGTAGTCGTGCGGCCCGGCCACCGACACCACCTCCACCTTGGAGGTCAGGAGGTCGATGAACGGCAGGAAGAGCTGGCGGTTGATGCCGTCCTTGTAGAGCTCGTGTGGCAGGCGGTTGGAGGTGGCCACCAGGGTCACCCCGCGCTCGAACAGGGCCTCGAACAGCCGCCCGAGGATCATGGCGTCGGCGATGTCCGTGACCTGGAACTCGTCAAAGCACAGCAGGGTGGCCTCGCCGGCGATCACGTCGGCCACCGGCGGGATGGGATCATCCCCCTTGGCCTGGCCGAACCGCGCCTTGCGGGCGGCGGCGTCGCCCTTCCGCCAGGCGTCGATCAGCCGGTGCACATCGCCCATGAAGACGTGGAAGTGGGTGCGCCGCTTCTTCGCCGGGGGCGCCGTCTCGAAGAACAGGTCCATCAGCATGGACTTGCCCCGCCCCACCGGCCCCACGAGGTACACCCCCCGAAGGCTCCGGGGCGCAGCCTTGCGGAACAGGCCCTTCAGCCCTGCGGCGGGCTGGGCCTCCGCCAGCTCCCCTTCCAGCCGCACGAGGGCGGCGAGGGCGGCGGCCTGGGCGGCGTCGGGTCGGATTGCGCCCTCCGCGAGGCGGGCGTCATAGGCGGCTTGCAGCGCGGACGGCATCGCCCTCCGCCTAGCCGTCCCCGGCGGACGGCGCAAGGAACGGCCGCCGGTCCACCGGGTTGAGGAGGGGACAGCAGCAAGGAGCCCCACCATGGCCGACCCGAACGATCGCACCTTCAGTCCCAGCCAGGCCGAAGCGAACCGCACCCGCATGCAGGGCGGCGGCGTGGGCGCGCGGGAGATGGACGCCCAGCGCGACCCGGACCGTCTCCAGCGCGCCGCCAGTCCCGAGCCCCGCAGCTTCGCGGCCGATCTTGACGGCGCCACCAACGGCGACCGGCCGAGCGAGGCCGATTTCGGCGACAGCGACATCGCCGCCGCCGGCGAGACCGCCGACGAATCCGGGGCTTCCGGCGACCTCGGGGTCGGCACGCCGCCCAATGTGGACATCCACAAGCTCGGTCAGGCCGACGATCCCGAGGCCGACTGGGGCGAAGCCGCCGGCGAGGGAGCCACCTTCTCGTCCGACCGCGCCAACCGCGGGGACCGCGCGGAGCTGGACCGTAGCCAGGGCGCCAAGACCCGGACGGCCAACAAGGACATCATCAGCCGCAGGCTGTAGGCGCGCGTCCCTCCCCGTCCCCGGGGAGGGATCGCCCTATTTCATCGTCGGGATGACGAAGGCCGAATCCTCGACCGCCCCCTCGGGCCAGCGGGCGGTTACGGTCTTCACCTTGGTGTAGAACCGCACCCCCTCCATGCCGTGCTGGTTCGCATCGCCGAAGGCCGAGCGCTTCCAGCCGCCGAAGGTGTGATAGGCCACCGGCACCGGGATCGGCACATTGATGCCCACCATGCCCACATTCACCCGACTGGCGAATTCCCGGGCGGCGCGGCCGTTGCGGGTGAAGATGGCGACCCCGTTGCCGTACTGGTGCGACGACGGCAGCTCGAGGGCCTCCTCGAAGGTCTCGACCCGGACGATCTGCAGGACCGGCCCGAAGATCTCCTCGTTGTAAGTCTTCATCCCCTTCTTCACGCCGTCGAACAGCGTGGGGCCGATGAAAAAGCCCTTCTCATAGCCCTGGAGGCTGAAGCCCCGCCCGTCCACCACCAGTTCGGCGCCCTCGTCGACACCCGTCTGGATGTAGCCGGCGATCTTGTCCCGGTGCGCCTGGCTGACCACCGGCCCGTACTGCGCCGCCGGGTCGGTGGAGACGCCCACCTTCAGGCTCTCGATCTCGGCCAGCACCCGCTCGCGCACCTCGTCGGCGGTCTTCCGGCCCACCGGGGCCACCACCGGCAGCGCCATGCAGCGTTCCCCGGCCGAGCCATAGGCCGCGCCGATGATGTCCTTGGTGGCCTGGTCCAGATCGGCGTCGGGCAGGATGATCCCGTGGTTCTTGGCCCCGCCCATGGCCTGGACCCGTTTCCCGTTCGCCGTGCCCCGGGAATAGACGTAGTGGGCGATGTCGGACGAGCCCACGAAGCTCACCGCCTTGATGTCCGGATGGTCGAGGATGGCGTCCACCGCCGCCTTGTCCCCATGGACCACGTTCAGCACCCCTGCCGGGGCGCCGGCCTCCATCATCAGCTCGGCCAGCCGCACCGGAACCGTCGGGTCCTTCTCCGAGGGTTTCAGGATGAAGGTGTTCCCCACGGCGATGGCGATGCCGAACATCCACATCGGGATCATGGCTGGGAAGTTGAACGGGGTGATCCCCGCCACCACGCCCAGGGGCTGGCGCATGGAATAGACGTCGATCCCCGGCCCTGCGCCCTCGGTGTATTCGCCCTTCAGGGCGTGCGGGATGCCGCAGGCGAACTCGATCACCTCCAGGCCGCGCTGAATGTCGCCCTTGGAGTCGGCGATCACCTTCCCGTGCTCCGACGAGAGGATCTCGGCCAGCTCGTCCATCCGCGCCTCCACGAGGCGCTTGAACTCGAACATCACCCGGGCCCGGCGCTGCGGATTGACCGCGGCCCAGGCCGGCTGGGCCCTCAGCGCCGCCTGGACCGCGCCGTCCAGCTCGTCCGCCGTGGCCAGGGGCACCCGGGCCTGGACCTCGCCGGTGTTGGGGTTGAACACGTCGCCGAAGCGGCCGGACCGGCCCGCCACGGAGGCCCCGTCGATGAAGTGGGTGATGTCACGCATGACAGCGTTCTACGCCCTCTCGGCCCCAAGCGCCTAGTTTCCCCTGGGGCAGCGGCCCGCCCTGCTCCCGGCCTTGCCCGGCCACGGCGCAGCGGCGCATGTTCCGCCCCATGACCGCGCTCAGCCACGCCCCGGCCCTCGCCAGCCCGAAGGCCCGCGCGCACATCGTGGACGTGCTGATCGCCGAGCGGGCCCCGCGGCTCTCGGCCTCGCCGGCCTGGCCGGTCCTGCGCCCGCTGCTCTACGCCCTGCTGGACTACGCCAAGGCCCGGCGGATGGCCGACGCCATCGCCCCGCTGCAGGGCCGCGCCGCCCTCGACCATGTCTCCGACCTGCTGTCGGTGAAGGTCTCGGCCATCGGGCTTGAGCATGTGCCCGCGCGCGGCCGGGCCGTGGTCATCTGCAACCACCCCACCGGCATCGCCGATGGGATCGCCGTCTTCGACGCCCTCAAGGCCCGGCGGCCTGACATCTGCTTCTACGCCAACGCCGACGCCCACCGGGTCTGCCCGGCCTTCGGCGAGGTGCTGGTTCCGGTGGAATGGGTCGAGGCCAAGCGCACCCGCGAGCGCACCCGCCTCACCCTCCAGCTGACCCGCGAGGCCATGGAGGCCGAGCGCTGCCTGGCCATCTTCCCGGCCGGCCGCCTCGCCCGCCGCCAGCCCGACGGGACCCTCGCCGACCCGCCCTGGGCGCCCACGGCCGTCTCCCTGGCCCGGCGGCACGGGGCGCCGGTGATCCCGGTCCATGTGGCCGGTCCCTGGTCGACCCTGTTCCACCTCTTCCACGGCGTCTCGCAGGAGCTGCGTGACATCACCCTCTTCCACGAACTCCTCAACAAGCAGGGGCGGAAATTCAGCCTCGTCATCGGCCGTCCCATTGCGCCGGACGCGCTCTCGGGCGATCCCGGGGAGGTGACCCTCAAGCTCAAGCGCCACATCGAGGAGGGGCTCGCCGCCGACCCGGAGCGGGCCTTCGCATGATCCAGCCGGCCGCAGGCGATTTCCGCCTCGACGACGAGGCGGCCACCGCGCGGCTGGGCGCCGCCATCGCCGCCGAGCTCAAGGCCGGCGAGGCCGTCTGCCTGAACGGGCCCCTGGGCGCCGGGAAGTCGACCCTGGCCCGCGCCCTGGTCCGGGCCCTGACCCGGCCGGACGAGGACGTCCCTTCGCCCACCTTCACCCTGGTGCAGTTCTACGAGGGGCCGCGCCTGAAGGTCGCCCATTTCGACCTCTATCGCCTTTCGAACCCCGACGAGGCCTATGAGATCGGCCTGGACGAGGCGTTGGACGAGGGTGCGGCGGTCATAGAATGGCCCCAGCGGCTGGAGGGCGCCCTGCCCGCCGACCGACTCGATGTAGAAATCGCCCTTCTGGACGGCGATGCAGACGGCAGGCGCGTGCGGCTCGTCCCGCACGGGGCCTGGGAAGGACGAGGGCTTGAGTTCCGCCCCTGACACGACCCCCGGCAAGACCGACCTCGCCGGCGAGCGCGAGGCGCTGAAGGCCAGCTTCCTCGAGGCTGCGGGTTTCGGCGCGGCCCGCCGCCAGCCCATGGGCGGCGACGCCTCCACCCGCAGCTATGAGCGCCTGCACACGGCGGACGGCGCCACCTTCATCTTCATGGACCAGCCGCCGTCCATGGAGACCGCCCCCTGCCCGCCTGCCGCCACCCCCGCCGAGCGGCAGGGCCTCGGCTACAACGCCCTCGCCCGCCTCGCCGCCGGCCGGGTGGACGCCTTCGTCGCGGTGAGCGGCTGGCTGCGGGCCCAGGGCCTGTCGGCGCCCCAGGTGCTCGCCCATGACGCCGCCGCCGGCCTCGCGGTGCTGGAGGACCTGGGCGACGACCTCTTCGCCCGCCTGATCGCGCGCGGCCAGGACGAGGCTCCGCTCTATGAGGCCGCGATCCAGGCCCTGGTGCGGATGCACGAGGCCGAGCTCCCCGAGGTGCTGGCCTATGACGGGGCGTCCTGGCCCCTGCTCACCTATGACGAGACGGCCCTGGAGACCGCCGACCGGCTGTTCGTGGAATGGCTGCCGAAGCTGAAGCCGGGGCTCGCCTTCGGCCCTGACGCCCTCGCAGAATGGGAAGCCGTCTGGCGGCCGATCCGGGCGCACGGCGCGGCCGGCGCCAGCGTCTTCTGCCACCGGGACTACCACGCCGAGAACCTGATCTGGTTGCCAGACCGCAGCGGCGGGGCCCGCGTCGGCCTCCTCGACTTCCAGGACGCGGTGAAGGCCCACCCGGCCTGGGACCTTTCCATGCTGCTGCATGACGCCCGCCGGGACATCTCCGAGGCCTGCGAGGCCGCGGCCCTCGACACCTATTTCGCCCTGCGCCCGGGCGTGGACCGGGCCCGGATGCTGGCCGACTATCACGCCCTCGGCGCCCTCAACATCGTCCGCATCCTGGGCATCTTCGCCCGCCTGGTGACCCGTGACGGCAAGCCCCGCTACGCCGCCTTCATGCCCAGGCTCTGGGGCTATCTCGACCGCTGCCTGACCGATCCGGAACTGGCGCCCCTCAGGGGCTGGCTGGACCGCCACGTTCCGGCGGAGGCCCGCGCGTGAGCGCCGCGCCCGACACCGCCATGGTGCTGGCCGCAGGGCTCGGCACCCGCATGCGCCCGCTCACCCACACCATGCCCAAGTGCTTGGTGCCGGTGGCCGGACGGCCGCTCATCGACCATGTTCTGGACCGGCTGAAGACCGCGGGCATCCGCCGCGCCGTGGTCAATGTCCACCACTTCGCCGACCAGGTGGAGGCCCACCTCTCCGGCCGCACCGACCTCGACATCGTCATCTCCGACGAGCGGGCCGAGCTGCTGGACTCCGGCGGCGGCATCCGCCACGCCCTGCCGCTGCTGGGCGATCGTCCTGTGATGCTGGCCAATATCGACAGCCTCTGGATCGAGGGCGAGCGCCCCGCCCTCGAGACCCTCAAGGCGGCCTGGGACCCGGCCCGCATGGACCTTCTCCTGCTGCTGGTGAGGCGCGGCCAGGGAATCGGGTTCGAGGGCCCGCAGGGCTTTTTCATGGACGAGGCCGGCCGCCTCACCCACTCCACCTCGCCCGACGTCGCCACCCCCTACGCCAACGTCGGCTTCGGCATCCTCAATCCGCAGATCCTGGCCGACGAGCCGGACGCGGCCTTCCCGATCCAGCCCACCTGGCGGCGACTGCAGGCCGCCGGGCGCCTGCACGGCGTGGCCATGGACGCCTTCTGGATGCACGTCGGCGATCCAGCCGCCCGGGACGCGGCGGAGCAGAGGCTCGCGTGACGGCCTTCTTCGAGCGTCCCGGGCCGCGCTGGTTCAGCATCCCGGCGCACCGGCCGTTCGCCGATGATCTCGCCCGCGGCCTGTATGACGCCCTGAGCCCCTTCGGCCCCGAGGCCCTGTCCGACGCCCTCGTCCTGACGCCCACCCGCCGGGGCGCCCGGGCCGTGGCCGACGCCTTCGTTCGGGCCGCCGATGGCCGCGCCGTCCTGCCGCCGCAGATGCGTCCCTTGGGCGACCTGGAGGCCGGGGAGCCGCCCTTCGAGCCGGGCGACCTCGCCCTCGACCTGCCCGCCGCCATCGATCCCCTGCGCCGCCGCTTCGAGCTCACCCGCCTGGTGGCCGAGCACTGGAGCCTGCTGCCCGGGCGGGAGCTCACCGCCTCGGCCGCCCTGGAGCTGGCCGACGCCCTCGGCGGCTTCCTCGACAGCCTGCAGATCGAGGAGATCGAGGCCGGAGAGAAGCTCGCCGGCCTGGTGGAGGCCGACCTCGCCGAGCACTGGCGCGTCAGCCGCGAATTCCTGGAAACCGCCCTCGTAGAGTGGCCCAGGCGCCTGAAGGCCCTGGGCGTGGTCGACGTCAACGAGCGCCGGGTGCGGCTCCTGCGGCGCCTGGCCGAGGTCTGGACCGCCAAGCCGCCCCAGGGCGTGCTCGTGGCCGCCGGCTCCACCGGCACCGCCCCCGCCACCGCCGACCTGCTGGCGGTGATCGCCGCCGCTCCCCGCGGGGCCGTCGTCGTCCCGGGCCTCGACGACAGCCTGGCCGAGGACGCCTGGCGCCATGTGGACGAGCAGCATCCCCAGGGCGCCCTGCGGCGTCTCCTGGCCCGCTCGGGCATCGATCGCGGGGACGTGGAGGTCTGGCCCGCGTCGCTGGCCCACCGGGCCCAGGGCCGCTGGCGCCGCCGGGTGATCAACGAGGCCCTGCGCCCGCCCAAGGCCACCGCCGACTGGCTGCACGCCATCGACCAGCTCCGCGCCGAGGCCCGGGCCGAGACGATCGACCCCATTGCCGCCGGCCTCGAGGGCCTGTCCCTGGTCAGCGCCCGCTCCGAAGAGGAGGCCGCCGCAGTCGCCGCCCTCCTGCTGCGCGAGGCCCTGGAGACGCCGGGCAAGACCGCCGCCCTGGTCACTCCCGACCAGGTTCTGGCCCGTCGGGTCACCGCCAAGCTCGGCCGCTGGGGCATCGTGCCGGACTCCTCCGCGGGGGCGCCCCTGGCCGGCTGTCGCTGCGGGGTGCTGGCCGGCCTGGTGGCCCGGGCCATGGTCGATCCCCTGGCGCCCGTCACGCTGCTGGCCCTGCTCAAGCATCCCGACGTGCATCTCGGCTTCACGCCCGAAGACCTCGCCCGCCAGCGCGACATCCTGGAACGCTACGGCCTGCGCGGCGCCCGGCCCTGGCGCTGGGAGACTCTGGAGGCCCGGCTGGCGGCCAAGAAGCACCCCGGCCTGCCGCTGGTCGCCGCCCTGCAGGACAGGCTCGGCGACCCGCCCCAGGAGGGAACGGTCAGCGACCTCGCCCGCCGCCTCGCCGCGACCATGGAGGCCCTGGCCGCCGACGCCAGCGGGGGACGCGCCGAGCTCTGGGGCGGGCACGGCGGCGAGGCCATGAGCCGGCTCCTGGCCGGGCTGATCCACGAAACCCACGGCCTGCCTGAGGTCTCCACCCGCCAGTTCGCCGACCTTCTCGCCCGGCTGATGGAGGGCGAGACCATCCGCACGGGCGGCGCCACCCATCCGCGCCTGCGCATCCTGGGCGCCATCGAGGCCCGCCTGGTGCGCGCCGACCGCCTGGTGGTGGCCGGCCTGGAGGAGGGCGTCTGGCCGCGGGGAGCCCCCCTTGATCCGTTCCTGTCGCGGCCCATGCGCAAGACCCTCGGCCTGCCGCCGCCCGAGCGCCGGGTCGGCCTCGCCGCTCACGACTTCGCCCAGGCCGCCTGCGCCCCCGAGGTGGTGCTGCTGCACGCCGAACGCCGGGACGGCCAGCCGGCGGTGAAGTCACGCTGGCTCTGGCGGCTGGAGACCCTCGCCCGAGGCGCGGGCGTCCAGATTCCCGGCCGCCCCGAGGCCCTGGCCTGGGCCCGCGGCCTCGACGCCCCCGACGTCTACGCCCCCGTGGGCCGCCCCGCGCCCTGCCCGCCGGTGGAGGCCCGGCCGCGGGAACTGTTCGTCACCCGTGTAGAAACCCTGACACGCGACCCCTACGCCGTCTGGGCCCGGGACATCCTGAACCTGCGCCCCCTGGACCGGCCCGACGAGCCGGTGGAGGCGCGGGCTCGGGGCACGGCCATCCACGCCGCCTTCGAGCGCTTCGCCATCGCTCACCCGCGCGAACTCCCGCCCGACGCCGCCGCCATCTTCGAGGCCCTCTATGTGGAGGAGCTGGAGAAGGCCGGGATGCCCCGGGAGGCCCTGGCCCGGGAAAGCGCCCTGGCCCGAGAAGCCGCCGGCTGGGTCGCCGAACTCGAGGCCCGCCGCCGGACGGACGGGCGCGCCATCCATGTGGAGCAGACCGGCAGGATGCCGGTTCGCGTCGACGGCCATGAAATCATCCTCGGCGCCAAGGCCGACCGCATCGAGGCGGACCCGGAGGGCTACGGCCACATCCTCGACTACAAGACCGGCCGCGCGCCCTCGCAGAAGGTCGTGAACGCCGGCTTCTCACCCCAGCTCACCCTCACCGCCGCCATCCTCGCCGCCGGCGGCTTCGAGCGCATCGGCCGGCTCGTTCCCGGCGAACTGGTCTATCTGGAAGTCACCGGCCGCCGTCCCGCCGGTCGCGAGGAGGTTCGGGCCACCGTCAGCGAGAGCGCCGAGGCCGCAGCTCGGGCCCTCGACGGGGCGCGCCGGCTGCTCGCCCGCTACATGCGTCCGGACCAGCCCTATGTCTCGCGCACAGCCCCGCAGTTCGTGAAGACCTACGCCTCCGACTACGACCACCTGGCCCGGGTGTTCGAATGGTCCACCAGCGGCGAGGAGGGCGAGGCTTGACCCTGCACATCCCGCCCCAGGAACACCAGCGCACCGCCGCCGATCCGGCCATCTCGGCCTTCGTCACGGCCAACGCCGGCTCGGGCAAGACCAAGACCCTTATCGACCGGGTGGCTCGCCTGCTGCTCGCCGGCGCCGAGCCCGAGACCATCCTGTGCGTCACCTACACCAAGGCCGCCGCCGCCGAGATGCAGCGCCGCCTGTTCGCCCGCCTCGGCGGCTGGTCGGTGATGGCCGACGACCTGCTCACCCGCGAACTGGCCGACCTGGAGGGCCGCCCGAAGGACTCCTACGACGATCGGCGCCTGTCCGAGGCCCGGGCGCTGTTCGCCCGAGCCCTGGAGACCCCCAGCGGCCTGAAGATCCAGACCATCCACGCCTTCTGCGAAAA
This sequence comes from Phenylobacterium composti DSM 19425, assembly GCF_059568645.1. Lineage (NCBI taxonomy): Bacteria > Pseudomonadati > Pseudomonadota > Alphaproteobacteria > Caulobacterales > Caulobacteraceae > Phenylobacterium > Phenylobacterium composti. The sequence goes on along the minus strand of NZ_JCANTT010000020.1, from coordinate 91,756 downwards.
GCTGCTCCGGCGCTTTCCGCTGGAGGCCGGCATCTCCCCCGGCTTCCGGGTGATGGACGATGCGGCCGCCGCCTCCGTGGCCGCCGCCGCCCGGGCCGCCGTCGCCCGCCACGCCCTCAAGGGCGAGGGGCCCGTGGCCGAGGCCTACGCCCGCCTGTCGGTGGCCCTCGACTTCGGGGCCTTCCAGCAGATGTTCCTGGATTTCGAGGCCCGCCGCGGCAAGCTGCGGGAGTTTTTCGAGAGCCGGGGCGGCTATGCGGGCGCTGCGGCCTGGGTCTGGGATGTCTGCGCCCTTGAGCCCGGCGAGGACGCCGAGGCCGTGGAGCGCGCGGCCCTCGCCGCCCTCGACCGCAACCTCTGGCGCGCCGCCGCCGAGGCGCTCTCCGCCGGCGGCGTCACCGACGTGAAGTGCGCCGCCCTCCTGCGGGCCGTAGCCGACGCCCCCACCTTCGCCGGCGCCCTGGCCGCCCTCTTCACCGAGAAGGGCGAGGGCACGCCCGCCGCCTGGGTCGCCAAGACCTCGGGCCTCAAGGCCCACGAGGGCCTGCGCATGGCCCTGCTGACCGAACAGGACCGCCTCGCCCGGGCCCGGGACCGGCTCCGCGCCGCAAAGGTCGCCGCCGACACCCTCGACGCCCTGATGCTGGCCGAGGCCTATCTGGCCGCCTACCGGGTGGAGAAGACCGCCGCCGGCGCCCTCGACTTCGCCGACCTGATCGAAAAGACCCGCGCCCTGCTGGCCAGCCGCCCGGCCGCCGCCTGGGTGCTCTACAAGCTGGACGGCGGCATCGATCACATCCTGGTGGACGAGGCCCAGGACACCGCCCCCGATCAGTGGGAGATCGTCCGCGCCCTCACCGGGGAGTTCTTCGCCGGCGAAGGCCTGCTCCGCCGCAGCGAGACTGAACGCACCCTCTTCGTCGTCGGCGACGAGAAGCAGTCCATCTACTCCTTCCAGGGCGCCGCCCCCGAACGGCTTCTGGCCGAGACCGAACGCTACGTGGCCGAGATCGCCGCCGCCGGCCGCAAGGGCGCGGCCGTGCCCCTGCACGCCTCCTGGCGCTCCACCGTGGAGGTGCTGTCCTTTGTGGACGCGGTGTTCGCCAACGGCGTGCCCCCGGGGATCGAGCCCCTGGAGCACATCCCCATGCGGGCGGGCGAGCGCGGCTGCGTCGATCTTTGGCCCCTGGTCCGCGAGCCCCCGGTCGAGAGCCGCGAGGCCTGGGACGCGCCCCTCGACGCCGCGAGCGACGAGAGCGCGGTCAAGGTCCTGGCCCGTCACATCGCCTGCGAGGTCCGCGACCTCGTGGCCCGGGGCGATGCGGTGATGGAGGGAGACAAGCCCCGGCCCGCCAGCTTCGGCGACGTGCTGATCCTGGTCCGCAAGCGCGGCGCCCTCTTCGAGGAGATCCTGCGCGCCCTGAAGCACGCCGGCGTGCCGGTGGCCGGCGCCGACCGCCTGGCGCTCTCCGAGCACATCGTCTTCGACGACCTCATGGCCCTGGCCCGGTTCGCCCTCTTCCCGGACGACGACCTGACCCTGGCCGCCCTGCTCAAGAGCCCCTTCTGCGGCCTCACCGACGAAGACCTGTTCCAGCTCGCCTGGGAGCGGCAGGCCTCCCTGTGGCGGACCCTCCAGGCCCGGGCCGCGGAACAGCCCGCCTGGACCGCCGCGGCGGGCTTCCTGACGACCATGCGCGAGGCCGCGCCCGCCGGGCCGTTCGAGTTCTACAGCCGGGCCCTCGCCTTCCGCGACGAAGCCGGCCACTCCATGCGCATGCGGCTCCTCCGCCGGCTCGGAGCCGAGGCCGAGGACGCCCTGGACGAGTTCCTGGCCCAGGTGCTCGCCGCCGAAGGCCGCGGCGTCCATGACCTGGAGACCCTGGCCGCGGACTTCGCCGGCCTCGACATCGTGGTGAAGCGCGAGCTGGAAGGCGGCCGCAACGAGGTTCGGGTGATGACCGCCCACGGCGCCAAGGGCCTGGAAGCGCCGGTGGTGATCCTCCCCGAGACCACCGCCGAACAGGGCGCCCGGGGATCGCCCCTGCTGGAAACCGCCGACGGCGGCTTCCTGTGGTGCGCCAGCGGCAAGGCCGACTGCGAGGCCTCGGCCGCCGCCCGGGCCCTGCGCCAGACCCGGGAGGCCGAGGAATCCCTCCGCCTGCTGTACGTGGCCCTCACCCGCGCCCGGGAACGGCTGATCCTCTGCGGCCGCATCGCCGCCAACCGCAAGGAGGAGGGCATCAAGGGCTGGTGGGCGGCCATCAAGGCCGGCTTCGCCCACGAGCGGATCGCCCCCCATGTGCGCCCGGCCGCCTGCGGCGAGATCATGATCGAGCGCTACGGCCCGGATCCCGTAGCGCTCGGCCGCGTCGACGCCGCCGCGCCCCGGGCGTCCACCCTGCCGGCCTGGACCAGCATCGACCCGGCTCCCGAGGCCTTCGCCCGCTACGCCTCGCCGTCCGACCTCGGCGAAGGGACGCATGTCGCCGCGCCCTCGCCGCTTTCGGCGGCCGGCGGCCTCGGCCGCTTCCGCCGGGGCGACCTGATTCACCGCCTGCTTCAGGTGTTGCCCGACCTTCCCCCGGCCGAACGGGCGGCCGGCGCCCGGGCCCTGCTCGCCCGCGAGCCCGACCTCTCGGACGATCAGCGGGCCGAGATGGCGGGCGCGGCCCTGTCGGTGCTCGACGATCGGCGATTCGCCGAGGTGTTCGGCCCCGGCTCCCGGTCCGAGGTGGCCATCGCCGGGACCGCCGCAACCTTGCCGCCCGGCCTGAAGATCTCGGGGCGCATCGACCGCCTGGTGGTGCTGCCGGATCGGGTGCTGGTGGCCGACTTCAAGACCAATCGCCCTTCGCCCGACCGGATCGAGGACGCGGATCCGGCCTATCTGCGCCAGATGGCGCTCTATGCCGCGGTGCTGGACGAGGTGTTCCCCGGACGCCGGATCGAGGCCGCCCTCGTCTGGACGGACGGGCCGAAGCTGATGACCGTTCCAGAAAAGCTGATGGAGCGGGTTCTTGCCGAGCTTCGCCGTGGCGGTTGATACCTGCGCCGGGGCCGCCTACATCGACGGATCGAACAGACGTGCGCCGGCGTTCAAGCGCCCAACCCGGCAGCCGGCCGCGCGCGAGAGGAGTTGTTTCCTATGAGCACCGTGAAGGTCACCGACGCCACCTTCGAGACCGAGGTCCTGCAGGCTGAAGGCCCCGTGCTCGTCGACTTCTGGGCGGAATGGTGCGGCCCCTGCAAGCAGATCGCCCCGGCCCTCGAGCAGCTCTCCGAGGAACTCGCCGGCAAGGTGACGATCGCCAAGCTGGACATCGAGGACAGCCCCACCACGCCCTCGCGCTACGGCGTGCGCGGCATCCCCACCATGATGCTCTTCAAGGGCGGCCAGATGGCCTCCATGAAGGTGGGCGCCATGCCCAAGCAGAAGATTCTGGAATGGCTGACCGAGGCCGGCGTCGCCGCCTGACCGCCTCAGCCGTCCGCCGAGGTTTCGGGGCCGCCTTCGGGCGGCCCTTTTCGTTTCGGCCGATAGCGCAGGACGAAGAAGCGCACCACCCGGGTAGCGATCAGGAAGCCGACGATCCAGCCGATCAGCACCACGTCGGTGCGGCCGAAGATCTCGATCAGGCTCCACAGCACCAGCAGGGCCACGGCCAGGGTGATCAGGTAATGGCGCGGGAAGGCGAACCTCAGGCTGTAGGGCTTGGCGGGCATCAGCTGGGCCAGGTCTCCGGGCTCATCGCCAGCACTTCGCCGGCGAAATGCAGCCCTCCGCAGACAAGGACGTGGGGCGCAGGGCCGTTCCCCGCCAGGGCCAGGCGCACCGCCGCGTCCACGTCGGGCGCCATCTCGGCGGGCAGGCCCACCTGCGCGGCGGCGGCGGCGATGTCTTCGGCCGGGGCCGCCTGGGGCGAATCAAAGGTGGTGGCGATCACCCGCGGCCGCATCTCGGCGAACGGACGGAAGAAGCCCTCCGCGTCCTTGCGGGCGAACATGCCCGTCACCAGCGTCAGGGGCCTGGGATCCCGGTCGATGATCCGAGTGGCCGCCTCGGCCAGCGCCCGACCGGCGTGTGGGTTGTGTCCCCCGTCCAGCCACAGGTCCGAGCCCCGCTGGCGGGCGAGTTCGGCGAGCGGCCCGGCCGTGAGCCGCTGCATCCGGGCAGGCCAGACGGCCGAGGAGACGCCGCGCCCCAGCACCTCATCGCTCAGGGCGGGGTCGAAGGTCAGGGCGGCGGCCACCGCCAGGCCCGCATTGTCGAACTGATAGCCGCCGAACAGGCTGGGGGCGGGCAGGTCCAGCAACCGCTCGGGCATCTGCACGAGCAGCCGGCCGCGCTCCTCCCAGGCGTCGAAGTCGGCGCCCATCTGGAGGATCGGCGCCATGCGGTCGTCCGCCTCCCGGGTGATCATCTCCAGGGCCTCGTCCATCTGGCGGGCGACCACCACCGGCCGGCGCGGCTTGATGATCCCGGCCTTCTCCCAGGCGATCTTGGCCAAGCCCGGCCCGAGCATCTCCAGATGGTCGTAGTCCACCGGGGTGATGACGCTCACCGCCGGGGCGTCGAAGACGTTGGTGGCGTCGAACCGGCCGCCCAGCCCCACCTCGATGATGCACAGGTCCGCCGGGGTCTCGGCGAACGCCAGCAGGGCCAGGACGGTGGTGATCTCGAAGAAGCTGATCTCGCCCCCGGCGTTGGCCGCCTCCACCCGGTCGGTAAGGGCCAGCAGCTCCTCGTCGCTGATCAGCCGCCCGGCCAGCCGGATCCGCTCGGCGAAGCGCACCAGGTGCGGCGAGGTCAGGCAGTGGACCTTAAGGCCCGCCGCCTCGCCGATGGCCCGCAGGTAGGCCGTGGTGGAGCCCTTGCCGTTGGTCCCCGCCACATGGATCACCGGCGGCAGGCGCTTTTCGGGATGGTCCAGGGCCGCCAGCAGCCGTTCCACCCGCCCCGTGGTCAGGTCGATCAGGGTCGGATGGTTGGCGCGCAGGCGCTGGATCACCGCGTCGGAGGCGCGGATCGGGTCGAAACCGGGATCGGGCTTCAGGTCAGGCGGCGGGGGAAAGACGCTCACGCCCCATCATAAGCGTCTTCAGGATCGAACTCAGCACGTCCGGCAGGTCCGCGCGCTTCACCACCTGGTCGATCATCCCGCGCTCCGCGAGGAATTCCGACTTCTGGAAGCCCGGCGGCAGGGTCTCGCGGATGGTCTGCTCGATCACCCGGCGGCCCGAGAAGCCGATGGTGGCCTTAGGCTCGGCCAGGTGGATGTCGCCCAGCATGGCGTAGGAGGCCAGCACCCCGCCGGTGGTGGGGTCGGTGAGCACGACGATGTAGGGCAGGCCGGCGGCCTTCACCTCGTTCAGGGCCAGGGTCGTGCGGGCCATCTGCATGAGGGACAGGGTGCCCTCCTGCATCCGCGCCCCGCCCGAGGCGGTGAAGATCACCAGGGGGACCTGCCGCTTCACGGCCTCGCGGGCCGCCGCAATGAACGCTTCGCCCGCGCCCATGCCGAGCGAGCCGCCCATGAAGTGGAAGTCCTGAACCATGACCACCGCCGGCTCGCCCTTGATGTGGCCATAGGCGGCGGCGATGGAATCCTGCTCGCCCGTGGCTTGCCGGGCCGCCTTCAGGCGCTCGGGGTATGAGCGGTCGTCGGGGAACTTGTGCGGATCCTCGACCACCGGCTCCCAGTCGATCTTCTCGAACACGCCGTCGTCGAAGGTGATCGACATCCGCTGGGCGGCGCCGATCCGCATGTGGTGGCCGGACGGAGTGACCCACAGGGCCGCCTCCAGGTCGGGCCGGTAGATCATCTCGCCCGTCTCGGGGCACTTCACCCAGAGGTTCTCGGGGGTTTCGCGCTTGGCGAAGTTTCGCACCCCGGGCGCGATCCGGGACAGCCAGCCCCGGCGTTCCCGCGTGCCGGCCGGACGGCCGGGCTTGTCGTTCCGCTGATCAGCCATCGCCATGGTTTTCAGACCGCCGTTTGGCTCGTTCGCGCGAGGCGCACAGCCTTAGCCAAGGATTGCACTTTGGAAAGAACTCGCACGGTCACGTCTTCGTTCATCTCCACTGCTTCGGCGACTTCGTCCACAAGCGCGGAGCCGACGACCACCGCATCGGCGACCTGGGCTACCTGCTTCGCCCTTTCCGGAGTCTTGATGCCGAAGCCCACCGCCACCGGCAGGCCCGAGGCCTTGCGGACCCGCTCCACATGGGGGGCGACGGCCGCCGCGTCGGCCTCCTTCACCCCGGTCACCCCGGCCACCGACACATAGTAGACGAAGCCCGAGGTGCGGCGCACCACCACCGGCAGGCGCGCATCGTCCGTGGTCGGCGTCGCCAAGCGAATCAGCGAGATCCCCACCGCGTCCAGGGCGTCGGCCAGCGGATCGGCTTCCTCGGGCGGGCAGTCCACCACGATCAGGCCGTCCACCCCGGCCTCGGCCGCCGCCTGGGCGAAGGGCGCCAGGCCCCAGCTGAAGATGGGATTCATGTAGCCCATCAGGATCACCGGCGTGGTCTCGTCGGTCTCCCGGAAGGCGCGAATCAGGTCCAGGGTCCCGCGGGTGCTCATGCCCTTCGCCAGGGCCCGCTGGGCGGCGCGCTGGATGGGAGGCCCCTCGGCCATGGGGTCGGAGAAGGGGAAGCCGACCTCGATCAGGTCGGCGCCGGCGGCCGGCAGGCCCGTCAGGATGGCGAGGGCGGTCTCCCGGTCAGGGTCGCCGGCCATCACATAGGGCACGAAGGCGGCGCGGCCCTCGGCCTTCAGGGCGGCGAACCGGGCGTCGATGCGGGCCTTGGTCAACGCGAACGCTCCACGACGGGCGGGTTGGGGACGTCGGTGTCGATCGCCACACGCACCTCGGCCCGGACCAGGAACCCCAGGAGGAATCCCATGACGGCCGAGCAGATGCAGGCGATGACGACGTGGAAACGGCTCAAATCTGGCGTCCCAGATGGGCGGCGACAGTGTTCACGTCCTTGTCGCCCCGCCCCGACAGGTTCACCACCACGACGCCGTCCTTGCCGATCTCGCGAGCGATGTCGCCCACCCGCGCCAGGGCGTGGGCGCTCTCGATGGCTGGCAGGATGCCCTCCAGCTTGGAGAGCAGCATGAAGGCGTCCAGGCTCTCCTGGTCAGTGGCCGTCAGATAGGTCGCCCGGCCCACGTCGTGCAGCCAGGCGTGCTCGGGCCCGATGCCGGGATAGTCGAGGCCGGCCGAGATCGAATGGGCCTCGGTGATCTGGCCGTCGTCGTCCTGCAGCAGATAGGTCATGTTCCCGTGCAGCACGCCCGGGCGGCCGCCGTTGATGGCCGCGGCGTGGCGCTCGGTGTCCAGGCCCTCGCCCGCGGCCTCGACGCCGTAGAGCTTCACCGAGGCGTCGTTCAGAAAGGGATGGAAGACGCCGATGGCGTTGGAGCCGCCGCCCACGCAGGCGACCACGGCGTCGGGCAGCCGGCCCTCGAGCGCCATCACCTGCTCGCGCACTTCCCGGCCGATCACCGCCTGGAAGTCGCGGACCATCTCCGGATAGGGGTGCATCCCCGCGGCCGTGCCGATCAGATAATAGGTGTCGTGGACGTTGGTGACCCAGTCGCGCAGCGCCTCGTTCATGGCGTCCTTCAAGGTCGCCGAACCCGAGGTCACCGGCCGCACTTCCGCGCCCAGCAGGTTCATCCGGAAGACGTTGGGCTTCTGCCGCTCCACGTCCACCGCGCCCATATAGACCACGCAGGGCAGGCCGAAGCGGGCGCAGACCGTGGCCGTGGCCACCCCGTGCTGGCCGGCGCCGGTCTCGGCGATGATCCGGGTCTTGCCCATCCGGCGGGCCAGCAGGATCTGGCCCATGCAGTTGTTGATCTTGTGCGAGCCGGTGTGGTTCAGCTCCTCGCGCTTCAGATAAATCTTCGCCCCGCCGAAGTGCTCGGTCAGGCGGGCGGCGAAATAGAGCGGCGAGGGCCGGCCCACATAGTGGGTGAGATAGCCCGACAGCTCGGCCTGGAAGGCGGGGTCCGCCTTGGCCTGGGCGTAGGCCGCGGTCAGCTCATGGACCAGCGGCATCAGGGTCTCGGGCACGTACTGGCCGCCGTAGTCCCCGAACCGCCCGTGGGCGTCGGGATAGGCGGAATAGTCGTTGGGTCGGGAAGGCGCGTTCAAAGCCGGGCTCTCAGGCGCGTCGGACGGCGTCGAGAAACGCCTGGATCAAGGCCGGGTCCTTTAGTCCGGGACCGCGCTCCACGCCAGAGGAAACGTCCACAAGCGGCGCCCCCGAGGCGGCGATGGCCTGCCCCACGTTCCACGGATTGAGGCCCCCGGCCAGGAACCAGGGGCGGGAGAAGCGCCGCCCCGCCAGCAGGCTCCAGTCGAAGGGCACGCCCAGCCCCCCTGGCCGATCGGCGTCCTTGGGCGGCTTGGTCTCGAACATCAGGTGCTCGGCCACCGGCTCGTAGGCGCCCGCCGCCTCCACGTCCGCCGCCTCGGCCACGGGCAGAACCTTGATCGCGCCGCGTCCGGTCCGCTGGGCGAGCTCCCGCACCCTCGCCGGCGGCTCCTTGCCGTGCAGCTGGATGAGGTCGGGCGAAAGGCCCGCCATGATGGCGTCGAGGGCGGCGTCCGTGGGGTCCACCGTCACCGCCACCACCTTCGCCCCCCGGGCGCGGATCGGCGGCGCGAGGCGTCCCGCCGTCTCGGGCGTGATGTTGCGGGGGCTCTTCTCGAAGAACATGAAGCCCACGAAGGCTGCGCCGCCGTCCAGGGCGGCCTGCACCGCCTCGGGCGTCGTCACCCCGCAGATCTTGGCCTTGGCCGTCATGGGGCCGGCTTAGTCGCTCGCCCGCCCCTTGGGCAAGCCTCGCGCCGGAAACAGAAAGGCCGCCCGGGTTCAGGCCGGGCGGCCTTCGCGTCTTGCTACTTCGCCTGCTGGGCCTTGAGCAGGTCGCGGATCTCGATGAGCACCGACTCCTCGGGGGTCGGGGCCGGCGGGGCGGCCTCCGCCTCGGGCTCCTCGTGCCGGTTGCGGCGGATGGCGTTGACCACCTTCACCAGCATGAACACCGCCCAGGCGACGATCAGGAACTTGATGCAGGTGTTGACGAAAGCGCCGTACTGGATGGCCACCGCGTCCACCTCGGGGGTGGCCGGATTGTCCGCCTTCAGCACCCACTTCAGGTCCGAGAAGTCGATGCCCGACAGCAGAAGGCCGATCGGCGGCATAATGATGTTGTCCACCAGGGCGGTGACAATGTCGTTGAACGCCGCACCGACAACGACGCCGACCGCCAGGTCGATGACATTGCCGCGGGCGATGAACTCACGGAATTCGGAGACGATGCTCACGCGCGGCTCCCAGACGCTAGGGGTTACGATTCTTCGACATTGAGCCGCTCGCGCAGCTCCTTGCCGCTCTTGAAGAACGGCACGTGCTTGGCGCGGACGTCAACGGGTTCGCCGGTGCGCGGATTGCGGCCGGCGCGGGCCTCGCGCGAGCGCACCGACAGGGCCCCGAAGCCACGCAGCTCCACGCGCCCGCCCTGCTCGAGGGCTTCGATCATCCGCTCCAGAATCACGCCCACGACGCGCTCGATGTCGCGCTGGGTGAGGTGCGGGTTCTCTTCGGCGAGTTTCGCGATCAGCTCTGACTTGATCATGAGGCCCCTCGAACCGGCGCGACCATGGGCGACTCTCCCCCCGGGTTCAAGGCGGAAAAAGGGTTTACGCCGGACGCAGGGTCAAGCCGGCGCGGGCCGACGCGCATGAAAAAGGCCCCGCCCGGCGGACCGGACGGGGCCTCTTCAGTTCAACCCTTGAGAGGCTGGACTATTCCTTCTGGGCCTTCTCGCGGAGAGCCGCGCCCAGGATGTCGCCGAGCGAGGCGCCCGAGTCGGACGAGCCGAACTGCTCGATGGCTTCCTTCTCTTCGGCCATTTCCAGCGCCTTGATCGACAGCGAGACGCGGCGGGCGGCCTTGTCCACGTTGGTGATCTGGGCGTCGACGCGGTCACCCACGGCGAAGCGCTCGGGACGCTGGTCGGCGCGGTCGCGCGACAGGTCCGACTTGCGGATGAAGGCGGTCATCGGCGCATCGTCCTCGCCGAACCGCACCTCGATGCCGCCCGAGGTGACCTCGGTGACGGTGCAGGTGACGGTCTGGCCCTTGCGGAAGCTGTCGCCCGACATCGGGTCGCCGCTGAGCTGCTTGATGCCCAGCGAGATGCGCTCCTTCTCGACGTCCACGTCCAGGACCTTCGCCTTGACGACGTCGCCCTTGCTGTAGCGCGCCATGGCTTCTTCGCCCGACACGGCCCAGTCGAGGTCCGACAGGTGCACCATGCCGTCGATGTCGTTGTCCAGGCCGATGAACAGGCCGAACTCGGTGGCGTTCTTGACCTCGCCTTCCACGACCGAACCGATCGGATGGGCCTCCAGGAAGGCCTCCCACGGATTGGCCATGGCCTGCTTCAGGCCCAGCGACACCCGACGCTTGGACGGATCGACGTCCAGGACGACGACTTCCACTTCCTGCGAGGTGGAGACGATCTTGCCGGGGTGGACGTTCTTCTTGGTCCACGACATTTCCGACACGTGCACCAGGCCTTCCACGCCCGGCTCCAGCTCCACGAAGGCGCCGTAGTCGGTGATGTTGGTGATGCGGCCGGTGAACTTGGCGCCGACCGGGTACTTGGCTTCCACGCCATCCCACGGGTCGGACTGCAGCTGCTTCATGCCGAGCGAGATGCGCTGGGTCTCGGGATTGATCTTGACGATCTGCACCTTGACCGTGTCGCCCACCGCCAGGACCTGGCTCGGGTGGTTGACGCGCTTCCAGCTCATGTCGGTGACGTGCAGCAGGCCGTCGATGCCGCCCAGGTCCACGAACGCACCGTAGTCGGTGATGTTCTTGACCACGCCTTCGCGGACTTCACCCTCTTGCAGCTGCGACACCAGCTCGGTGCGCTGCTCGGCGCGGGCTTCTTCCAGGATGGCGCGACGCGACACGACGATGTTGCCGCGCGGACGGTCCATCTTGAGGATGGCGAAGGGCTGTTCCTTCCCCATCAGCGGGCCGACGTCGCGGACCGGACGGATGTCCACCTGCGAGCCCGGCAGGAAGGCCGAGGCGCCGCCCAGGTCGACGGTGAAGCCGCCCTTCACGCGGCCGACGATCACGCCCATGACGGGCTCGTTGCGCTCGTAGACGGCTTCCAGGCGCGTCCAGGCTTCCTCGCGGCGGGCCTTCTCGCGGCTGATCACCGCCTCGCCCATGGCGTTCTCGACGCGCTCCAGGAACACCTCGACGGTGTCGCCGGCCTTCAGGGCGGGCTTGTCCTCGCCGGGGGCGGCGAATTCCTTCAGAGCCACGCGGCCTTCGGTCTTCAGACCGACGTCCACGATGGCGAAGTCCTTCTCGATGCCCACGACGGTGCCGCGCACCACCTGGCCTTCCATGATGTCGCGGCCGCCCAGCGACTCGTTGAGCAGCGCGGCGAAGTCGTCGCGCGAGGGGTTGAGGCTAAGATCGTCAGCCATAGGGGTCTTTCGTTCGAATGGGACGCGAGGCCCAGGGCGTGATGGCCCAGGCGGAGTCCGCGCGTCGGGTTAAGGGATGTAATCTGCCCGCGGCCGTCCCGGAGGCCTGGCGCGGTTGGATTTGCTTACCGGGAGGGTCCCTCTTGGGCCTTGTCCCAGCGGGCGCGCGCCGCCTCGACGATGCGGCGGGCCGCATCGAAGGCGCGGTCTATACTCAAATCGGACGTATCCAGCAAGACAGCGTCGGGCGCCGGCTTCATGGGCGCGTCGGCCCGACCGCCGTCCCGGGCGTCCCGCCGCTGGATGTCGGCCAGCACCTCCTCATAGGCCACGGCCTCGCCCTGGGCGGTCAGCTGCTTCCACCGCCGCTCGGCCCGGACCTCGGGACTGGCGGTCACATAGAGCTTGGCCGGCGCCTCGGGGGCGATCACCGTCCCCTGGTCACGGCCGTCCAGCACCGCCCCCTCCGGCCGGCGGGCGAAGCCCACCTGCAGGTCGAACAGGGCCTGGCGCACCGGCGGATGGACGGCGACCCGGCTCGCCGCCTCTCCGGCTCCCCGGGTGCGAAACGCCGGATCGTCCAGCGCCTCGGCGGTGAGGTCCTGGGCGATGGCCGCCGTCGCCTCGGCGTCGTCCAGATCGACGCCCGCCCGCTCGGCCAGCACGCCCACCGCCCGGTAAAGCAGGCCGGTGTCCAGCATCGGCAGGCCGTAGTGGGCCGCAAGCCGGCTGGCGATCGTCCCCTTGCCCGAGGCCGCCGGCCCGTCCACCGTGATCACGAAGCCGCTCATGCCGTCGCCGGCTCGTCGCTGGCGATCTTCGCACCCAGGCCCTGCATCAGGTCGGTGAAGCCCGGGAAGCTGGTGGCGATCATGCCGGGCTCGTCCACGGTCACCGGCTGGTCCGAGGCCATCCCGAGGACGAGGTGAGACATGGCGATCCGGTGATCGCCGTGGGTGGTCACCCGCCCGCCGCCGCGCACCTTGCCCGCGCCGCCGGTGACGATCAGGCCCTCGGGCTCCTCCTCAACCTCGACGCCGCAGGCGGAAAGCCCCGCCGCCATCAGGGCGATGCGGTCGCTCTCCTTCACCCGCATCTCGCCGATGCCGCGCATCACCGTCCGCCCCGAGGCGAAGGCCGCCGCCACCGCCAGGATCGGATATTCGTCGATCATCGCCGGGGCGCGCTCGGGCGGCACCTCCACGCCTTCCAGTTCGGAATAGCAGGCGGTGACGTCGGCCACCGTCTCGCCGCCCTCGTCGCGAACGTTGGTCACCGCCAGGTCCGCCCCCATCTCGCCCAGGGTCTCCAGGAGACCGATGCGAAGCGCGTTCAGCAGCATCCCCTGCACCGTCACCGTCGAGCCGGGGGTGATCAGGGCCGCCACCAGCGGGAAGGCCGCCGAGGACGGGTCGCCCGGCACATGCACGCGAATGCCCTTCAGCGTCTGGCCGGGGCGCAGCACGATCCGCCGCCCCGGACCCTCCTCGGAAACCTCCACCTCCGCGCCGAAGCCGCGCAGCATCCGCTCGGTGTGATCCCGGGTCGCCTCGGGCTCGATCACCTCGCAGCCCTGGCCGTTCAGCCCGGCCAGCAGGATCGCCGACTTCACCTGCGCCGACGGCTCGGGCAGGCGATAGGACAGGCTCCGCAGGCCGCCGCCCTTCAGGGTCAGGGGCAGCCGCCCGCCCGACCGGCAGGTCCAGCTCGCCCCCATCTCGCCGAGGGGCCGCAGCACCCGGTTCATGGGCCGGCTGCGCAGGGAGGCGTCGCCGGTGAAGGTCACGGCCAGGTCGAAGCCGGCCGCTGCGCCCATGATCAGCCGCACGCCGGTGCCGGCGTTGCCGCAATCGATCACGTCCGCGGGTTCGGCGAAGCCGCCCTTGCCCTCGACGCGCCAGCGGCCCTCGCCGGTGCGCTCGACCCCGGCGCCGAAGGCCTGCATGGCGGCCGCCGTGCGGCGAACATCGTCGCCTTCGAGCAGGCCCTCGATCTCGGTCACCCCTTCGGCGAGGGCGCCGAGGATGAGCGCGCGGTGGCTGATGGATTTGTCGCCCGGAGCGCGCACGGTCCCCGTCAGGGACCCTGCGCGGCTGGCGGTCAGGTGCGCCGCCGTCATGTGCTGGAAACGAGCCTCCGGAATACGCGAAATGTCACAAGGGGGATTGCTTTGACAGCGGCCTTCGCGCGTGGCAAGGGAGCCCGCTTTTCCGCGCTACCTTCAACAGAGGGCCGTCGCCTTTGGCCAATCCCGAGCTGGGCACGAAGCAAATCTGCCCGAACTGCCAAGCCAAGTTCTACGACCTGGGCAAGCGCCCTGCGCACTGCCCGAAGTGCCACTCCGAATTCGATCCTGACGAGGCCGTGCGCAACCGCCGCGTCCGCGCCCGCGCCGTCACGCCCGACACCGAGGCCGACGACGAACGCGAGGATCAGGTCACCGACGAGACCGAGCGCGACGAGGACGAAGAAGAGGACATCGCGACTCCGGAACTCGACGAGGTGGCCGACGAGCCGCCGCTGGTCACCGATGACGACGATGATTCGGCCGAGCCCGGCCCGGCCGTCACCGAGGATCTCGGCGAGTTCACGGACGACGAGGAAGTCGCCGACGACGTGCAGTTCCTCGAGGATGAAGAGGACGACGACTTCGACGATTCCGAGATCGAAGGCCTGCCTGACGAGGGTGATGACGAGGATCGATAGGCCGACGAAAAAAAGCTCAAAAGACGGGCTTGATCGTACGAACCGAGTTGAATAGGTTCCGCGCCTTCCCGGCGGCCAACAGCCGGGAAGGACTTCGGTCTCCGGGGCTATAGCTCAGTTGGTAGAGCGCTTGAATGGCATTCAAGAGGTCAGCGGTTCGACTCCGCTTAGCTCCACCATGAAGGCCCGCCGGTAACGCCGGCGGGCCTTCTCCTTTTCCGGGGCATGGCGATCTTCACCCCGGCGGGTGCAGCGACTGCGCCCCCACGCCCAGCAGGGCGATTCGCGCCCGGGTGGAGGCCTCCAGGATCGGCCGCGGCCGGGTCAGGAACTCCGACAGCGGCATGCCGAGGAATCGGTGGCAGTCGCGCAGGAAGTGCGAGTGGTCGTGGTAGCGGGGGTCGAGCCGCCCGACCTTGGGGCCGTCCCCCGCTTCGCGCAGCGCCATCAGGGTGCGGGTGAATCGCTGCCGGCGCAGCAGCAGCTTCGGCGTCAGGCCGAACACCGCCTGGGCGATTCGCGCCACCTGGCGGGCGGAGAGGCCCAAGGCCTCGGCGATGTCCTCCACCCGCGCCGTCTCCGGATCGTTCAGCAGCTGGTGGACGGCGAGCAGCACCGGCCGGGGCTCGCCGCTCCGGGCCAGCCGGTCGGCGAAATAGGCGTCCAGGGCCCCGGCCAGGGCCGCATCCTCGTCGCAGGCCCGCAACCGGGCGAGCAGCGCCTCGGCGTCGCCCACCAGCGTCTCCAGCGGAGAGATGCGATCGGCGAATCGCGCCGCGTCGGCCCCGAACAGCCGCACCCAGCCCAGAGGCGTGATTCCCGCCCCGACCAGCCGCCCCCAGGTCGCCCGCACCCGCGCCGCCCGGCTGGTCACGCCGAACAGGGCCGCGGACGGCACAGGCTCGAAGCCGGGCGCGCCGAGCTGCGCCGTCCAGCCGGGGCCGGCCAGGGTGAAACGCAGGTTCGTCCAGCCGGGATAGAAGAGGTCCTCGACCGGCCGCTCGGCGTCCGCCTGGATCTCCACGACGTGATAGGCCGAGACGTAGGGCCGCAGGGGCGCGGCCGGCAGGCGGTAGCGCAGCTCCACCGCGGGGCCCTGGGCGGACATGGGCGCGATGCTGTTCGTGACGGCCTCCCCAGGCCTGCTGTGGGCGCACCTCGGTACCCGACCAGCGGCCCCGCCATGTCGGATAATTACAATGCCCCCTGTCCAGCGCCTGTTAGTTGAACCTCGCGCGCCGGCCGCCCGCCGGCCCTGGGGGAAAGTCCGTTCATGCGTCGCCGTCTCGCCGTCCTGCTGCTGTCTCTTCCCGCCGTCTCCGCCGCCGCCATGGCCGCGCCGCTCACGCCCAACCACGGCGCCGTCGCCTATTCCGGCTCGCTCACTGATTCGGACGGCCGTCCCGGCAGCTTCACGGTGGAGGCCCAGCTGCGCGCCGGCGACTTCACCGGCCGGGCCCGGGTGGTCACCGCCGACTACACGGTGGAAGGGCCGCTGAAGCACGGCTTCCTGGAGAACGGCCGCTGCCTCTTCCGGGTGGAGCAGGGCCGCAGCCGCGCCGAACTCACCGGCAAGTGCGACAGCGACCGCATCGAAGGGCGCTTCGAGAGCTTCCACGCCGGCGATCTCAAGACCGGGACCTTCACCGGAACCGGCAAGGCCGCCCGCGCCCCGGCGGCGGCGGCCGTCGTTCCCCTGCCCACGGCCAAGCTCACATGCGCCTATCAGGACCGCCGCATCGGCGTCGGCCTCGGCCAGACCACCGAATACAGCCTCGCCTTCAGCAAGATGGTCAGCCTGACCCTCGCCCCCGCCGGGACCTACCAGGCCGGCGCCTCGGCGAGCGGGCGCTATGTCCGCAGCGGCAATGAGATCCGCCTCCAGACCGGCCCCTGGGCCGGGGCCGTGGGCGCCGTCGAGCGCGACCGGTCGGGCGAGCCGGCCATCGTCTTCCACATCGAGCAGAACCGCCGGCCGGACGGGGTCCACCGCATCGATCCCTACACCACCCGCTGCACCCGGGCCCGCTGAGGGCGCCGTCGCGCCAGCCGGCTTTACGGCCCTTTCGGCGCGCCCTTAAGCTTCCGCCCATGCTGAGATCCGCCCTGACGCCGCCGCTCCTGGCCCTCGCCGGCCTCGCCCTCGCGCTCACGGCCTGCGACGAGCCCAAGGACCGCCGCGGCAAGGCGCCGCCGGTGGAGGCGGGCGCGCCGCCCCGCCCGCCCCAGCCCGCCTGGGCCGCCGACTATCTGGGCAAGGGCCTGCGCCAGCTGTTCCCCGAGGAGGGCGAGTGCGTGGGCAACACCGAGGCCGTGGAGGCCCGCTACGCCGACGGCGCCGCCATCATCGGCTGGGGCGCCGATACGGCCACCCGCGCCGCCGTGGGCCGCATCGTGCTGGTGGACGAGGCCTATCGGGTGGTGGGCGCCGGCGAGACCGGCCTGTCCCGCCCCGACGTGCCGGCCGCCCGGCCCGAGATCACGGATTCCGCCACGGGCTGGCGGGCCATCGCCACGGTCGCCTCCGGCGCCCTCGACGCCTATGGGGTCACCCACGACGGCAAGGGCGCCTGCAAGCTCGGCCACATCGCCTTCTGACGCGACCCGGAGCGGCCTTCAGCGGGCCTCGACCGGCCCCTGCCATGTGATCCCGGGCATGCCGCTGGAGTCGTAAAAGGCCACCGCCCCGCGGGCGAAGTAGTGGCAGACGATGGAGCGCCGCGACTTCTCGGGGTGCAGCCGCACCGAGCCGGCATGCATCAGGTTCTCGTGCCAGATCAGCACCGTGCCGGCCTTGGGCCGGTAGGGCTCGGCCGTGAGGCCCTTCTCGGCCAGCAGGGCGCTCCAGCGGGGGATCACCGTCCGGCCGAAGGCGTCCCAGTCCTCGTCCTGCACCTTCGGCAGGCCCACCGAGTTCATATAGACCCGCGGCAGGCGGTGGCTGCCCGGATAGACCGCCAGTTCGCCCGAGCCCTCCTGCACGTCCTCCAGGGCGGTCCAGACCCCGCACATCATCCCGGCCGGGAACGGGGTCAGGTGGATGGTGTCCTGGTGGTGGTCCTGCTGCGAGCCGAAGACGTAGCTCAGGGACTGGCAGGGCGCGGCGGGCGCGTCGAAGATCAGGTTGAGCAGCTTCAGGACCTTAGGATTGAGCCACAGGTCGCGGACCGCC
Source organism: Phenylobacterium composti DSM 19425 (assembly GCF_059568645.1). Taxonomy (NCBI): domain Bacteria; kingdom Pseudomonadati; phylum Pseudomonadota; class Alphaproteobacteria; order Caulobacterales; family Caulobacteraceae; genus Phenylobacterium; species Phenylobacterium composti. The sequence continues at coordinate 74,334 of NZ_JCANTT010000020.1, read as the reverse complement.
GGGAACTCCAGGTGCAGGTTGCGGATGCGCTGGCTCGAGCCCCACTCGTAGCCCTCGATCTTCCGCGCCACGGCCTCGTCGAGGGCCGCGTTGAGCCGCGCCACCTCGTCCGGCGGGATCAGGCCCTCCAGCACCAGGAAACCGCGCTCCACGAACTGGCGCAGGGCGGCGGTCTCCTCGGGCCCCGCCCGGCCGGTCCTGCCGAGCTCGGCCAGGTGCGCCTCCACCGCCTCAGGCTCCCGGTCGAACCAGGCGGTCAGCCGCGGGTCGTCGTAGTCGTAGGCGGCCGCATCCAGCACATCGACGATCAGCGGCACGCCCGTGGCCTTCAGGCTCTCGGCCACCGCCGCCGCCAGCCGCCCTTCGTTGCGGACCTTCACCGTCAGTCGGCGCTCGGTCAGGGTCGTCCCGTCGCGGACGACCGCCACCGTCACCGTGGCGGGACCGTCGGCCAGGAGGTGGCCGTGCAGGGCCACCCAGGTCCGCTGCACCGGCCCCAACTCCACGGCCCGGCGGTAGGTCCCCGCAGCAACGCCCGGGGCCGCCCAGGCCGCCGTCGCCACCAGCTCGGCGGGCCCTTCTGCGGCCTCGCCGGCTCCGAGCTCGATATCGATGATGATCAGGCCCGCCGTCGGCTCATGCTCGGCCGACGACCTGGCGATCAGGAACGGGGCGCCGCGCCGCGCGATGGCCTTGGGCGCCCGGGGTTTCAGGAGATTCAGAAGCGTGCGCACGCGCGTACGGAATCCTTGCGCCGCCGCAGAGGTCAATGGGCGGCGCCGTTGCAACACCGGCCCCAGCCCCCCAAATAACCGAAGGTCCGGCCCCGCCGCGCCGAAGTCGGGCGGCAGGACCGGAGAGTCGCTTCTTTCGAGGGCTCTGAAGACGAATGAACCGGTCCCTGATTTTCGACAGCCCCTTCCTGCTGGGCTTCGAGCACACCCGCAGCCTCATCGAGCGTGCGGCCAAGGCGGCGGCGGAGAGCTATCCGCCCTACAACGTCGAGGACCGCGGCGGCGGCGACCTGCGCATCACCCTGGCGGTGGCCGGCTTCTCCCCCGACCAGCTGCAGGTGACCGTCGAGGACCGCCAGCTCGTGGTCACGGGCAAGCGGGACGGGGCCGGATCCAAGTCCGAGGAGTCCTACCTCCACCGCGGCATCGCCGCCCGCGGCTTCGTCCGCAGCTTCGTGCTGGCGGACGGGATGGTGGTGGAAGGGGCGAGCCTGGAGCACGGCCTGCTCCACATCGACCTCGCCCGGCCGGAACCGGAAAGGCGGGTGCAGACGATCCCGATCCGGACCGCCGGCTGAGGCGCTGATGCAGAACTGACACATGCGTCGCCGGAATTTCCGGGACGTGCAGCAATCGAACGGCCGGCTGAACCGGCGACCGTTCGAGGCGTTGAGCTAAATGGAGGTGGTCATGATGACGCCTGTACTTTCGACCGAAGCCTTTGCGGCGCTGGGCGCCCCGCATCTGGTCTATGTGCGCCCCGTGAAGGCCGCCGAGATCTTGGCCAGCGTGCCGACGGCCCAGGTCCAGGGCTTCGAGCTCGACCCTGAGCAGACCCTCTATGCGGTCCACCGGGCCGACGGCGAGCGCCTCGCCGTCCTCACCGACCGCGAGTCGGCCGTGGCCGCGGCCCTGGCCCACGAACTGGCGCCGGTGTCGGTCCACTAACGGCCGCGCAGCGACCCCCAACTCATGGCAAAGGCCGGCGGGAAACCGCCGGCCTTTTCGCATGTCCGGTCGTCAGCGGCTCGGCGACGGCCCAGCGGGCTCAGGCCGCCGAGCGCGCGGGGTTCTGCACCAGCAGGGCGTAGATGGCGTCGGTGGTGCGGGCCTGGCGCAACTGCTCGCGCAGCTCGGCCTGGCGCAGCAGGCGGGACACCCGGGCCAGAGCTCGCAGGTGCTCGGCCCCGGCGTCCGGCGGGGCGAACAGGGCGAACACCAGGTCCACCGGCGTGTCGTCCACCGACTCGAAGTCCACGGGCTGCTCCAGCCGCACGAAGACGCCGCGCATGCCGTCCAGGCCTTCGAGCCGCGCATGCGGCACGGCCACGCCATAGCCCACGCCCGTGGAGCCGGCGTCTTCCCGCTCCTGAAGGGCGGCGAGGATGTCGCCCGCGTCGAGCTCAAGCCTGCGCGCGGCGATCTCGGCGACCACGGCAAGGACCTGGCGTTTGCTGGACGCGCTGACGCGCAGGGAGATCGCGGAGCGATCGAGAAGGTCGCCGATGTTCATTCTTCTCAGTACTCGGAAGGAAGCCGTCGGTCCCGGCTCTGGCGGCCCGGTGGGACGGCTCAATAGGCAGCGCTACGGGGCTGAAGCGGTTTCGTCCCCATCGAGCCCGTCACGGTTCTTGGTCCGCGCCGGGTCGATCCAGCCGATGTTTCCATCGGCGCGGCGATATACCACCGAGAGTCCGTCATGCGCAGCGTTTCGGAACACAATTGCTTGAGCCTCGGTCAGGTCGAGTTCCATCACCGCCATTGAAACGGTCATCCGCCGGATCGGTTTCTCGGTTTCGGCGATGACCATCGGCTCGGGGAAGGCCTGTTCCCCGTCGTCCTCGTCCTCGTCGTCGTCATCGTCGAGGTCCAGCGGGGCGAGGACGAAGTAGGCGGCGCTTTCGGCCTGCTTGGCCACCGCCTGCTGGTGGTGGTCCTTCAGCCGGTTTTTGTACCGCCGGATGCGCTTCACCATCTTCTGCAGCGCCACGTCGAAGGCCATGTGGGCGTCGCCGCCCACCCCTTGAGTGTTGAGCTGCTGACCCGAAGCCAGGGTGACGACGCAGTCGACCTTGAAGGAGTTGCCCTCCTTGGTGATCACCACGTCAGCGGCGCCGCCGCGGTCGAAGTACTTCTCGATGCTGGCCGAGAGTTCGTCGGTGACTCGCGTGCGCAGAGCCTCCCCGACGTCCATTTGTTTGCCGGTGACCTGGACTTGCATGACACTAGCAACGCGCTCAGCGCCAGTTGGTGTCAAGCGCCGGAGACGACCGCCCAGACGTGCTGCAGCATGCGGATGATGATGTGCGCCGCGAGCGCCAGGACCGCGATGCTGGCCACCGCCAGGACGTAGCCCAGCAGGGCCAGGACGCCGTCCTTCAGGATCAGCGCCAGGGACAGCACCGCCACCGCCAGCGCCGGCAGGATGTTGGCGCCCCAGATCGGCAGCACCAGGATCAGGGCCAGCACGGTGCAGACGATCCCGATCGCCCGCTCGCCCATGCGGCTGAACATGAAACCCATCCGCGGACGGGAGAGGTTCTCCACCCGCCGCAGCCAGCGGACCAGCCACGGCAGCCGTCCGCGGATGTCGGCCAGCGGGACTTCACGCAGGCGGATGCGCTGGGGCAGCCACGGGGCATGGCGGCCGGCCACCAGCTGGGGGGCGAGCAGCAGGAGCGGCGCGCCGAAGATCGTCGTCGCACCAGGCGGCAGCGGCAGAAGGCAGAGCAGGCTGAACAGGAGGAGCAGCGCCCCCATGGCCCGCCCGCCGAACCGGTCCATCAGCTCGGCCACGGTGATGCGGTCGGAGGGCAGGTCAGCCACCTCCTGCAGCACCTCCGACAACGGCTGATGATCGTCGGCCAACAGCATCATGCCACCTGATCCGGTCCCGAGGCCCGGCCTGCGCCCGGGCGGCAGGACGGAGCGTCGCCGGCAGGAACGCGGGAAGCGGCCGGAAGGTGGCTAGACGGCTTCCTTCAGCATCCGCCGCCGTTCCACGGACGAGGGGATGCGCATGGCCTCGCGGTACTTGGCCACGGTGCGGCGGGCGATGTCGACGCCGGCCTCCTTGAGAATCTCGACGATCCGGTCGTCCGAATGGACGTCCTCCTCGCGCGCCTCGGCGTCGATCAGCTGACGGATCTTGTGGCGCACGCTCTCGGCCGAATGGGCCTCGCCGCCGTCGGCCGAGGCAATGGCGGAGGTGAAGAAGAACTTCATCTCAAACACCCCCCGCGGGGTGGCCATGTACTTGTTCGAGGTGACCCGGCTGACCGTGCTCTCGTGCATGCCGATGGCCTCGGCCACGGTCTTCAGGTTCAGGGGCCGCAGGTGCTCGACCCCATAGGCCAGGAAGGCGTCCTGCTGACGCACGATCTCGGACGAGACCTTGAGGATGGTCCTGGCCCGCTGGTCGAGGCTCTTCATCAGCCAGTTGGCCTGGGCCAGGCAGTCGGCGACGAAGGTCTTCTCCTGGTCCGAACGGGCCTTGCCGCTGACGTGGGCGTGGTAGCGCTGGTCCACCAGCAGCCGGGGCAGGGTGTCGGTGTTCAGCTCCACATGCCAGAGACCGCCCGGCCCCTCGCGCACAAAGACGTCCGGCGCCACCGGCTGGGCAGGCTCGCCGCCGAAGGCCGCGCCGGGCCGGGGCGTCAGGCCCTTCAGCTCGGCGATCATGTCCCTCAGGTCCTCGTCGTCCACGCCGCAGGCCCGGCGCAGGGCGGCGAGGTCGCGGCGGGCGAGCAGCGGCAGGTTGTCCAGCAGTGCCGCCATGGCCGGGTCGTACCGGTTGCGGTCCTTCAGCTGCAGCATCAGGCACTCGCGCACGTCCCGGGCGCACACGCCCACCGGCTCGAAGCCCTGCAGCACCGACAGCACCCGCTCGATCAGGGCCATGTCGCAGCCCAGGCGCTCGGCCACCTCCTGAAGGTCCACCCGCAGGTAGCCGACCTCGTCCACGGCGTCGATCAGCACCCCGGCCACCGCGGCCTCGGGGGCGCTCAGGCCCGCCACCGCGAGCTGGTCGTGCAGGTGGTCGGCCAAGCTTTTCTCCTGGGCGAGGACGCCTTCCAGACCCTCCAGGTCGCCGTCGAAACCGCCGCCCTTGCCGGCCCGCGACCAGTCCACGGCCCCGCCCGCCTCGCCGGCGGCCTCCGGCGCATCGCCCGTGGCCCGCTCCCCCGGGGAAGCTTCGTCATGGGCCGCGTCCAGCTCGGCGCCGGCCGCCGCCGGGTCCACCCGGTCGAGGGTCAGATCCGTCGGCTCCGGAGCCGTCTCGGCCGCGCCGTCGCGCTCGGCCTCCTGCTCGCGCTCGTCCCGCTGCAGCAGCGGATTGCGCTCCAGCTCGGCCTCGACGAAGGCCTCGAGCTCGAGGTTGGACATCTGCAGCAGCTTGATCGCCTGCTGCAACTGGGGCGTGATCACCAGCCCCTGCCCTTGCCTCAGCTCCAGTCGCGCCGCGAGCGCCAAGATCCTCTAGCCTCTCTCCAGGCCCCGTGGCCTGTTTCTTGCTGGCGGGAGGCTAGGCCCGCGTTTCCAACCGATTGGTTAACCGGGCCGCAGCTTGGTTAACCAAAAAGATCAGGCCGCCTCGGCGGTCTCGGTCAGCCACGGAAAGTCCGGGTAGAACCGGGCCATCAGCCGGTCCACATAGGCCACCAGTGTCCCGAACTGCTCGGCCCGTCGGCGCAGGACCGCAGGCCCCGCCGGAGACATCAGCCTGGCCAGCACCGGAAACGCCGCCGCGTCCGCCGCGCACGGCCGGCGCCCGCACAGATAGGGCGCCTCGCCCATGAGCTCGGCCAGGGCCGCCAGGGAGCGCACCGCCAGCACCAGGGTCTCGCGGTCTGGCTCGGGCTGCTCCGCGGCCGGGCGCAGATGGTCCTCGGCCAGCCGTTCGATCAGCCAGGCCGTGGCCCGCCCCTGCGGGCTCAGCCCTTCCTCGAAGTCGACCCCATGGACCTGCTCCAGGAAGGCCCGCACCAGGGCGTCGCCGCCGATCGCCTGGCCGCCCGCCTCCAGCACCGGCGCGCCGGCCAGCCCGATCAAGGCCTTGCGGTAGGCCGCGCCGGCGATCTGCAGCAGCACCTCCGATTTCATGGCGGCCAGGTTCGATTCCGGCAGGCCGCCGGCGGGTCCGTGTCCGTGCAGGGTGATCATCTTCAAAGCCCTCAGTCCCGACCCGATCCGCTTGACACGCCACCCATAGCGTCGGCTTGCTGACAGCGTTTTGTCAGCAGGGTGGCGGGAGGCCCCATGCGCCGCGCAGACCGCCTGTTCCAGATCATCCAGATCCTCCGGCGCAGCCGCAGGCCGGTGACCGCCGACGTCATCGCCGCCGAGCTGGAGACCTCCAAGCGCACGGTCTATCGCGACATCGCCGACCTCATCGGCCAGCGCGCTCCGATCCGGGGCGAGGCCGGCGTAGGCTACGTCCTCGAAGACGGCTTCGACCTGCCGCCCCTCATGCTCACGCCCGACGAGGTGGAAGCCGCGGTCCTGGGCGCCCAGATGGTCGCCGTCCGGGGCGACCCGGCCCTGCAGCGCGCCGCCGAGGACCTGATCGCCAAGATCGCCGCCGTCATCCCCGAGCAGCTCCGCCCCCTGGTGCTGGAGCCGGCCACCCGGGCTGTCCCCGCCTGGCGCTCGGTCCCCGACAACCTCGACATGGCCGAGGTGCGCCGCTGCATCCGCATGGCCCGCAAGATCACCCTCACCTACCGTGACGAGCAGGAGCGCGAGACCCGACGCACCGTCTGGCCCTTCGCCATCGGCTACTATGAGACGAGCCGCCTGCTGGTGGCCTGGTGCGAGCTGCGCCGGGCTTTCCGCAGCTTCCGGACAGACCGCGTCACCGCCGCCGAATTCCACGAGGAGCGCTATCCCGAGCGCCCGGCGGTCCTGCGCACCCGCTGGCTGCGCGAGCGGGAGGAGCAGTGGCGGCAGATGAACGCGGCCGGCTGAACGCCGCGAGCATCACCGCCGCCTCGGGCCATCGCCGACAGATCCTGTCCACGGCCCGGGAACGTGCGGCCAGCGGCGCCGTTGCGCATGGAGCGTTAGCATCAACCGCCCGGAGGCCGCCCATGCGCCCGATCCTCGTTCTTCCCGTTCTCGCCGCCATCACCCTCGGCGGCTGCGCCAGCACCGGCGGCGGCAGCTGGGCCTCGGCCTGCGAGCGCGACTATGAGCGCAACCGCGCCGCTGCGACGGCCGCGGGCGCGGTGGTGGGCGCAGCCGCCGGCGCGGCGGTGGCCCGCGACGATGCGGCGGGTGCGGCCATTGGGGGCGTCGCCGGCGGCATCATCGGCAACCAGCTCGCCAAGCGCGACGACCCGTGCGGCTACGGCTTCAGCGGTTATCCCACCGAGCGCCGCTACGGCCGCTGGGACGAGCGCGGCCAGCGCTGGCGTCGCTGACCAGGGCCAGGCAGGGCCCGGCCCCTCACGCCTCCGTCGCCTCGGCCATCAAGGCCTGAAGGATCGGACAGGGCCCGGCCTCGGCGGCCGCACAGCTCGACAGCAGGGCCGCCAGGCCGTCCTCGCCGCCTGAAGCTCGGCCAGCCGCCGGTCCAGCGTCTCAAGCCGCGCCCGCGCCAGCTCGCTGGCCCGCTGACGCTCGGCCGGATCGAGGTCCAGCAGCTCGGCGATCTCGTCCAGGGAGAACCCCGCCGCCTTCGCCCGGCGGATGAAGCGCAGTCGGCGCAGGTGCGCCTCGTCATAGGCCCGGAAGGCGGCCCCCGCCGGGGGGGCGCGGCGCCGGCATCAGCCCCCGGCGCTGGTAGTAGCGCACGGTCTCGACCCCGACCCCGGCCTGTCTCGCCAGCCGCGAGACTGTCATCCCCCGAGCATCCGCCGGCCCCCTCGCCATCACCGCCTCCGTTTCGCGGGCGCTAGGTGCGCAGCACGGGGCCCGGCGTGAAGGTCAGAGTTCCCACCATTCAGGCCGCCGTTGCGGCTTGACTCCGGACCTGGGTCCGCAGGCTAGAACCAGGGCCAACAGTCAAGCTTACGGAGACCGTCCCATGCTCGGACTCGTCGCCGGCGTCGGCGCCGGCGTGGCCTTCGCCGCCCTTGTCGCCGTCGCCGAGCGCGCCACCCGTCGCCAGGTGCGCTGGTCCTGGCTGCTCGCCGCCGTCGGCCTGCTTCTCGCCTACTGGGCCGTGGTTATCCTCGGCGCCGGCGTACAGGAGGCCCTGCCCTGGGCCCGGGCCCTGCGCTGGAACTGGACCGGCAAGGCCATCTCCACCCTCGTCACCCTCGCCGCCGCCTGGGCGATCCTGCGCCACGACCGGGCCGAGGCGGGCCTGACCCTGCGCCAGGCGCCAGGCAGCCTCGGGCCCGCCGTCCTGGCCACCGGCCTCCTCTGCGCCCTGGCCTGGGCCTGCGAGGCCATGCTCGCCGACGGCCGCGACCTCTCGGGCGAGCGCCTGGCCTTCCAGGCCCTGATGCCCGGGCTGGACGAGGAGCTGTTCTTCCGCGGCCTCCTGCTGGCCGCCCTGACCCGGGCCATGCCCGATCGCTGGCGCCTGCTCGGCGCGCCCGTCGGCCCCGCGGGCCTCATCGTCACCTTCATCTTCGCCGTCGGCCACGGCGTGGGCTGGGCGGACGGGCGCCTGACGGTGGACCTTCCCGCCTTCGCCCTCACCGGAGCCCTCGGCGCCGGGCTCCTGTGGCTGCGCCAGCGCACCGGCGGCGTCGTCGCCCCGATCATCGCCCACAACCTCATCAACCTCGGCAATTCGTTCTTCTGACCCCGTCAGGCCCGTGGCCCGCGGCGGCACGCGCAGGCCGGGCCGGCGCCCGGGCCCACGCCCGCAGAACGCGGGATGACAGGGGCCCCGCCAAGGCTCACTCTCACCCCTTCGAGAGGCCGAGGGGCGTCGGAGACGGATGACCGACCCGGACGACATGATCCGGCGCCAGCGCGCGCTCGCAGACTTCGCCGACTTCGTGCTCGACCACGAGGATCTCGACGCCATCCTGGACGAGGCCTGCCGTCTCGTGGCCGGCGCCCTTAGAGCCGACCTCGCCTGCGTCATCGAGGTGGAGCCGGGGACCGACGCCGGCCTCGTACGCGCCGGCGTCGGATGCCGTCCGGGCGTCGTCGGCCGCGAGCGCCTGCGGCTCGCGGACCACCCGCTGTTTCTGGCCGGGCACGGCCTCGCCCCCCTCGCCGACGCCGAGATCCTCCTGCCGGGCCGCAGGCCCTGGGGCCGCTTGCAGGCCGCCGCCCTTGCCCCAGCGCCGCCCGATGCGGGGACGGCTCAGTTCCTCGCGACCCTCTCCGTCATGCTGGGGGCGGTGATCGACCGCCACCGGGTGGCCGCCGAGCGCGAGCAGGCCAGGCTCGGCCTGTCCGAACGTGACGAGCGCCTGCGCCGGGTGCTGGATGGCATGGGCGAGGCGTTCGGCCTCATCGCCCCCGACTTCACCATCGTCGAGTACAACCGCGAGGCCGTGCGGCTGGATGGCCGCCCGCGGGAGGCGGTGGTCGGCCGCAGCCACTGGCAGGCCTTTCCCGCGACGGAGGACTCCGAGGTCGGCCGCCTGCTCCAAAAGGCCATGGCCGAACGCATCCCGGTCTCCCTGGAACACCGCTACCCTCAGCGCGAGGGCGGCCGCTGGCTGGAGATGCGGGCCTATCCGACCGCCGACGGCTGCCTGGCGATGTTCTGGCGCGACGTCACCGACCGCCACGAGGCCGAGGCCGCCCTGCGCCGCAGCGAGGGCCGCTTCCGGGCGGTGGCCACCGCCGGCCCGCACCTGGTGTTCCGCATGAGCCCGGACTGGCAGGTGATGCTCGAGATGTCCGGCCAGGGCTTCGTCGCCGACGTGTACGAGCCGCTCGCGGGCTGGGCCGAAAAGTTCATCCCGCCCGAGGACCAGCCGCTGATCTTCGCCGCCATCGACAGGGCGGTCCGCGAGCGCTCGGTGTTCGACCTGGAGCACCGGGCCATCAGCATTGATGGGGAGATCGGCTGGGCCCATTCCCGCGCCGTGCCCCTGGCCGGCGCGGATGGCGAGATCGTGGAGTGGTTCGGCGTCTCCAACGACGTCAGCGCCCGCAAGCGCGCCGAGATGGCCCTGCGCGAGAGCGAGGCGCGGCTGGCCGCCGCCTTCGAGAGCGTGCCGGCTGGCCTGGCGGTCATCGACACCAGCGGCAAGGCCGTCCTCGCCAACACCGAATACCGCCGCTTCCTGCCCAGTGGAGTCATCCCGTCCCGCGATCCCGAGCGCGGCGGCCTCTGGCGCAGCTGGGACGCCGAGGGCCGGCCGCTGCCCCGCGACCAGTTTCCCGGCTCCCGGGCCTTGCGGGGCGAGCACGTCACGCCCGGCCAGGAGATGCTCTATACGGACGAGGAGGGCCGCGAGGTGTGGACCAACGTGGCCATGGCCCCGGTTTTCGACGATGCGGGCCGGGTGACGGGGGCCATCACCGTGATCAGCGACATCACCCAGCGGCGAAAGGCCGAGGAGCGTCAGCAGGTGCTGGTGGCCGAACTCCAGCACCGCACCCGCAACCTGATCACCGTGGTCGGCGCCCTGGCCCGCCGGACCCTCGGCGAATCGGACACCCTCGCCGACTTCGAGCCCCGGTTCGCGGCGCGGCTCGAGGCCCTGTCCCGGGTGCAGGGACTGCTGTCACGCCTCTCCGCCGGCGCCCGGGTCACCTTCGACGAACTCCTGCGCTCCGAGCTGTCCGCCCTGGGCGCCCCGGCCGAACGCCTGACCCTCGACGGGCCGCCCGGGGTCGAGTTGCGCTCCTCCTCTGTGCAGATCTTCGCCCTCGCCCTCCATGAGCTCGGCACCAACGCCGTGAAATATGGGGCCTTCGCCGGCGCCGGGGGGGCGCTGACCGTGCGCTGGAGCGTCTCCGGCGAGGGCGAGGACCGGCGCCTCCTGGTCGAATGGCGTGAGCGGGGCGCCGACATGCGCGGCGCCGACGGCCCGCCGCGCGGCGGCGGCTATGGCCGCGAACTCATCGAACGCTCCCTGCCCTACCAGCTGGGAGCCGAGACCACCTATGATCTCACCGCCGATGGCGTCTGCTGCACCATCGCCGTACCCATCCCGCCGGATCGGATCCTCGCATGACCCTCAACCGACTCGCCGGACGGCGCATCCTGCTCGTGGAGGATGAGTATCTGATCGCCGAGGACATCCGCTGCCTCCTGGAGGAGGCCGGCGCCGTGGTCGTCGGTCCCGCCCCGACCGTGACCCGCGCCCTGGCCCTGATCGAGGCCGAACCGGCCATCGACGGCGCCATCCTCGACGTCAATCTCGGCGGGGAGAAGAGCTTCCCGGTGGCCGAGGCCCTGCGTCGGCGCTCGGCCCCGTTCCTCTTCGCCACCGGCTACAATCTCGACGACATGCCGCCGGAGTGGCGCAGCGCCCGCTGCGTCATCAAGCCCATCACCCCGGACACCCTGGCCACGATCCTCTGACCGGAGCAGGCGAAAGCCCGGCGACGGCGGATCAGGTGAAACGGTCGCCCAGATAGACCCGGCGCACTTCCGGATCGTCGACGATCTCGTCGGGGCTGCCCTCGAACAGCACCTCGCCCGCATGGATGATCGAAGCCCGGTCGATGATGTCCAGGGTCTCGCGGACGTTGTGGTCGGTGATCAGGATGCCAATGCCGCGCTGCTTCAGATAGCCGATCACCTCGCGGATGTCGGCGATGGCCAGGGGGTCGATCCCGGCGAAGGGCTCGTCCAGCAGCATGAACGACGGCTCGGAGGCCAGGGCCCGGGCGATCTCCACCCGCCGCCGTTCACCCCCGGACAGCGACACCGCCGGCGAATCGCGCAGGTGCTCGATGTGCAGCTCTTCCAGCAGGCGCGTCACCGTGGCCCGGGCCTGCTTCTGGTCCCGCTGGCGCAGCTCCACCACCGCCATCACGTTCTCCCACACGGTCATGCCGCGGAAGATCGAGGTTTCCTGGGGCAGGTAGCCCACGCCCATGCGGGCGCGCTGGTACATCGGCTGGGCGGTGATGTTCTCCCCGTCCAGATAGATGGCGCCGTAGTCGGCCGGGATCAGGCCGGTGATCATGTAGAAGGTGGTGGTCTTGCCCGCACCGTTGGGGCCGAGCAGGCCGGCCACCTCGCCCCGGGCGAGCCGCAGGCTGACGCCCTTCACCACCGGCCGGCCGCGGAACGACTTGCCGATGTTGTCCACCACCAGCCCCTCCAGGGGCAGGCCGGCGCGCGTGTCGATCCGCTCCGGCTTGGTCACGGGTTGGACTTCTTGCTGGGGTAGAAGACGCCCCGGGGACGCGCAGCCTGGTTCCGGCCCTTGGCGCTCCCCTCCATCTTGCCCTCGCCGGTGTTGACGTTGAACACCATGCGCGAGCCGCGCAGCACGTTCTGGCCCTGCACCGCCACCACGTCGCCGGTGAGCACGATGGTCTCGGTCCGGGCGTCATAGACGGCGTTGTCGCCGCGCACCCGCTGCTGGGGCGTCACATAGTAGACCCCGCCCTCGGCCTCGAGGCGGCGCAGGTCGCCGCAGCCGCCGCCGGCGGCGCCGGGCTTGGATGCGGGCTTGGAGTCGAAGAACGTGCGGATGACATTGGCCCGCAGGCGGGCGTTGCCCTGCAGCGCCTCGGCGTTGCCGCGCCAGGTGGACGTGCAGGCCGACTGCGCCACCTCCAGCTCGTCGGCCGTCATGTCGATGGGCGCGTCGGTGTTCTGGGCGAGCTGGGCCGCCGCCGGAGCCGAGAGCGCCAGGGCCGCGAGCAGCGCGATGGAGAGGACGGGAGACTTCATCTGGGCTCTATTGTTTCGTGTTCACCCGGGCGCGGACCCCGCCCTTGAAGACCATGCGATCGCCTTTGCCGTAAACGCCATAGGACTTCGCTTCGATTTCACCAAGGCCGCCCGAGCCCTGAATGGGGCCTGAACCGACCAGTTCCCCGGTCTTGGTGTCGAACAGCGAAGCGGCGGTCTGGAAGGCGTTCTGGGGGTCGGCCATGTTCACCCCGCCCGAAAGCTGCAGCTTGCCGGTGGACTCGTGGAACACCCCCTTGGCGCCGTTCAGCCGCAGCTGATCGGGACCGCCCTCGTCCAGGACCAGGGCCGGCTTGTCGAGCAGCACGCGCTGGTAGTCCTGCCGGTCGCGGACGGCGGAGTTGGCGGTGAGCACGAAGGCGCGGCCCTTGTCGTCGCGGCCCACGAAGCGCGGGTTCACCAGCCGGATCGTCTCGTCCTCGCCCTGCGCCTGACGCGGCTGGGCGCGGAAGGTGGACCAGGCGACGCTGCCCGCCAGGCCCAGGAAAATCAGGCCGATGAGGGCCGGCAGCACGATGCGCAGCAGGCGGATCAGCTTCGAACGCCGGCGCCAGCGCTCGAAATCGGCGCGGCGGGGCGGGGCCTGGAACGTAGCGTCGGACGCCGTCATGGCGACCTCCACGTCACGAGTGGGCGAAGATGTCGACGTCTTCCCAGCCGGCGACATCGAGCACCGCGCGATGCGGCAGGAATTCGAAGCACGCCTTGGCCAGTCCGTCACGCCCTTCCCGCATGAGCATCTCCTGGAGCTTCTCTCTCAGGGCGTGCAGGTGCAGCACGTCCGAGGCGGCGTAGGCCACCTGGTCGTCAGATAGGGTGGCCGCGCCCCAGTCGGAACTCTGCTGGGCCTTGGACAGGTCCACGCCGAGCAGCTCGCGGCAGATGTCCTTCAGCCCGTGCCGGTCGGTGTAGGTGCGGGCGAGCTTCGAGGCGATCTTGGTGCAGTAGACCGGCTGGGTGACCACGCCCAGGTGCAGCCAGAACATGGCGATGTCGAAGCGCCCGAAGTGGAAGATCTTCACCACCTGCGGGTCGGTCAGCAGCCGCTTCAGGTTGGGGGCGTCGTAGGTCTTGCGGTCCAGCTTGACCAGGTGGGCGTCGCCGTCCCCGGCCGAAAGCTGCACCACGCACAGCGGGTCCCGCCCGAGCCGGAGGCCCATGGTCTCCGAATCGATCGCGACGAACGCCGCGCCGGCCAGCGCGCCAGCCGGAAGATCGCCCTCGTGAACGTAGGTGGTCACTTCGCCTCTACTCCGACGCCGTTTGCTCCACCCCCGCTATCGAAGGGGTGGTGCCCAGGAGAGGACTCGAACCTCCACGGCTATTAACCACTGGTACCTGAAACCAGCGCGTCTACCAATTCCGCCACCTGGGCCCGGTCCGTCGGATCGGGAGGCGGCTACATATGGCGCCGGCCGGGCCGGGTCAACGCTGCTGCTGAAGAAGTTTTGAGTCGCGTTGCGGCGCGGGGCTGCATCGTCTAATCCGCAGACCTCTGAAGTCCCCTATTTTCCGAGCGGCAGCGGCTATGCAGAACCTCGTCACCGTCTTCGGCGGATCCGGCTTCGTCGGCAACCAGGCCGTCCGCCAGCTCGCCAAGGCCGGCTGGCGCGTCCGCGTCGCCGTGCGCAACCCGAATCTCGGCTACCGGATGCGCCTGCTGGGCGACGTGGGCCAGATCGACGTGGTCCAGGCCAATGTCCGCGACGCTGATTCGGTCCGCCGCGCCCTGGAAGGCGCCGCGGCCGCGGTGAACCTCGTCGGCATCCTCTACGAGACCGGCCGCCAGAAATTCCAGGCGGTGCACGTGGACGGCGCCCGCGCCGTGGCCGAAGCCGCCGCCGCGGGAGGCGTCGCCCGCGTGGTGCAGATGTCCGCCCTGGGCGCCGACCCGGAAGGGCCTTCGGCCTACGCCCGCACCAAGGCCGAGGGCGAGGCGGCGGTCCGCGCCGCGCGGCCCGATGTGGTGATCCTGCGCCCCTCCGTGGTGTTCGGCCCCGAGGACCGCTTCTTCAACAAGTTCGCGGCCATGGCCTCGTTCTCGCCGGTGCTGCCGCTGATCGGCGGCGGCGAGACCCGGTTCCAGCCGGTGTTCGTGGGCGATGTGGGCAAAGCGGTCGCCAAGGCCGTCGCCGCCCCCGAAGCCGCCGGCCAGACCTATGAGCTGGGCGGGGCGGCCGAGTTCACCTTCCGCCAGCTCATGGAGATGATGCTGGCCGAGACCGGCCGACGCCGCATTCTGCTGCCCGTGCCGTTCGGCGTCGCCGGCCTGCTGGGCGGCCTCGGCGACCTCGTCGCCGGCGTCGTCCCGCCGCCCGTCACCTCCGACCAGGTGCGCAGCCTGCGGGCCGACAATGTGGTCAGCGGCCAGTATCCGGGCCTCGCCGACCTCGGCCTCGCGCCGACGACGCTGGAGGCGGTGCTGCCGACCTACCTCTACCGCTATCGCAAGGGCGGGCAGTACGCTGACCAGGAAGCCCGCGCCATCGCGGGCGGCCACGCCTAGAAGCCGAACGGGGGCGCAGGGCCGGCCCCCGTTGCTCAGGTCAGGGCGAGGATCGCAAGCCCGGTCCCGCCGATGGCGATTCGCAACCAGCCGAACGGGGCGAAGCCCCGCCGCGTCACCACGGCCAGCATGGCCTTGATGACCACCACCGCCACCACGAAGGCGGTGACGAAGCCGATCCCCAGAAGCTCGACCCTGCCCGCGGCCGCCAGCTGCTCGCGGCTTTCCCAGGCGTCGAGGACGAAGGCGCCCAGCATTGTCGGGATCGCCAGGAAGAACGTGAACTCGGCCGCCGCCCGCTTCTCCACCCGCATCAGCATGCCGCCGACGATGGTCGAGCCCGAGCGGGAGACGCCGGGCATCATGGCCAGCACCTGATAGCAGCCGATCAGGAAGGCGGTGCGCAGCGGCAGGCGCATGGCGTCGTCGTGTACGGCCGCCGGCGCCTTGCGGTCGATGAACAGCAGGATGATCCCGCCGATCACCAGCGAGATGCACTGCACCATCGGGCTGTCGAACAGCACCGACTTGATGAAGTCGTGCAGCAGCAGGCCCAGGATGATCGACGGGACGAAGGCCGCCAGGATCGACAGGGCGAACCGCCGGCTGTCCGGGCTGGACGGCAGGGTCGCCACCGCCCCCCAGAGCTTCTGGAAGTAGAGCACCACCACGGCGAGGATGGCGCCCAGCTGGATCATCACCGCGAAGGTGTTCCAGAACGGGTCCTTCAGCCCCATGGCCTGTTTGGCCAGCAGCATCATCCCCGTGGAGGACACCGGGATGAACTCGGTCAGCCCCTCGATGACCCCGAGAATGACGGCATAGACCCAGTCCGGCACGACGGCGCTCCAAAGCATGAGGCAGGGCGGCAAAGGGGCGGCACTATGGTGAACATCCGGTTCATCTCAAAATTGGACTAATGTGAATCGACGCCCGGTTTTCGAACGCCGATCAGGCGTGACAAAGATTCTGATAGTCCCGATTTTTGATTACCGTCTTTGCGGAGGCCGGCTCCGCCTCTAAATGCCCGGCTTGCGGAGGGACCCATGGCCGAGCGCATGCTGAAATTCACTGTCGTTGAGCGGTCGACGCCGGAGAAGCGTCCGGCCGAGGCGCGGGCGCACGACTTCCATGAGATCTATCGCGACTTCATCGACGCCAAGGCGGCCGAGCAGGCCTCGCGCTGCTCGCAATGCGGCGTGCCGTTCTGTCAGTCGCACTGCCCGCTGCACAACAACATCCCCGACTGGCTGCGGATGACCGCCGAGGGCCGGCTCGAGGAAGCCTACGCCCTGTCTCAGGCCACCAACTCCATGCCCGAGATCTGCGGCCGCATCTGCCCGCAGGACCGCCTGTGCGAGGGCAACTGCGTCATCGAGCAGTCGGGCCACGGCACCGTCACCATCGGCGCGGTCGAGCGCTACCTCACCGACAAGGCCTGGGAAGAAGGCTGGGTTCAGCCCCTGCGGGCCGGCGAGCCGCGCGGCCAGTCGGTGGGCGTGGTGGGCGCGGGCCCCGCCGGCCTGGCCGCCGCCGAACGCCTCGTGGAGCTCGGCTACAAGGTCACCGTCTACGACCGCCATGACCGCCCCGGCGGCCTGCTGATCTACGGCATCCCCGGCTTCAAGCTCGAGAAGCACGTCGTCGAACGGCGCACCCGCCGCCTGGCCGAGGGCGGGGTCGAGTTCAAGCTGTCGTTCGAGGTCGGCCGCGACGCCACCCTCGCCGAGCTCAGGCAGCGCCATGACGGCGTGCTGCTGGCCACCGGCGTCTATGCCGCCCGCGACCTGTCCGTCCCCGGCGCCGGCTCGGACGGGGTGGTCCCGGCCCTGGAGTATCTGATCGCCTCGAACCGCGAGCAGCTGGGCGACGGCCCGGTCGACTCGCGCCTCAGCGCCGCGGGGAAGCATGTGGTGGTGGTCGGCGGCGGCGACACCGCCATGGACTGCGTCCGCACCGCCATCCGCCAGGGCGCCGCCTCGGTGACCTGCCTCTATCGCCGCGACCGTGCCAACATGCCGGGCTCGGCCCGCGAGGTCGCCCACGCCGAGGAGGAGGGCGTGGTCTTCGAATGGCTCGCCGCGCCCAAGGCGATCACCGGCGAAGCCCTGGCCGCCGCCGGGGTGCGCGCCGTGCGCATGCGCCTCGGCTCGCCCGACGCCTCCGGCCGCCAGAGCCCCGAGGAGATCGAAGGCGCCGACTTTGAGCTGAAGGCCGATCTCGTGATCAAGGCCCTGGGCTTCGATCCCGAGGACCTGCCCACGGCCTTCCGCGCCGAGGACCTGGCCGTGACCCGCTGGGGCACGCTCAAGACCGACTACCGGAGCATGATGACCTCGATCCCCGGCGTCTTCGCCGCCGGCGACATCGTCCGCGGCGCCAGCCTCGTCGTCTGGGCCATCCGCGACGGCCGCGACGCCGCCGAGGCCATGCACCGCTACCTCACCGCCCACGCCAGCGCCGCCCTGATGGCGGCGGAGTAGGACCCATGACGGACATCCTCGCCCGCTACGAACGCGACCGGGAAGCCCTCCTCGAGGCCAACGGCGGTTACGACATCACGGCCCAGCACGACGCCTGCGGCGTCGGCCTCGTCTGCGCCATCGACGGCAAGCCCCGCCGCGAGGTGGTGGAGCTGGCCATCCGCGCCCTGAAGGCCGTGTGGCACCGGGGGGCCGTCGACGCCGACGGCAAGACCGGCGACGGCGCCGGGGTTCTGGTCAGCGTCCCGCAGGACTTCTTCGCCGCCCACGTGGAGCGGATCGGCCATGAGGTGCGCCCGGGCCCCATCGCCGTGGGCCAGGTCTTCCTGCCGCGCACCGACCTCGCCTCCCAGGAGGCCGCCCGGACCATCGTGGAGAGCGAGGCCCTGCGCTTCGGCTTCTACATCTACGGCTGGCGGCAGGTGCCCACCAACACCGCGGTGATCGGCGAGAAGGCCAACGCCACCCGTCCCGAGATCGAGCAGATCATGCTCGCCCCGCCGCCCGGCATGGACGGCGAGCAGCTGGACCGCGCCCTCTTCCTCTGCCGCAAGCGGATCGAGAAGCGCGTCGCCGCGGCCAACATCCAGCACTTCTACATCTGCTCGCTGTCGGCCCGGTCGCTGATCTACAAGGGCATGTTCCTCGCCGAGCACATCGACGAGTTCTACCCCGACCTGAAGGACCCCCGGTTCACCGCCGCGGTGGCCATCTTCCACCAGCGCTATTCCACCAACACCTTCCCCGAATGGCGCTTGGCCCAGCCCTTCCGGATGCTCGCCCACAACGGCGAGATCAACACGCTGAAGGGCAACACCAACTGGATGAAGTCGCACGAGATCCGCATGGCGGCCTCGGCCTTCGGCGACTACCAGGACGACGTGAAGCCGGTGATCCAGCCGGGCGGCTCCGACTCCGCGGCCCTGGACAACGTCTTCGAGGTGCTGGTCCGGGCCGGGCGCGATGCGCCCATGGCCAAGGCCCTGCTGATCCCGGAGGCGTGGAACACCCGCTCCGACGCCCAGATGAAGGCGAGCCACCGGGCCCTCTACGCCTACTGCAACGCGGTGATGGAGCCCTGGGACGGCCCCGCCGCCGTCTGCGCCACCGATGGCCGCTGGGTCGTGGCCGGCAAGGACCGCAACGGCCTGCGCCCGATGCGCGTCGCCCAGACCTCGGACGGCCTGCTGATCATCGGCTCCGAGGCCGGCATGTGCCGGGTGGAGGAGTCCCGTATCATCCGCAAGGCTCACATCGAGCCCGGCCGGATGCTGGCCGTCGATCTCAACGAGGGGCGGCTCTACGACGAGGACGGCATCGTCGACCGCCTCGCCGCTCAGCACCCCTATGACCGCTGGCTCAGCAACACGGTCGAGCTGGAGGACAAGATCGGCCCCGGCCCCGAGCCGCGGATGTTCCCGCGCGAGGAGCTGGTGCGCCGCCAGGCCGCCGCCGGCCTGACCCTCGAGGACCTCGAGCTGATCCTCGCTCCCATGGTCGAGGAGGCCAAGGAGGCGGTGGGCTCCATGGGCGACGACACGCCCCTGGCGGTGCTGTCCGACACCTACCGGCCGCTCAGCCACTTCTTCCGGCAGAACTTCAGCCAGGTGACCAACCCGCCGATCGACTCGCTCCGCGAGACGGCGGTGATGAGCCTCAAGACCCGGTTCAAGAACCTCGGCAACATCCTCGCCGAGGACGAGACCCAGACCGATGTGTTCGTCCTGAACTCGCCGGTCCTGACCACCGGCATGTACGAGCGCGTCATCGAGGTGATTGGCGAGAAGAACATCGCCGTCATCGACTGCACCATGCCGATCCCCGCCCAGGACGCCCGGCCCGGCGACGCCCTGCGCGCCAATCTCGACCGGATCCGCGCCGAGGCCGAGGAAGCGGCGCTGCGCGGCTGCTCGACCATCGTCCTCACCGACACCGGCTCGGGCCCCGACCGGGTCGCCCTGCCGATGATCCTCGCCACCGGCGGGGTCCACGCTTGGCTGGTGGCCAAGGGCCTGCGGTCCTACGTCTCGATCATCGTCCGCTCGGCCGAGTGCCTGGACACCCACTACTTCGCGGTCCTGGTGGGCGTCGGCGCCACGGCGGTGAACGCCTATCTGGCCCAGGAGAGCTTCCTCGACCGCCAGGAGCGGGGCCTGACCGGCGACCTGTCGCTGCGCGACCTGTGCCTGAACCACAAGAAGGCCATCGAGGGCGGCCTGCTGAAGATCATCGCCAAGATGGGCATCAGCGTCATCTCCTCGTACCGCGGCGGCTACAACTTCGAGGCGGTGGGCCTGTCGCGCAGCCTGGTGGCCGAGTTCTTCCCCGGCATGCCCTCGCGCATTTCCGGCATCGGCCTGGCCGGTATCGAGGCCAAGGCCGTGGAGCTGCACCGCAAGGCCTGGAACCCGGCGGCCGTCAGCCTGCCGGTGGGCGGCTTCTACAAGTCCCGCCGCTCGGGCGAAGCCCACGCCTTCGAGGCCCGCTCGATCCACATGCTGCAGAGCGCCTGCGACCGCGGCGACTACGAGCTGTTCAAGCGCTACTCGGCGGCCCTGCGGGGCCTGCCGCAGATCCAGCTGCGCGACCTCCTGGAATGGCGCACCGACGCCAAGCCGATCTCCCTCGACGAGGTCGAGAGCGTCAACGAGATCCGCAAGCGGTTCGTCACCCCCGGCATGAGCCTGGGCGCCCTCAGCCCCGAGGCGCACGGGGTCCTCAACATCGCCATGAACCGGATCGGCGCGAAGAGCGTCTCGGGCGAAGGCGGCGAGGACCGCTCGCGCTACCGGCCGCTGCCGAACGGCGACAATCCCAACTCGGCCGTCAAGCAGATCGCCTCGGGCCGCTTCGGCGTCACCGCCGAGTACCTGAACCAGTGTCGCGAGATCGAGATCAAGGTGAGCCAGGGCGCCAAGCCCGGCGAGGGCGGCCAGCTGCCCGGCTTCAAGGTGACCGAGCTGATCGCCAAGCTGCGCCACGCCACCCCCGGCGTGATGCTGATCAGCCCGCCGCCGCATCACGACATCTATTCGATCGAGGACCTGGCCCAGCTCATCTACGACCTGAAGCAGATCAATCCTGACGCCAGGGTGACCGTGAAGCTGGTCGCCATGACCGGCATCGGGGCGATCGCCGCGGGCGTGGCCAAGGCCAAGGCGGACATCATCCTCATCTCGGGCAACGTCGGCGGCACCGGCGCCTCGCCCCAGACCTCGATCAAGTACGCCGGCGCGCCGTTCGAGATGGGTCTGTCCGAGGCCCATCAGGTGCTCACCCTGAACAACCTGCGTCATTTCGTGCGCCTGCGGACCGACGGCGGCATCCGCACCGGCCGCGACGTGGTGATCGCCGCCATGCTGGGCGCCGAGGAGTTCGGCATCGGCACCGCCAGCCTCATCGCCATGGGCTGCATCATGGTGCGCCAGTGCCACTCCAACACCTGCCCGGTGGGGGTCTGCACCCAGGACGAGGCCCTGCGCGCCAAGTTCACGGGCAGCCCCGAGAAGGTGATCAACCTCTTCACCTTCATCGCCGAGGAAGTGCGCGAGATCCTGGCGGAGCTCGGCGTGCGCAGCCTGCAGGACATCGTCGGCCGCACCGACCTGCTGATGCAGGTCTCCCGCGGCGGCGAGCATCTCGACGACCTCGACCTCAACCCGCTGCTGGTGAAGGCGGACCCGGGGCCCAACAAGCCCTACTGCACGGTGGAGGGCCGCAACGAGGTGCCCGACACCCTGGACGCCCAGATCGTCCGGGACGCCGCCCCGCTGCTCGAACGCGGCGAGAAGATGCAGCTCACCTACACGGTGGCCAACACCGCCCGGGCGATCGGCACCCGCACCTCGTCGCACATCGTCCGCAAGTTCGGCATGGATGGCCTGCCGCCCGGCCACCTCACGGTCCAGCTCAAGGGCTCGGCCGGCCAGAGCCTCGGGGCCTTCGCGGTCCAGGGGCTGCGGCTGGAGGTCACCGGCGAGGCCAACGACTACGTGGGCAAGGGCCTGTCGGGCGCCACCATCGTGATCCGTCCCTCGCCGCATCTGGCGCGGCAGGGCCGCGAGAACGCGATCATCGGCAATACGGTGCTGTACGGCGCCACGTCCGGGCGCCTCTTCGCGGCGGGCCTGGCCGGCGAGCGCTTTGCGGTCCGCAACTCGGGCGCCACCACCGTCGTGGAAGGCTGCGGCGCCAACGGCCTCGAGTACATGACCGGCGGCATGGCCGTGGTGCTGGGACCGGTGGGCTTCAACTTCGCCGCGGGCATGACCGGCGGCATGGCCTTCGTCCTCGACGAGGACGGCGAGTTCCAGATGCAGCTCAACGCCGAGAGCGTGGTCACCTGCCGGGTGCTCAGCCCCCACTGGAAGGCGGTGCTCAGGAGCCTGGTCGAAGAGCACGCCCGCGAGACCGGCTCGGTCCTCGCCCAGGACCTGCTCCGCAACTGGGACGTGGCCGTGCGCAAGTTCTGGCAGGTCTGCCCGAAGGAGATGGTCGGCCGTCTCGACCATCCCCTGGAAGCCGAAGAGGCCGTGCACCGTCGGGCCTGACCAGGGTCATGCCCCGCTTCGCGCGGCGCGGGATCGATCAGGTCGTTTCCGGCTCCGGCCCCACGTAGCGGGCCCGGGGTCGGATCAGGGCGTCGGACTGGCCCTGCTCGATGGCGTGGGCGATCCAGCCGGCGCAGCGGGCGACGCTGAACAGGGCGAAGGGCGCATCCTGCGGCAGGCGGAAGGCCTCGCACGCCGCCACCAGGGCGTAGTCGATGGTGGGGGCAAGGCCGGCGATCTCCATCACCGCCCCTTGCAGCTCCATGAGCGGCTCCGGCGGGTCGAACCGCGCCAGCAGCGCCGCCGCCCGCGGATCGCCATCGGGGTACAGCGGATGGCCGAAGCCCGGCAGGGCGCGATCGTCCAGCAGCCGGCGCCGGATCGCCTCTGACGGCCCGGCTTCCGCGGCTTCGGCGGCGAAGGTCCGCACGGCCACCGTCGCCCCGCCGTGCCGCGGCCCCGACAGCGTGGCCAGCCCCGCCAGCGCGCAGGCCGACAGCGACGCCCCGGTTGAGGCCGCCACCCGGGCGGCGAAGGCCGAGGCGTTCAGTTCATGGTCCGCGGTCAGCACCAGGATCCGGCGGATGACGTCCGCCCCCGCTCCGCCCGGCGCCTGGCCCCAGGCGAGCGCCAGGCGATTGTGGATCGCCCCAGGCCCCACCGCGCCCGCCACCGCATCGGTGAGCACGTCCAGCAGCGTCGCCGCCTCGACGGCCAGGGCCGGCGGCGCACGCCCCCGGGCCGGCGGGTCTGCGGCGGCGCGCGCCGCCAGGGCGGCGTAGGCCCGGGTGCGCATGTCCGGCCCGGGGGGCGGCGGCGAACGTTCCGCCTGTTTGAGCGCCGCCCCGTGGCCGCCGCGCAGGAGCCGCGCCACCGATTCCAGGGTCTCGCTGTCGGCCAGGGCGATGGCGTCGCGGCCCCGGTAGAACAGCCGCCCGCCTGCCACCGTGGTGATGGCCGAGGCCAGCACCGGCTCGCCCCAGTGGATCGCCCCCGCCGCCACGTCCGACAGGCGGCGGCTGCGGGCCTTGCGCTCGGCCAGGGCGGCGATGTCCGCGGCCCGGTAGAGGCTGCGCCGGCTGTCCCCCGGGTCTGGCCTCACCTGCACCCGTCCGCGGCTCACATAGGCGTAGAGGGTCTGAGGCCTCACCCCCAGGCGGGCGAGGGCCTCCTCGGCAGGTATCCAGTCCGGTCGGGTCATATTGATTATATTGATCAAGATTGACGGAAGACGCCAGGCAGCAATTTTCTCGGCCTGAGAATTGATGGAGGATCGAGATGTCGGACGGACTTGAAGGCGTCGTCGCCGCCCAGACGGTGCTGTCGGAAGTGGACGGTCAGGCCGGGCGGCTGATCATCCGGGGCCATTCCCTCGACGAACTGGCGGGCCGCACCACCTTCGAACAACTGGTCGCCGTGTTGTTCGAGGGCTTCTACCCGGACCTCCCCGCCGACCTTCCCGCCGCCCTCGGCCAGGCCCGGGCCGAGGTTTTCGCCGAGGTGGCGGCCCTGGACGCCGGCCTGGTGGGCCGTAGCCCGGTGGAGGCCGTGCGCGCCCTCATGGCGCGGCTGGCCGACGGGGACGACATGACCACCGCCCTGCGCATCCTGGCCGCCCCCGCCGTGTTCACGGCGGCCGTAGTCCGGGCCCAGGCCGGCGAGGCGCCGGTGGCGCCGGACCCGTCCCTCGGCCACGCCGCCGACGCCCTGCGGATGCTGCGCGGCACCGCGCCCACCCAGGCCGAGGCCGACGCCCTCGACACCTATCTGGTGACGGTGAGCGATCACGGGCTGAACGCCTCCACCTTCGCCGCCCGCGTCGTAGCCTCCACCCGGGCGGGTCTCGCCTCGGCGGTGCTGGCCGGCATCAGCGCGCTCAAGGGGCCGCTGCACGGGGGCGCCCCCGGGCCGGTGATCGACATGCTGGACGGGATCGGCGAGCCCGCGAACGCCCGGGCCTGGATCGAGGCGGCCCTGGCCCGAGGCGAGCGGCTGATGGGCTTCGGCCACCGCATCTACCGCGTGCGGGATCCCCGGGCCGACGCGCTCAAGCAGGCCGTGCGCTGGCTCGACGCCCGGCAGGGGCGGCTGGAGTTCGCCGAGGCCGTGGAGGCCGCGGCCCTCGCCATCCTGCGCGAGCGCAAGCCGGACCGGCCCCTGGACACCAATGTGGAGTTCTACACCGCCCTGCTGCTGGAGGCCCTGCAGTTCCCGCCCACGGCCTTCACCTGCGTCTTCGCCATGGGCCGGGTCGCCGGATGGCTCGCCCACGCCCGGGAACAGCTGGCCGGCGGCCGGCTGATCCGGCCGCAGTCGGTCTATGTGGGCCCCGCCCCGCGGAAGGCGGCCTGACCGATACGAAAAACCCTCCCCGTCACGGGGAGGGCTGAGCCGGCGAAGCCGGGCCGGGCGGGAAGAGGGCTGCGGCCGCCCTTCCCGCCCGTTCGCCTGAAGCGTCCTAGACGTCCAGCAGCAGGCGCTGCGGGTCTTCGATGGCGTCCTTCAGGTGCACCAGGAAGGTCACCGCGCCCTTGCCGTCGACAATCCGGTGATCGTAGCTCAGGGCCAGGTACATCATCGGCCGGGCCACGATCTGGCCGTTCACCACCATCGGACGCTCCTGGATCTTGTGCATGCCCAGGATGCCCGACTGCGGGGCGTTCAGGATCGGGGTCGACATCAGCGAGCCGTACACGCCGCCGTTCGAGATGGTGAAGGTGCCGCCCTGCAGGTCTTCCAGGGCGAGCTGGCCGTCGCGGGCCTTTTTGCCGAGGGCGCCGATCTCCTTCTCGATCTCGGCCAGGCTCATCAGGTCGGCGTCGCGGACCACCGGCGTCACCAGGCCGCGATCGGTGCCGACGGCCACCGAGATGTCGTAGTGGTTCTTGTAGATGATGTCGTTGCCGTCGATCTCGGCGTTGACTTCCGGCACCTGCTTCAGGGCGTGGATCGCCGCGCGGACGAAGAAGCTCATGAAGCCGAGCTTCACGCCGTGCTTCTTCTCGAACACGTCCTTGTACTGGTTCCGCAGGGCCATGACGTTGGTCATGTCCACCTCGTTGAAGGTGGTCAGCATGGCCGCGGTGTTCTGGGCCTCCTTCAGGCGGCGGGCGATGGTCTGCCGCAGGCGGGTCATGCGGACCCGTTCCTCACGGTCATGCAGCTCGCGCGGCGCCGAGGGGGCGGCCGGGGCGGCCGGAGCCTTGGCGCGGGCTTCCAGGGCGGCCAGGGCGTCGGCCTTGGTCACCCGGCCGTCCTTGCCGGTGCCCGGGATCGCGGCGGCGTCCAGCTTGTTCTCGCCGACGATGCGCTGCGCCGAGGGGGCCAGCACCGGTTCGGCCTTGGGCGCGGCGGCCAGAGCGGGGGCCGGCGCGGGGGCCGGCGCGGGGGCCGGGGCGGGCGCAGCGGCGGGAGCCGGCGCCGGAGCCGCAGCCGGCTCGGCCTTGGCGGCCGGCGCCGCAGCCGCGGCGGCGCCTTCGGTGATCTTGCCCAGCACCGCGCCGGGCTCGACGGTGGCGCCTTCGTCCGCCGTGATCTCGGCCAGCACGCCGTCCGCCGGGGCGGCCACTTCCAGGCTCACCTTGTCGGTTTCGAGCTCGACCAGGATCTCGTCCTTGCGAACCGCATCGCCGGCCTTCTTGGTCCAGCGCGCCACCGTGGCTTCGGTGACGGACTCGCCCAGCGCCGGGGTCATGATGTCGGCCATTTGTCGGGTCGCTCCCTTAGATCGTCTCGAACACAAACAAAGATCGGTTTACGCGAAGGCTTCCGTAAGGAAAGCCTCCAGTTCCTTGAGGTGACGGCTCATCAGGCCGGCGGCGGTGGCGGCGGAGGCCGGACGGCCCACGTAGCGCGCGCGCTTGGCCTTCACGTCCAGCCGCTCCAGCGTCAGCTCCAGCCACGGATCGACGAACTGCCAGCCGCCCATGTTCTTGGGCTCTTCCTGAACCCAGACCAGCTCGGCGTCCTTGAAGCGCTTCAGCTCGTTCGACAGCGACTTCATCGGCCACGGATAGAACTGCTCGAGACGCAGGATGTAGACGTCGTCGCGGCCGGTCTTGGCGCGCTGTTCCACGAGGTCGAAGTAGACCTTCCCCGAGCAGAGCAGGACGCGCTTGATCTCGGCGTCGGGCTTCAGCGTCACGCCGCCCACGTCGCAGCCCGCCTCGGCGCCGTCCACCAGCACCCGGTGGAAGGCCGTGCCCTCGGCCAGGTCGGCCAGGTTCGAGACCGCCCGCTTGTGACGCAGCAGGCTCTTCGGGGTCATGACGATCAGCGGCTTGCGGAAGTCGCGGAGCAGCTGCCGGCGCAGGACGTGGAAGTAGTTGGCCGGGGTGGTGCAGTTGACCACCTGCATGTTCTCTTCGGCGCAGAGCTGCAGGAAGCGCTCCAGGCGGGCCGACGAGTGTTCCGGACCCTGGCCCTCATAGCCGTGCGGCAGCAGCATCACGAGGCCGCTCATCCGCAGCCACTTGCGCTCGCCCGAGGAGATGAACTGGTCGATCACCACCTGGGCGCCGTTCACGAAGTCGCCGAACTGGGCTTCCCACATGGTCAGGGTGTCGGGGTCGGTCAGCGAGAAGCCGTACTCGAAGCCCAGCACCGCCTCTTCCGACAGGGCCGAATCCAGCACCTCGAAGTGCGCCTGGTGCGGGCCGAGGTTGCGGAGCGGGAAGTAAACTTCCTCGGTCTTCTGGTCGATGATCCCGGCGTGGCGCTGGCTGAAGGTGCCGCGCACGCTGTCCTGGCCGGACAGGCGGACCGGATAGCCCTGGTCCAGCAGGGTGGCGAAAGCCAGGTGCTCGGCCGTGGCCCAGTCGATGCCGACGCCGCTCTCGATCGCCTCGCGGCGGCCGTTGATCACCCGCTCGACGGTCTTGTGGACGCTGATGCGCTCGGGAAGCGTGGTGATCTTGCGGCCGAGGTCCAGCAGCTTCTGCTTCGGCACGCCCGTGGCGTACTTCTCCTCGCCCGACGGCTTGCGGCCCGACCACTTGCCGTCCAGCCAGTCGGCCTTGTTGGCCTTGTAGGTCTTGCCGGCCTCGAACTCGCGGTCGAGGAACTGGTCGAATTCGGCGATCCAGCCGTCAACCTCGGCCTGGGTCGTCACGCCCTCGGCGATCAGCCGCTGGGCGTAGAGGTCGCGGACCGAGGGGTGGCCCTTGATCTTCGCGTACATCAGCGGCTGGGTCATCGTGGGGTCGTCCCCCTCGTTGTGACCGAACCGCCGGTAGCAGAACATGTCGACGACCACGTCCTTGCCGAACAGCTGGCGATACTCCGTGGCCACCTTGGCCGCGAAGGTCACCGCTTCCGGGTCGTCGCCGTTCACGTGGAAGATCGGCGCCTCGACCATCAGCGCCACGTCGGACGGATAGGGCGAGGAGCGCGAGTTCTTCGGGCTGGTGGTGAAGCCGATCTGGTTGTTCACCACGAAGTGCATGGTGCCGCCGACGCCATAGCCCTTCAGGCCCGACAGGGCGAAGCACTCGGCCACCACGCCCTGGCCGGCGAAGGCCGCGTCGCCGTGCAGCAGCAGCGGCAGCACATGGTTGCGGCCGGCGTCGGGCTGTTCGCGCAGGGTGAAGGCCTGCTTGGCCCGGGCCTTGCCCACCACCACCGGATTGACGATTTCCAGGTGCGACGGGTTGGCGGTCAGCGACAGGTGGACGCTGTTGCCGTCGAACTCACGGTCGGACGAAGCCCCCAGGTGGTACTTCACGTCACCGGAACCCTCGATGTCCGAGGGCACCGACGAGCCGCCTTGGAACTCGTGGAAGATGACGTGATAGGGCTTGCCCATCACGGCGGCGAGGACGTTCAGGCGGCCGCGGTGCGGCATGCCGATGACGATGTCCTTCACCCCCATCGCCCCGCCGCGCTTGATGATCTGCTCCAGCGCCGGGACCATCGCCTCGCCGCCGTCGAGGCCGAAGCGCTTGGTGCCGGGGAAGCGGCGGTGCAGGAAGGCCTCGAAGCCCTGGGCCTCGATCAGCTTCTTCAGGATGGCGATCTTGCCTTCCTTGGTGAAGACGATCTCCTTGTCGCGGCCTTCGATCCGCTCCTGCAGCCACGCCTTCTCCCTGGGATCGGAGATGTGCATGTACTGCACGCCGATATTGCCGCAGTAGGTGCGGCGCAGGATGGCGAGGATCTCGCGCAGGGTCGCGGTCTCGAGCCCCAGCACATAGTCCAGGAAGATCGGCCGGTCGAAGTCGCCCTCGGCGAAGCCGTAGGTCGCCGGGTCCAGTTCGGAGGCGTCCCCGGGGGTGGTGGCGATCTGCAGCGGGTCGAGGTTCGCCTGCAGGTGGCCGCGCATCCGGTAGGCCCGGATCATCATGATGGCCCGCAGCGAGTCGAGGGTCGCGGCGCGCACCTCGTCCTGGCTGGCGGCCGGCTTCTTGTCGGCGATGGCCTTGCCGACCTTCGCCTCCACCGCCGGCCACAGGCCGTCGATGGCCGACAGCCAGTCGGGCCGGGCCTGAGGCGCGGCGGGCTTGGTCCACGCCGGCCTCTTGGCCGCAGCCTTCACCTCGTCCGCCCGATCCGCCAGGGAGGCGAAGAAGGCGCGCCAGGACGGCTCCACCGACTCCGGGTTCGCCGCCCATTTAGCGTAGAGATCCTCCACGAAGGCGGCGTTGCCGCCATAGAGGAAGCTGGTCTCCGCCAGGACTTCGTTGATCAGGCCTGCGTCGTCCGCCATCTCGTCGCCTTTAGGTCTTCACCATCCACGGCGGCCCGCGGTCTTCTGGTGAAGGAGCCTGGCGCGGGACGCCCTACGCTACAATGTTAGTTCAGGCGCCCTTCAGCACCTCGAGCAGGGTCTCGCCCAGCTTCGCCGGCGACGGCGACACGCGGATGCCCGCAGCCTCCATCGCAGCGATCTTGCTTTCAGCGCCACCCTTGCCGCCGGAGATGATCGCGCCCGCATGGCCCATGCGGCGGCCCGGAGGCGCCGTACGGCCAGCGATGAAGCCCACCATAGGCTTCTTGATCGCTGAATTCTTGATGAACTCAGCCGCGTCTTCTTCGGCCGAACCGCCGATCTCGCCGATCATGATGATCGACTCGGTTTCGGGGTCCTTCAGGAACATGTCGAGCACGTCAATGAACTCGGTGCCCTTCACGGGGTCGCCGCCGATGCCCACGGCCGTCGTCTGGCCCAGGCCCACCTGAGAGGTCTGGTACACGGCCTCATAGGTAAGCGTCCCCGAACGGGAAACAACGCCCACCGAACCCTTCTTGAAGATATTGCCCGGCATGATGCCGATCTTGCACTCGCCCGGCGTCAGCACGCCCGGGCAGTTCGGCCCGATCAGGCGCGACTTCGAGCCCGACAGGGCCCGCTTCACCTTGATCATGTCCGCCACCGGGATGCCCTCGGTGATGCAGATGATCAGCGGCACTTCGGCCTCGATCGCCTCCAGGATGGAGTCGGCGGCGAACGGCGGCGGCACATAGATCACCGAGGCGTCGGCCCCGGTCTGCTTCACCGCTTCCTCGACCGTGTCGAACACGGGCAGGCCGACGTGCGTCTGGCCGCCTTTGCCCGGCGTGACGCCGCCGACCATCTTGGTGCCGTAGGCGATGGCCTGTTCGGTGTGGAACGTCCCCTGGCTGCCGGTGATGCCCTGGCAGATGACGCGGGTGTCTTTGTTGATCAGGATCGACATGTCTTAAGCAGCGCCCCGCACGGCCTTGACGATCTTCTCGGCGCCATCCGAGAGGTCGTTCGCGGCGATCACGTTCAGGCCGCTCTCATTGATGATCTTCTTGCCGAGGTCGACGTTGGTGCCCTCGAGGC
The DNA here is from genome assembly GCF_059568645.1 of Phenylobacterium composti DSM 19425. Taxonomy (NCBI): domain Bacteria; kingdom Pseudomonadati; phylum Pseudomonadota; class Alphaproteobacteria; order Caulobacterales; family Caulobacteraceae; genus Phenylobacterium; species Phenylobacterium composti. Next base: position 44,460 of record NZ_JCANTT010000020.1, on the reverse strand, counting down.
GGACGACCAGCGGCACCTTCAGCCCGACTTCCTTCACCGCGGCCACCACGCCCTCGGCGATGATGTCGCAGCGCATGATGCCGCCGAAGATGTTCACCAGGATGCCCTTCACGTTCGGGTCCGCGGTGATGATCTTGAACGCGGCCGTCACCTTCTCCTTCGAGGCGCCGCCGCCCACGTCGAGGAAGTTGGCCGGCTCGGCGCCGTAGAGCTTGATGATGTCCATGGTGGCCATGGCCAGGCCCGCGCCGTTGACCATGCAGCCGATGTCGCCGTCGAGGGCGATGTACGACAGGTCGTACTTCGAGGCCTCGATCTCCTTCGGGTCCTCCTCGGTCTCGTCGCGCAGGGCGACGATGTCCGGATGGCGGAACAGGGCGTTGGAGTCGAACGACACCTTGGCGTCCAGCACCCGCAGGTGGTCGTCGCCGGTGACGATCAGCGGGTTGATCTCCAGCATCGACATGTCCTTGGCCAGGAACGCCGTGTAGAGCTGGTTCAGCAGGGTCGCCGCTTCCTTGGCGAGGCCGCCCGTCAGGTTCAGGGCCTTGGCCAGCTTGCGCGCATGGTGCGGGAACACGCCCGTGGCCGGGTCGATGGAGAAGGTGACGATCTTCTCGGGCGTGGAGTGGGCCACGTCCTCGATGTCCATGCCGCCCTCGGTGGAGGCCACGACCGAGACCCAGCTCGTTTCGCGGTCAACCAGCAGCGACAGATAGAGTTCCCGGGCGATGTCGGCGCCTTCCTCGATGTAGAGGCGGTTCACCTGCTTGCCCGCGGGGCCGGTCTGGTGCGTCACCAGCACCCGGCCGAGCATCTCTTCGGCGTTGGCGCGCACATCGGCGACGCTCTTCACCACCCGGACGCCGCCCTTGGCGTCGGGGCCGAGGCCCTCGAAGCGGCCCTTGCCGCGGCCGCCGGCGTGGATCTGGGACTTGACCACGAAGACCGACCCACCGAGCTTCTCGGCGGCTTGCGCGGCTTCGTCGACGGAAAACGCGGCATACCCGCGCGGGACTGCCACGCCGAACTCTGCGAGGACGGCTTTGGCTTGGTGTTCGTGGATGTTCATGAGGCCTTGGAGCGCTTTGCCTGTGGCTCGCCTGAGAGCGAGTGAGGCGGCTTATAGGCGCCCTCTTAGGCGATGACAACCGCGTCAAGCCCCCGGGAAGGCCGTTCTGTGCGAGATGCTCTCCCTAGGTGAGCACGTTAGGCGAACAGCGCGGTCCAACCGCGAAAATCGGCCCTCACCCAAAGAACACCGTCCACAGAGTGCGGCCCGGCATGAGGGCGACCACGAGGTTGATCACGAACCCGCCGTAGAACAGGCCCATCATCGCCCGCCGGTGCCGGGCGACCTTGTGGCGGCGGGCAGCGACCACCGCCAGCGGCAGGATCAGCAGGGTCCAGGCGGTCAGCAGATGCAGCAGGGACCACGCGCCGGGCCTGAGGCTGGTGATGAACAGGCTGCTCCCCGCCGTCACCGCGACCAGCGAGACCCAGACCCAGCCGGCGGCGCGGTGGAACAGCCGGCCCTTGCGCACGGCCATCAGCGCCGCCCCCAGCGTCAGGGCCGCGAGCGCGGCGCCCAGGTGCGCCTTGATGGGCTGCGGCAGGCCGGCCAGCGCCTCAAGGTCCGGGGCATGGAGCCGGGCGGCGGCCGCCAGCCGCAGCATCCCGCCTGAGGCCGGCCCGAGGGCCAGGGCGATGACCAGGGCCACGCCCGCGAAGACCGCGGCGAGGTTCAGGCCGACGCCCCACGGCCGGCGGGCGGGCTTTTGCAGGACTTGCGACATGCTCTATCTCCGAATTCCAGGCGCCTCGGGGGCGCCGTTCGGACCGGTGGATGGCGGGATGACGCGAGGCGCGCGACACGGGATGCGTCGGCTGACGCCCAGGCTTCGCGAAAGGCCGGGGGCCGCCGTTCACGCTTCGCGAGCGGCGCCGTGAACGCCCTCGTCTCGCGCCTGACGCCCTATGACGACGTCCGCGGCTGGCTGCGCGGCGCGGGCCTCACCGCCCTCTTCGCCCTGTTCATGACCCTGACCGGAGCCTTCGGCACCGGCCACGCCGCCCTCGGCCCGCGGGTCGCCTACTGGCTGGCCGTCATGTTCCTCGGCTACCTGTGGGGCGGCTTCGTCGCCCGCCGCTTCTTCCGCTCGCCCGGGGCCGAGCGTCCCTGGTGGATCCGCGGCCCCCTGATGTCGGCGATCACGGCGGCGCCCTTCACCCTGGTGGTCTGGACCAGCTCGCGCCTGTTCCTGGGGTCGGACCTGCCGCCGGCGGCCCTACCGAGCCTCTTCATCTATGTCTTCGTGGTGGCCCTGGCGATCGCCAGCCTCTTCCACCTGGTGGAAGGCCGCCGGGCGGCGTCCCAGATCGCCCAGGCCGCCCAGATCGCCCAGGCCGCCGCCCGCCCGCCCGAGCCCCGCTTCCTGGAACGCCTGCCGCTGAAGCTGCGCGGGGCCCAGGTCTGGGCGGTGGAGGCCGAGGACCACTATCTGCGGCTCCACACCTCCAAGGGCCAGGACCTGATCCTCATGCGCCTGGCCGACGCCGTGGCCGAGCTGGACGGGATCGAGGGGCTCCAGGTCCACCGCTCCTGGTGGGTCGCCCGGGACGCCATCGTCGAAGCCCGCCGCAGCGACGGCCGGGCGACGCTGACCCTGAAGGACGGCGTCCAGGTTCCCGTCAGCCGCACCTACGCCAGGGCGCTGCGCGAACGCGGCTGGATCTGAGGCTACCGCCCCTGACGGGCCGCCCGCCGGGCGAGCCAGTCCTCACGGCTCTGGCCCCAGACGTCCACGGCCACGTTCAGCGGCGGCGGCAACACCGCCTGACGCAGGATGCGCGAGCCCAGGCGCTCCGCCACCTTCTGCGAGTTCACATTGGCCGCCTCGATGGTGTGGATCACCTCGGTCCAGCCCAGATGGTCCACCGCCCAGTCGATGCAGGCGACCGCGGCCTCGGTGGCGTAGCCCTTGCCCCAGTGCGCCCGGGCGATGCCCCAGCCGACCTCAGTGCCCGGCCAGCCCTCCGGCTGCCAGGGACCGACCCGGCCCACCCATTCGCCTGACGCCTTCTCCACCACCGAGAACATGGAGAAGCCGCGCACCAGCCAGGCGCCCGCCATGATGCTCATCACCCGCCAGGCGCCCTCCCGGGTCTGGACGCCGCCGATGAACCGGGCCGCCTCGGCGTCAGCGGCGAAGGCCGCCCAGGGCTCGAAGTCCTCGGCGCGGGGGGCGCGCAGAATGAGGCGTTCTGTCTCAAGCGTCGGTATTGGAATCTCAACCATTTTCGGCCTTTATCTGCGACTGGGAGAGAGTTCGGGGTTGGGGCGTTCCGCGGCTTGGGCAAGCCGCGTCATTGGTCATCGCCTCCCCCCCTTGCGTCGAGGGACCCGTACCACACGAGGTCGCCGATGACGCACGACCAGTTGCTCGACGAGGATCAGACCGTCGCCCCCCGCCGGGCCGGCGGCGGGCGCCTGGTCATGGCCGGCCTGGTCGGGGCCTGCGCCCTCGGGGCGGGCCTCGGCCTGTGGGCCCGCCCCGACGGCCTCGACCGCAACGAGGCGACGCCGCCCCCAAGACCCGAAGCCGAGGCTGACGCCGGCGGCCGTATCCTGCAGATCGTCGTCGACGAGACGCCGTCGCCCCTCGGCGAGCCGCTCGAGGTCATGCCCGCGGAGCTCATGGCCCTCGTCCCGCCCTATGTGCCGCCCCCAGAAGCGACCCGCTCGCCGTTCGCGCTCACCAAGGTGGGCCTGCCCAGGGGCGTCCTGCCGGTGACGGTTCTCACGCCGCCGGCGCCGCCGAAGGACGCCTCGCCGCCACGGGACGTAAAGGCCCCGCCCAAAGCCAGGCCTGAGGCTCTGGCCAGGTCCGCCGCCAAGGCTCCTCCAAAGGCGGCGTCGAAAGCGGCGCCGAAAGCAACGTCTGCGCCGACCTCCCGGCCGACGAAGGCCGCAAGGCCCGACCACTCCACCCGCCTCGCCAAGGCCGAGCCCAGACCCAAGGCCGGGGAGGGCGGCAAGTCCGGAACCGAGCCGGTGAAGCTCGCCACGCTCACCAAGGCGGTGAAGGCGGCGCCGGCCACGCTCAAGGAGAAGGCCGGCCGGATCGCCGCGCCGGTCCGGAAGGCGGCCCCGCGCGGCGAGGGCCCGGTGCGGGCGGCCCGCAACGACGCCTGCGCCCTGCCGGATCCGGCCGAGGCCCTGGTCTGCGCCAACCCCCGCCTGAACCTGCGGGACCGGCAGCTCCAGCGGGCGTTCCGGGACGCCGAGGCGGCCGGCGTCCCCGCCTCGGCCCTGGAGCGGCAGCGGGATCGCTGGCGCCAGGCCCGAACCGCCGCCGCCCGCGACGGAGTCTGGGCGGTCGAGGATGTTTACGAAGCCCGCATCGCCGCCCTGCACGACCTCGCCCGCGACGCCCGGGACGACTGACAACCGCCTGCGCCTTTGCAACGCGGGGCCCGGCTCACGCGCTTTGCCCGCTGAGGGACGCCGCCACCTGAGACTGCGATGACCGACCCGCTGGGCGACACCGACAGAGACTTTTCCGATCGCCCCGCCGGGCGGCCGCCGGACGACGACGGCCTGCGCCTGGACGGCCGCCGGCCTGAGACGGCGCCTCGCCGGGGCGTCTCCCGGGCCATGCTGCTGACCGGCGTCGCCGGGGCGGCGGCGCTGGGCCTCCTGTTCGGGGTCTTCGCCCGGCCGGAACTGGCCAAGGCGCCGTCTCGCGAGCCGATGCGGCCGGTGACGGCCTCCGCCGAGGCCGACGTCACGCCGGTCCCGGTGGAGGTGGCCGCCGTCACCCCGGCCCCGGCCCCGCCGCCGACGGGCAAGCTGGAAGTCCTGCCGCCCGACCTCGCCCAGGCGGCCGAGGCCCGAGCCCCGGTCCAGTCCCCGGCCCAGCCCCCGGTCCAGCCCCCGACCCGGGACATCCGACCGCCTGCCGCCCGCCGCGAACCCGGACCCGTGCGCGAGATCGCCCCGCCGCCCATGGCCCGGGGGCCGACGCCCAGCTTCGACTGCGGCCGCGCCGGCAGTCGGGCCGAGCGGATGGTCTGCGAAGACGCGGTCCTCGCCCGTCTCGACCGCCGGCTTGACCGGGCCTTCCGGCGGGCGGTGGCGGCCGGCGTCCCCTATGGCGAACTGCGCGCCGAGCAGGACGACTGGCTGGCCGTCCGCGAAGACGCCGCCCGGCGCTCGCCGGACGCGGTGGAGAGCATCTATCGGCAGCGCATCGCCGAACTCGACGACCTCGGCCGCTGATCCCCGCGCCCAAAGGAAAGGGCCCCGCGGCGACGCCGGGGGCCCTTCTGGTCTGGTCTTGGGGGCCTGGACCTTAGCCCAGCATCTCCTTCACCGTGTCGCGCTCGCTGATGAGCTCGTCGTTGGTGATCTTGATCTTCGCCTTGGCGAAGTCGTCCATCTCGTAGCTCGTGACGACCTCGTAGGCGCCCGGGGCGACGGTCTTCACCGGCATGCCCGCCCACACGCCTTCGGCGAAGCCGTAGCGGCCTTCCGAATTGACCGCCACCGAGTGGATGGCGCCCGGCGTGACCAGGTCGCGCACGTGGTCGATCAGGGCGTTGGCCGCCGAGGCCGCCGAGCTCTGGCCGCGGGCCTCGATGATCGCCGCGCCGCGCTTGCCGACGGCGGGCAGGTACTCGTTCTCGAGCCAGGCGCGGTCATTGATGACCTCGGCCGCCGGCTTGCCGCCGATCTTGGCGTGGGTGAAGTCGGCGAACATCGTCGGGCTGTGGTTGCCGTAGATGAACAGCTCGGAGACCTCGTTGATCGACACGCCGGCCTTCTTGGCCAGCTGGGCGCGGCCGCGGTTCTCGTCCAGGCGCACCATGGCGGTGAAGCGGTCCGGGGTCAGGCGCTTGGCCTGGCTGGCGGCGATCATCACATTGGTGTTGCAGGGGTTGCCCACCACGGCGACGCGGGCGTCGTCGGCGGCCACCTCGTCGATCGCCCGGCCCTGGGCGATGAAGATCTTGCCGTTGTCCTTCAGCAGGTCCGCGCGCTCCATGCCGGGGCCGCGCGGCTTGGAGCCCACCAGCAGGTTCCAGCTGGCGTCCTTGAAGGCGACCTTCGGGTCGTCCGTGAGGATCATGTCCTGCAGCAGCGGGAAGGCGCAGTCCTCCAGCTCCATGGCCACGCCCTTCAGCGCCTTCTGGGCGCCTTCGGTCGGGATTTCGAGCAGCTGCAGAATGACCGGCTGGTCCTTGCCGAGCATCTCGCCCGAGGCGATGCGGAAGAGCAGGGCGTAGCCGATGTTGCCGGCGGCCCCCGTAACGGCGACGCGGATGGGCGGCTTGGAAGCCATGGGCTGCTCCTTGGAAAGCTGGGATGGCGGTGTTTTCGCGGCGTCCCTAGCCAATTGACGGGCCTGCTGCAATGCCGCAGGCGGTGCAGCCATGTTCCGGATCGATCCCGCCTTCGAAGCCACGTCCGAGCCGGTGGCCGAGCTTTCCCTCTGCCACGCCCGGCTGCAGGACGACGCCCGCTACCCCTGGATCGTGCTGATCCCCCGGATCGCGGGCGTGCGCGAACTGGAGGACCTCAGCCCGGAGGACCGCGTCCGGCTGATGGACGAGGTGGTGGCCGCCGGCGCCGCCGTGCGGGCGATGGGCGAGGCCGCGGGCCGGCCGGTGGAGAAGCTCAACGTCGGCCAGCTGGGCAATGTCACGCCGCAGCTGCATGTCCATGTGGTGGGCCGCCGGGCCGACGACCCGGCCTGGCCGGGTCCGGTGTGGGGCGCGGGCGAGGCTCGCCGCTACCGCCCGGCCGAGCTGGCCGGCGCCCTTGTGGCCGCCCAGGCGGCCTTCGCCCAGGGCGACCAGGCCTAGCGCCGCGCCAGGGTGGCCGCCTGGCCGTCCAGCGCCCCGATCCAGGTCCCGCCCGGGCCGGGCGTCAGTTCGGCGGTGCGGCCGCCGAAGCTCAGGCGCAGAGCCGCCCCGTCGCGGGCGATGACGTCGACGAAGCCCGAGGCGTCCAGGGCGCCCGGCCGCCGCAGGTCCCGCCAGGCCCCCTGCAGGGCCCCATCGTTCCGGTCCACCAGCTGCAGGTCGTAGGCCGCCCCGCCCGCCCCCTCGAGCCGCCAGCCGCCGTCCAGCGGCCCCTGGAAGCTCTGGGCCGAGATCAGCGAGGCCTTGATCCGCGAGTCATAGGCCGCCCCGGCCAGCTGCGGCGGCGGAGCCATCAGCGGGATCGCCGCGCGCGGGTCGGCCGGCGGATCGATCTGGGCGGTCCCCGGAGCAGGCTGCGCCGTTGCGGCCCAGGCGCCCAGCGCCGCCGTCATCCCCGCCAGAAGTCCCGTCACCGTCCTCATGCCGTTCATTGTCCTCTGCGACGCCAGGCTTGGCCATGGGCTCCGAACGCCGTCCGACGGCGTCCCGGAGACCTATCAACGCGCGAGTTCGGGTTTAGGATGGCGCCATGACCGTCCGTCCGCTCCGCTACGACGCCGAGGCCCGCAACGTGCTCGGGACCGAGCTCCAGCCCTGCTCCCTGGATCCGGTCACCGGCTTCTTCCGCAACGGCTGCTGCGAAACCGGCCCTCACGACATGGGGATGCACACGGTCTGCGCGGTGATGACCGCCGAGTTCCTGGCCTATTCCCGGGCCGTGGGGAACGATTTGTCGACCCCGCGTCCGGACCTCGCCTTCCCGGGCCTGAAGCCCGGCGACCGCTGGTGCCTCTGCGCCCCGCGCTGGAAGGAGGCCCTCGACGCCGGCGTCGCCCCGCCGCTGGTGCTGGAGGCCACCCACGAGGAGACCCTGGCCATCGTCCCGCTGGGGGTGCTCAAGGACTACGCCGTCCGCTGAAGCCGCCTCGGCCTCAGCCCAGCGGGTATTCCGCTTCCAGCCGGTAATGGGATCCCTCGCCGCCCAGGGTCGAGGAATAGAGGCCGAAGCGGTCCACGGCGAAGGGCGGTGACTTCAGCAGATTGTTGCCCTGGATCCAGGCGGCCACCTCGCCCGGGTCCGCCTGCTTGAGGTAGGCGAGGGTCACATGCGGCTTGTAGTTGCGCTTCTCGGGCTTCAGCCCGGCCCGTCGCGCCGCGGTCTCGCAGGCCTCGGCCAGCCGCCGCAGCAGCGGGCTTTCCTCCACCCCCGCCCAGATGGCGTGGATGTCCCGGCCCTCCCCGAACGCCCCCACGCCCTCCAGCACCAGTTCGAAGGGCGGCGCATCGATGGTGGACAGCTCCGCGTCCAGGTCCCGGGCCACGTCCTGCCGCACCTCGCCGAAGAAGCGCAGGGTGATGTGCAGGCTCTCGGGCGGACGCCAGCGGGCGAACTCCACGCCGGCCTGCCGGCGCACCAGGCCTTTGACGATTTCGGAGGGCAGGGCCAGGGCGGCGAACAGGCGGATCATGACCCGTCTTACCCCGGCAGCGCCCGGCGGGCGAATTCCTTCGCCCTGTCCGCGATCTAGCTCCAACCCGGCCTGAGCACGAAAATGGAACTCCGGCGCGCGCTAGACCTTGCCTAGGTGCGTAACCCCCACGATATTTCGATCTGCGTCCGACTGGGACGTCAACGAAAGGGCAAAGCCAATTATGAGCGACTTCAACCGCGGCTACGCGCGCTCGATCCCGGCGGATCGCGCCGACATGTCGGTGGACGCGGGACTTCGCAGCTTCATGCTCGGCGTCTACAACAAGGTTGCGCTCGGCCTGGTGGTCTCCGCCGGCCTCGCCTTCCTGACCGGTCAGTACGCCCCCGTCCGCGACCTGCTGTACGCGGTCACCCCCGACGGCCGTCTGGTCGGCATGACCATGCTCGGCACGATCGTGGCCTTCGCCCCGCTGGCGGTGATGCTGTTCGGGATGTTCGCCCTGCGCAACGCCACGCCCCGCACCTCGGGCATCTTCTACTGGACCATCGTCGCCCTGATCGGCGCGGGCCTGGGCGTGTGGACCCTGCTCTACACCGGCGCCTCGATCGCCACGACCTTCCTGATCACCGCCACCGCCTTCGGGGGCCTCAGCCTGTTCGGCTACACGACCAAGAAGGACCTGACCGGCTTCGGCAGCTTCCTGCTGGTGGGCCTGATCGGCCTGGTGATCGCCTCGGTGGTGAACATCTTCATCCAGAACTCGATGATGAACTTCCTCATCAGCGTCCTGGGCGTGTTCATCTTCGCGGGCCTGATCGCCTATGACACCCAGCGCCTGAAGATGACCTACTACGAGCTGGGCGGGAACGAGGCGGCCATGGGCGTGGCCACCAACTACGGCGCGCTCAGCCTCTACATCAACTTCATCAACCTCTTCCAATTCCTGCTGCAGTTCTTCGGCCAGCGCCGCTAGGCCTCGCAGCAGACCGAAAACGACGCGCCCCGGCGGATCCCTCCGCCGGGGCTTTTTCGTGCCCCCCGGACTTCGTGCGCCCAGACGAGGCCGCGGCCCTAGTCCACCACCTTGAAGCGGCCCTTGTCGAAGAAGCGCAGCACCTGCTCCAGCTCGTGGCCCCGGCGCAGCACATGCCCCCCCTGGCCGACGATCGCCCAGGCGCCCTGGCGGCGGGCCAGGGCCGGCCGCTTCTCGATCCGGTAGAGCGGCGCCTCGGCGGTGCGCCGGAAGACGGAGAACACCGCCGCGTCCGGCAGGCTGTCCATGCCGTAGTCGCGCCATTCGCCCTGGGCGACCATGCGCCCGTAAAGCCGCAGCAGGCGCTCAAGCTCGCGCCGCTCGAAGAAGACGCCGGCCAGCCTTGGGGCCGCGGGGCTGGGGTCGAAGGCCATCGGGCCGGAGCCTGACGCAAATCTCGCGGACGGGCCACCGGGAAATCGCCCCCATATCTCGTGGTCGAGCCGCCCCGAAATGACCTTATTTCGGTCCAGCGAAGGTCGGATGCCCCCGCGATAGTCATTTCGTCGGTTGGTCGGACCCGAGGTCCCGGATCCTGAACAGCCCCCCCAGCCCCCCTGGATCAGGGCCTGGCCAACCGACGCTTTCATCTGAAGCGTAAGCCCGCGTAGACCCTCTCCAGCTGCGCGGGCTTTCGTTTGTCCGGGGCCCGCCCTTTCCGGGGCCGCTATCTGGGTCTACTCGGCCTTCTGGGCGAGACCCAGCACCCGGCCGCCGTTGGCGCCCTGCACCACCACCACCGTCCGCAGCCCCTCCTCCGAGGCCGGCGGCATCCGGTAGGCCTGCGGGCGTCCGCGCCAGGCGCCCAGCCGGACGATCTCGCGCACCACGTTCTTCTGCACCACCGTCTCGCCGCGGTTGTCGCCGGCCTTCACCGGCGTCTCCACCTCGCGCGGGTCGTAGCGGATCAGCCAGACCTCGGCGCCGCCCGACGGCGGTCGGCCCGAGCCCACGTCCACCCGGCGCGGGCCAATGAACTTCATGTCCGGCGGATTGCGCGACGCGCTGGCGGCGGCGCGTACCAGGCGCTCCACCTCGGCGGTCTTCAGCCCCGGCGCTTCCTCATGGCCGTCCACCACCACCTGCGGCGTGTAGGGCTCGCGCAGCTTCAGCCGCGTCACATAGGCCTTCTGGCGCTCGGTGAACTCGGGCTTGGCGAAGGTGTCGGTCCAGCCGAGGTAGTCCCAGTAGTCCACCGGGAAGGTCAGGGCCAGGACGCCCGGCCGCTCGGCCAGCTTGCCCACATGGGCGTTGGCCTCGAGGCACGAGGCGCAGCCCTGGGCCGTGTAGAGCTCGACCAGCACCGGCGGCTTGGCCGCGGCGGGTCCGAAGGCGGCGAGCGAGGTCGCGACCAGGATCAGGCTGAGGAGCGCCGCTTTCCGCATCGCCCCCGACTTAGAAGCTGGGCCCGGAGCTGTAAATCACAACAAGCCGTGAGGGGCCGACGGCGGCGGCCATGACCCACAGAAACGCAAAACGGGGCCCTGTCGCCGGGGCCCCGTCGCGTCTTTCACCGCGCCGGCGAGCCTCAGGCTTCCGGCTTGGCCAGGCTGCGCAGCACGTAGTTCAGCACGCCGCCCTGCTTGAAGTATTCCAGCTCGGTCGGCGTATCGATGCGGCAGCGCACCGGGAAGCGGGCGATGCGGCCGTCGCTCGGACGGTACATCTCGACGATCAGCTGCTTGCGCGGCGCCAGTTCGGTGAGGCCGCGGATCGTCACGATCTCCTCGCCGGTGAGGTTCAGCTTCTGCCAGCCTTCCTGCAGGAACTGCAGCGGCAGCACCCCCATGCCCACCAGGTTCGAGCGGTGGATGCGCTCGAAGCTTTCGGCGATCACCGCCCGGACGCCCAGCAGCTTGGTGCCCTTGGCCGCCCAGTCGCGCGACGAGCCGGTGCCGTATTCCTTGCCCGCGAACACCACGAGCGGCCGGCCTTCCTGCTGGTAGCGCATGGCCGCGTCGTAGATCGACATGACCTCGCCCGAGGGGAAGTGCTTGGTCACCCCGCCCTCGATGTCGGGCGTGATGCGGTTGCGGATGCGGATGTTGGCGAAGGTGCCCCGCATCATCACCTCGTGGTTGCCGCGACGCGCGCCGTAGGAGTTGAACTCCGACTGCGGCACCTGGCGCTCACGCAGGTAGACGCCCGCGGGCGAGCTCGCCTTGATCGAACCGGCCGGCGAGATGTGGTCGGTGGTGATCGAGTCGCCGAACACGCCCAGCACCCGGGCCTCGACGATGTCGGTGACCGGCGCCGGCTCCATGGTCATGCCCTGGAAGTACGGCGGGTTCTGCACATAGGTGGAGCCCACGTCCCAGGTGTAGGTCTGGCCGCCGGCGACCTTGATGCCCTGCCAGTTCTTGTCGCCCTTGAAGACGTCGGCGTAGCGCGAGGCGAACATCTTGTTGGTGACGTGCTTGCGCTGCAGCGCCGAGATCTCGGCGCTCGTCGGCCAGATGTCCTTCAGATAGACGGGGTTGCCGTCCTTGTCCTCGCCCAGCGGATCGTTGGCCAGGTCGACGAGCATCGAGCCGGCCAGGGCGTAGGCCACCACCAGCGGCGGCGAAGCCAGGTAGTTGGCCCGCACGTCGGGGTTCACGCGGCCTTCGAAGTTGCGGTTGCCCGAGAGCACCGACACCGCCACCAGATCGTTCTTCTGGATGGTCTCCGAGATCGGCTCCGGCAGCGGGCCCGAGTTGCCGATGCAGGTGGTGCAGCCGTAGCCCACGAGGTTGAAGCCCAGGGCGTCCAGGTGCTTCGTCAGGCCGGCGGCCTTCAGATAGTCCGTGACCACCTGCGAGCCGGGGGCCAGCGAGGTCTTCACCCACGGTTTCACCTTCAGGCCCTTCTCGACGGCCTTCTTGGCCACCAGGCCGGCGGCGATCAGCACGCTGGGGTTCGAGGTGTTGGTGCACGAGGTGATGGCGGCGATCACCACGTCGCCGTTGCCCACCTCGAAGTCCTCGCCCTCGACCTTGAAGCGCTCGCCATAGCCCTCGGCCTTGCCGAAATCGTTGGCCAGGGCGGAACGGAACTCGGCCGCCGCGTCGGTCAGCAGCACGCGGTCCTGCGGACGCTTCGGACCGGCCAGCGAGGCGGCCACGGTGCTCAGGTCCAGCTCCAGGGTGTCGGTGAACACCGGCTCCGGATCGGACGGGTCGCGCCAGATGCCCTGTTCCTTGGCGTAGGCTTCGACCAGGGCCACGCGCTCCGGCTCACGGCCGGTGGCGGCCAGGTAGTCCAGGGTGGCCTGGGTGACGGGGAAGAAGCCGCAGGTGGCGCCGTATTCCGGAGCCATGTTGGCGATGGTCGCCTGGTCTTCCAGGGTCAGGTGCTGCAGGCCCGGGCCGTAGAATTCCACGAACTTGCCGACCACGCCCTTCTTGCGGAGCATCTGGGTGACGGTCAGCACGAGGTCGGTGGCGGTGGCGCCGTCCGGCAGGGCGCCGTCCAGGCGGAAGCCGATGACTTCCGGGATCAGCATCGGGATCGGCTGGCCCAGCATGGCCGCCTCGGCCTCGATGCCGCCCACGCCCCAGCCCAGGACCGACAGGCCGTTGACCATGGTGGTGTGGCTGTCGGTGCCGACCACGGTGTCCGGATAGGCGACGGTCTGGCCGTCTTCCTCGTTGGTCCAGACGGTCTGGGCCAGGTACTCCAGGTTCACCTGGTGGCAGATGCCGGTGCCCGGGGGCACCACGCGGAAGTTGTTGAAGGCCGACGAGCCCCAGCGCAGGAAGCGGTAGCGCTCCATGTTGCGCTCGTACTCGCGCTCCACGTTGGCGGCGAACGACTTGGACGTGCCGAAGTAGTCCACCATCACCGAGTGGTCGATGACGAGGTCGACCGGGTTCAGCGGGTTGATCTTCTCGGGGTTGCCGCCCAGGGCCGTCATGGCGTCGCGCATGGCCGCCAGGTCCACCACCGCCGGCACGCCGGTGAAGTCCTGCATCAGGACGCGGGCGGGACGGAAGCTGATCTCGTGCTCGACCGAGCCCTTGTTCTCAAGCCAGGCCGCGATCGCCTTGAGGTCGTCGACGGTGACCGACTGGCCGTCCTCGTTGCGCAGCAGGTTCTCGAGCAGGACCTTCATCGAGATCGGGAGGCGCGAAACCCCCGAAAGTCCGGCTTCCTCCGCCGCGCGAAGGCTGTAGTAAGCGTAGGTCTTGTCGCCCACCGTCAGTTCGCGGCGGGTTTTCAGGCTGTCGACGGACGCCATCAGGGGAGATCCTTTCTCTGTTCCCAGCCGCCCATCGACCACCCCAGGGATCGCGCGCTCTGGAGGGACGGACACACAGCGTTCGTCCCCGCGCGGCGTTGCCCCCCTGGGGCTGCGGCGGCCGGCGGCTTCATAGCCCCGACAAGGCCCCCCGTCCATGCGCCGCACATTCTGAGAATCGTTCGCAAAACCTGTTGTCAAGCCCGCCCAGGACGCAGCCTTCCGCATGATCCCCGAATTGCTGATATCCGAAGCCTCCGTACGGCGGGGCGGGCGGGTGCTCTTCGAGGGCGTGTCCCTGCGGCTCGCCCCCGGCGAAGCCTGCGCCCTCACCGGCCCCAACGGCTCGGGCAAGACCAGCCTGCTGCGCGCGGTGGCCGGCCTCGTGCGGCTGGAGGCGGGGACGGTCGGCTTCGGCCCGACCGATCCGGCCGAGGCCCGGGCCGAGGGGCTGCATTTCGTGGGCCATCATGATGGCCTCAAGCCGTCGCGCACGGTGCGGGAGGAACTGGCCTTCTGGACCCGCTGGTGCGGCGGGACCGAGGCCGCCGCTCAGGCCGCCGCCGAGACTTTCGACCTTGGCCGCCTGCTCGACCTCGAAGTCCGCCGGCTCTCGGCAGGCCAGCGTCGACGCCTCGCCCTCTCGCGCCTCGTCGCCGCGCCGCGCCCCCTCTGGCTGCTGGACGAGCCGCTCAGTCCCCTGGACGCCGTCTGGCGCAGCCGCATGGGCGAGACCATGGCCGCCCACCTGTCCGGCGGCGGCATGATCCTGGCCGCCGTGCACGATCCCCTGCCGGTGGCCGCCAAGAGCCTGGAGCTGGCCGGATGAGCCGCGCCCTCGCCCTCCTGGTCCGCGAGACCACCCTGGCCTGGGGCCGCGGCGGCGGCCCCCTGGTGTCCGTGGGCTTCTACGCCGGGGTCGCCACCCTCATGCCCCTGGCCATCGGTCCCGAGCCCGAGCGGCTGGCGGCCATCGCCCCGGGCGCCGCCTGGGTGGCCCTGGCCCTGGCGGCCCTGCTCTCCCTCGATCGCCTGTTCGAGCGCGACTACGAGGACGGCGCCCTCGATCTTCTGTCCCTCTCGCCGGTGCCGCTGGAGATCACCTGCGCCATCAAGTGCCTGGGCCAGTGGCTGGCCACGGGCGCCCCCCTCGCCCTGGCCGCCCCCGTGGCGGCCATCGCCCTGGGCGCGGCGCCCAGCCTCGCCCCGCTGATCTTCGCCTGCGCGCTGCTCGGCGGCCTCGCCTTCGCCTTCATGGGCGGCATCGGGGCCGCGCTCAGCCTCGGCGCCCGCCGGGGCGGCCTGCTCACCGCGGTGATCGTCCTGCCGCTGTTCGTCCCGCCGGTGATCTTCGGCGGCGGGGCCCTGGACGCCTTTGCGGGCGGCCTGCCGTGGCAGGGCGGCTTCGCCCTGCTCGGCGCCTATGCGGCCGCCGCCGTGGCCCTGGGCCCCCTGGCCATGGCCGGCGCCTGCCGCAACGCCCTGTCCTAGGTCGCCTTCAGGACGCCGCGGCGGCCGCGGCCTCGGCTGCACATGAAGAAAGCTTCATGCAGACCGCCGTTTTTTCGCCGCATCGTCACGGTGGAGCTTTCACCCCGACAGTCGACGTCCTTGGGAAGACAGCGATGAAAAAGACCCCCGCCCTGCTCGTCGCCGGCGCCGCCCTCGCCCTGACGACGGGCGTCGCCGTGGCCCGCGACGCCGCCGACCAGGCCCGAGCCGAGGCCCAGCGTGACGCCGCGGCCGCCGTCGAACGGACCGGCTCGCGCCATGTGCACATCTACCGCGCCCACGCCCCCCATGAACGCCCGGCCAGGCGCGCGATGGTCTTCCGCTCGGGCGAGGACCGCGAACAGCGCCTGAAGGACGTGCTCCAGCTGCGGCCCAACCAGGAGCCGGCCCTGAAGGCCTTCCTGGACGCCACCCGGCCCGAGCCCCACGGCGACCGCATCGCCCGTCTGGAAAAGGGCGCGGCCAAGGCCTCCACCGTCGAACGCCTGGCCGAGATGGAAGCCAGGGCCGACGCCCAGCATGCGGCCATGAAGCGGCGGATCGCGGCGACGCGCGCCTTCTACGCCCAGCTCGACGAGCGCCAGAAGAAGGCCTTCGACGCCATGCCCATGGTGATGATGGCCGCTCCGGGCTTCGGGCCCATGCTGATCCCGGCCGGCCACATGCCCCCGCCGCCACCCCCGCCGGCGCCTCCACCGGCTCCTCCGGGCCCGCCCGCGCCGCCGCCGGAGCCGGGCGACATCTGAGACCCGGCCTTGCGGGGCGGGCCGCCGGGGCTTAAGCGGAACTCCCGATGATCCCGGCGCCCGCCTTCCTCGCCAATCCCGAACGTTTCATGGCGTTCTCGCGCTGGGCGGCGCCCATGTTCGGCGTGATCGCCGCCCTGCTGGCCGCCGCCGGCCTCTATCTCGGCTTCACGGCCCCCGCCGACTACCAGCAGGGCCTGACGGTCCGGATCATGTTCATCCATGTGCCGGCCGCCCAGATCGCCATGTTCGCCTATGTGGCCCTGGCGGTGGCGAGCTTCCTGTCGCTGGTCTTCCGGCACGTGCTGGCCGACGCCGCCGCCCAGGCCGCCGCGCCCCTGGGCGCCGCCTTCGCCTTCCTCACCCTGGTCACCGGCTCGCTCTGGGGCCGGCCCATGTGGGGAACCTGGTGGGTGTGGGACGCGCGCCTGACCTCGGTGCTGATCCTGTTCCTGCTCTATGTGGCCTACATGGCCCTGCGCGCCTCGCTAGACGACGAGGCCAAGGCCGCCCGGGCCGCCGCCATCCTGGCGCTGGTGGGTTCGATCAACATCCCGATCATCCATTACAGCGTCGAGTGGTGGAACTCCCTACACCAGGGCTCCTCCATCTTCGCCGAGGGCGGCCCCGCCATGCCGCCGGTGTTCCTGATCCCCCTGCTGCTGATGAGCCTCGCCTATCTGTCGGCCTTCGGCTCCCTGTGGCTGGTCCGCATCCGCGGCGAGGTCTGGCGCCGCCGCGCCGAGGCCGCCGCCCTGCGCGCGGCGAGGGGCTGACATGCCGCCCGAACCTTCCAGCGACTACGCCGCCTTCATCTGGCCGGCCTTCATCATCACCGGCCTCGTGTTCGCCGGCCTGATCTGGACCTCCCTGGCTCACGCCCGCCGCTGGCGCCGCCGCTTCGAGGAGCGCTCGGGCCGATGAACCGCTGGCTCGCCTTCGCCCCCCTGGCCGTGCTCGCGGCGCTTGGCCTGCTGTTCGGCCTCTATGCCCTGAACCGCAATCCGCAGGTCCAGCCCCAGGCCCTGGTGGGCAAGCCGGTCCCCGCCGTCGCCCTGCCGACCCTGGCCGAGGGCCAGCCGGTCTCCCTGCACGCCATGGCGGCCGAGGGACCGATGATCGTCAACTTCTTCGCCTCCTGGTGCGCCCCCTGCGAGATCGAGCATCCGGTGCTCATGGGGCTGAAGGGCCAGCCGGTCCGCGTGGTGGGCGTCGCCTACAAGGACGCGCCGCAGAACACCGCGGCCTTCCTCACCCGCCTGGGCGATCCTTTCGCCGAGATCCTCGTCGACCGCGACGGCCGGGCGGGGGTCGAGTTCGGCGTCACCGGCGTGCCCGAGACCTATGTGGTGGGTCGCGACGGGACCATCCTCGCCAAGCACACGGGCCCCCTCACCGAAGCCGACGCCAGCCGCCTCGCGGGCCTCGCGCGTTAACCACTTCGCAAGGCGACGCCCGCCAATCCTCGGCAGGTCCTGTTAACCATAACCGGCGCCGCTACCTTGACGACGATCCGCCCGAGCCTGTCTCCCGCGACCCCGCCGCAGCCGCGCCCCGTGGACCCCACCGCCCGGATGGCCGCCCAGCGGGCCTTCTTCGCCGCCGCCGCGGGTCAGGCCGCCGCCGCCACGGCCGCCGCCAACGCCGCGACCGCCGCCCGGGCCGCTGCGAGCGCCGCTGCGGCCGCCGACGCGGCGACGGCCAAGGCCGCCCGCGCCCAGGCCGCGGTGGACACGGCTGGCCGCATGCTCCGGCCGGGCTCGATCATCGACATCCGCGTCTGATCCAGCCGGCGCGCGTAACCCGCCGGGAATTCAGCATAATTTATTGCGGAACAGGCCCTCCGCCTGCGTGTTCTGTCGCATGTTGAATAGGTTCACAGACACACGCATGGATCGGGATCAGCGCATCTATCACGAGGCCGCCGCGCTCTGGCGCGCCCTCTATGGCGAGCCGCCGCCGGCGGCGGCGGACGGTCCGGCCATGCTCGAGGCGATCACGCGGGGGCTCCCCGACGTGAACTACGACCGCCTGCGCACGCCCTATCTGCGGCCGGGCGCCGTGGTCATGCCGCGTTAGCCGCCAGCAGCCCTGCCACTTCCTCCACCACCGGCCGCCAGTCGCCCGCCCGCGTCTGCCGGAACAGTCGCGCGCTGGGGTACCAGGGGCTGTCGAGGCGGTGCTCGCCCAGCCAGCGCCAGTCCGCCGGCCTGTGCAGCAGGATCCACACCGGCTTGCCCATGGCGCCGGCCAAGTGCGCCACCGCCGTGTCCACCGTCACCACCAGCTCCAGCCCGGCGATGATCGCCGCCGTCTCGGCGAGGTCCGCGGCCCCGGTGTCCTCGGGATGCAGGCTGACGGCCCCCAGGCGCGACAGCCGCGCCGCCAAGTCCGGCGGCAGGGTCTTGGCCTGGGCCACCGCGCCCGTGGCGCTCGTCCGCCACACGAGGCCGAATCGCCCGTCCGCTGGCCGCGCCGCCGGCGCCCGGACGTAGGGCGCCGACGGCAGGGTCTCGAGGGTGATTCCGAGCCGCCAGGGCAGGCTGAAGTAGCGGGTCCACAGCTGGTGCCGCGGCACCGGCGCCGACCCGCCCACCGGGATCGGGATCACCGCGTCCACCCCCGGGATCGTCGCCAGCACCGGGGCCACCGGCGGGCGGCAGGCGAGGGTCACCTGGCCCGCGCCCCGGGCCTTCAGCAGGCTAGCGAAACGGCCGAACATGATCTGGTCGCCCAGGCCCTGCTCGATCCAGACCAGGATGGAGCGCCCCTCCAGGGGCTCGCCCCGCCACTCGGGATAGCTGGCCGGCCCCGGCGGCACGAGATGGGGCGCAAGGTGCGTCCGCTCCTCCAGCAGCGGCCAGCCCTCGGCCCAGCGCCCGGCCCGCAGCAGCTCGACGCCGCGCCTGAACCTCTGCCCCCGGCGGACCAGGTCGCCCGACATGCCGCCTACTCGGTGGGCGGCGGGGGCGGCGCCTCGCCCTGCTTGGCGTACTTCATCATCAGCGGCACCTGGGTCAGCGAGAACACCACCGCCAGAATCATCAGGCCGGGGAAGCGGAACACCACCCACACCTCCTCGGCCTGGGTGCGCCAGACGAACTCGTTCAGCCCGGCCAGGGCGAAGAAGAACAGGGCGTAGTTCAGGGTCAGCCGCCGCCAGGCGCTCTCGGGCATCTCGAACGCCTCGCCCAGCAGCAGCTTCAGCGGGTGCTTGCCCATCAACAGGCCGCCGGTCAGGATCAGGCCGAAGACGCCGTTCATCACCGTCGGCTTGATCTTCAGCAGGCGCGGGTCGTGGAAGAACAGCGCCAGGCCCCCGAACACGAGGCCCGCGGCGCAGGCGATCAGCGGGAAGGGCGCGATCCGGCGCTCCACCGCCAGCCCGACCACCAGGGCGATCCCCGAGCCCACCACCAGGGCCCAGGTCGCCTGGGTCAGGTTCTTGCCCGTGGCGAAATAGGCCGCCACGAACACCACCAGCGCCGAATAGTCGACGAAGTAGCGGACCCAGTCCCGTGCGCGCTGGCTCAACGGATCGGCTCCGCCAGGCCCACGAGGCTGCGGGCGAAGGCCCGGGCGTCGAAGGGCTGCAGGTCCTCGATGCCCTCGCCCACGCCGATCAGCTTGATGGGGCTGTCCGAGGCCTGGGCCACCGGCACCAGCACCCCGCCGCGGGCGGTGCCGTCCAGCTTGGTCATGACGATGCCAGAGACCCCGATCCGGTTGCCGAAGATGTTCTCCTGGCTCAGGGCGTTGCGGCCCACGGTGGCGTCCAGCACCAGCAGGGTCTCGTGCGGCGCGTCGGCGTCCAGCTTCTTGACCACCCGGATGATCTTCAGGAGCTCGTCCATCAGGCCTTCCTTGTTCTGCAGGCGGCCTGCGGTGTCGATCAGCACCACGTCATAGTTCTCGGCCTTGGCCCGCTGCACGGCGTCGAACGCCAGCCCCGCGGCGTCCGATCCCGTGGGGCGACTCATGAAGTCCACCCCCGAGCGCTCGGCCCAGACCTTCAGCTGCTCCACGGCCGCGGCCCGGAAGGTGTCGCCGGCCACCACCAGCACCTTGGCCCCGCGGCTCTTCAGGTCCTGGGCGATCTTGCCGAGGGTGGTGGTCTTCCCCGAGCCGTTGACCCCGATGAACATCACCACATAGGGCCGGGGGCCCGAGAGCGGATCGAAGGTCCCCTGGCGGGCGGCCAGCTCGTCCCCGATGGCCTGGGCCAGGGCCTCCTTGATCTCGGCCTCGCCCACGTCCTTGCCGAACTTCTCCTCGGCGAAGCGGGCGGTGATCCGGGCCGCCGATTGCGGGCCCAGGTCGGCCTCGATGAGCATCTCCTCCAGCTCGTCGAGCTTCGCCTGATCGAGCGGCGCCTTGGCCGTGAAGACCTGGGCGATCTGGTCGCCCATCTGCTTCGAGGACTTGGTGAGCCCCTGGGTAAGGCGCTGGAACCAGCCGCGTTTGGGTTCTGACATGGCTTCGGCTTCTAGCCGGGAGCTTGCCGCGCGTCACCTGCGACCGCATGAGTGGGGAATGGATGGACTCGCCGTCAGCCTCATCGTGCTCGACTACGCCGCCGTGGCCGTGTTCGGCGCCACCGGCGCCCTGGCCGCCGCCCGGTCCGGGCACGACATCATCACCTTCGGCTTCTTCGCCGCCCTCGCCGGCGTCGGCGGCGGCACCCTGCGCGACCTGCTGATCGACGCGCCGGTCTTCTGGGTGGGCCGGCCGGAGTATGTGGTGGTCTGCCTGCTCGGCGCCCTGGCCATCTGGATCTTCGGCCCGGGCCGCGGCCGCGAGCGCCTGCTGCTCTGGCTCGACGCCCTGGGGATGGCCGCCTACACCTCGGTGGGGGCGATGAAGGCGACTTCGCTCGGGGTCCCGCCGTTCACCGCGGTGGTCATGGGCGTCCTGACCGCCACCTTCGGCGGCGTCCTGCGCGACGTCCTGGCCCACCAGCCCTCGGTGCTGCTGCGGCGCGAGCTCTACGTCACCCCGGCCCTGTGCGGCGCCATCGCCTTCGTGGCCCTGAACGCCCTGGCCCTGCCGCATTTCATCTGCGGCCTGGGCGGCTTCATGATCGCCTTCTCGGTGCGCGCCGGGGCCATGCTGTTCGGCTGGCAGCTGCCCGGCTTCCGCCGCGCGCCCCCCGCCACGGACTAGCGTCGCCGGTCGCTCGGGCCAGGCCGAGAGCGCTGTCGGCTCAGGCCGCGACCTTCTCCCGCACCTCGGCGATCGCCCGCTTGCCGTCGTGGCCGGTCACCGTCAGCGCGGCCAGCGCCCCCACCGGGGCCTCGCCCGTGAAGGCGATCTCGGTGAAGTCCTCGGCCCGGGCCGCCCCCGGCCGTTCCACCAGGCCCGTCAGGATGCGTCCCACCTGGGCGTCCAGATGGCGGCGAAGGGCCGCCTCGCCCGCGGCCCGCAGCCGGGCCGCCCGCGCCTTGACCACGTCGCGGGGCAGCTGCGGCATCCGCGCCGCCGGGGTGCCGGGCCTCGGGCTGAACGGGAAGACGTGCAGGAACGACAGGCCCGCCTCCTCCACCAGCCGTAGGGTGTTCTCGAACATCGCCTCGGTCTCGGTCGGGAAGCCGGCGATCAGGTCGGCGCCGAAGGCCGTGTCCGGGCGCACCGCGCGCACCTCGGCCACCAGCTTCAGGGCGTCGGCCCGCAGGTGGCGGCGCTTCATGCGCTTCAGGATCATGTCGTCCCCGGCCTGCAGCGACAGGTGCAGATAGGGCATCAGCCGCGGCTCCTCCGCCAGGCAGCGCAGCAGGTCGGCGTCGATCTCGGCCGCGTCGATGGACGACAGGCGAAGGCGCGGCAGCTCCGGGACCAGTCTGAGGATGCGGGCCACCAGTTGGCCGAGGGTGGGCTGGCCGGGCAGGTCGGCGCCCCAGCTCGTCACGTCGACGCCGGTGAGCACCACCTCCTGGTAGCCCTCGGCCGCCAGCCGGCGCACCTGCTCCACCACCTCGCCCGCCGGGGCCGAGCGCGAGTTCCCGCGGCCGTAGGGGATGATGCAGAAGGTGCAGCGGTGGTCGCACCCGTTCTGGACCTCCACATAGGCCCGGGCGCGGTCCTTCAGCCCGTCGATGAGGTGGCCGGCGGTCTCCCGCACGCTCATGATGTCGTTGACCCGCACCCGGCCGGCCTCGGGCCGGGGCGCATAGGCGCCCGCCTGGCTCTTCTCGGCATTGCCCAGCACCAGGTCCACCTCGTCCATGGCGGCGAAGGCGGCGGGATCGATCTGGGCGGCGCAGCCGGTGACGATCAGCCGGGCGCCCGGCCGCTCGCGGCGGGCCTTGCGGATCGCCTGTCGCGCCTGGCGCACGGCTTCGTTGGTCACCGCGCAGGTGTTGAAGACGATGGCGTCGGTCAGGCCGTCCTCGGCCGCGCGCTTGCGGATGACCTCGCTCTCGTAGGCGTTGAGGCGGCAGCCGAAGGTGACGATCTCCACATCGCCCGGCGCCACCGGGTCCTGGGCCGGCGACGCCACGGCCGCGGCGACGCCTTCCGGGGAGACGCCCTCGAAGCTGAGCGTCCGGCCGCTCACGGCAGCTCGCCCGTCCCGTCCACGGCGGCGGGACCGGTCATGATCACATGGCCGTTGTCGGCCCATTCGATGAACAGCTCGCCGCCGTCCAGCTCCAGGGTGGCGTGACGGCCCACGAGGTCCCGGCGCGAAGCCGCCACCAGGGCGGCGCAGGCGCCGGTGCCGCAGGCCTTGGTCAGGCCGGCCCCGCGTTCCCACACCCGCAGGCGGATGCGGTCGCGGCCCTTCACCTGGGCGAAGCCGACGTTCACATGCTCGGGGAACAGCGGGTGGGTCTCCACCGCCGGGCCGGCCTCGGCGATCGGCGCCTGGTCGATGTCGGGGACGAAGAACACCACATGCGGATTGCCCATGGAGACCGCCCCCGGCGGAGCCATCAGCGAGGCGTGGTGATAGAGCGCTACATCCAGGGCGCGGGTGTCCTGCGCCTCGGCCAGGGGAATCTCCCGCCAGTCCAGGCGGGGCTCGCCCATGTCGACGCTCACCAGCCGCTCGCCGGCCCTGGTGGCCACCAGCCGGCCCGCCCGGGTCTCCACCTCCACCCGGTCCTTGCCAGTGGACTGCATCAGCAGCCAGCCCACGCAGCGGGTGCCGTTGCCGCAGGCCGAGACCTCCTCGCCGTCGGCGTTCCAGAACCGGACGAAGGCGTCGGCGCCGTCCACCGGGTCGATGGCGATCAGCTGGTCGCAGCCGACCCCGGCCTGGCGGTCGGCGATGGCGCGCACCTCGGCGGCCGTCGGCGTGAACGGTTGGCTGCGGGTCTCGACGACGACGAAATCGTTGCCGAGCCCGTTCATCTTCAGAAACGGACGGCCCATGGGGCCGGCTATATAGGCGAAAGCGGGCCCCGCCGCACCCCGCCCGGCGGCATGGTCGCACCGCCCGCCCCTCGCCCCAGGGGACTCGCCGGGGTTGCAGGCGCTCGCGGGGGTTCCCTGATCGCCCGCGGCGCCCCTAGATGCGGGGCATGAAATCCCTGGCCGCCGCCGCGCTCAGCGCGGTCCTCCTCGCCACCCCCGCCCTCGCCCAGGACGAGGATCCCTTCCTCTGGCTCGAGGGCGTGGACGATCCCAGGGCCCTGGCCTGGGCCGAGGCCGAGAACGCCAAGACCGCCCAGGTCCTGGAGACCGACCCCCGCTACGGCGCCATGCTGGCCGAGGCGCGGGCCATCTTCACCGCCAAGGACCGCATCCCCACGCCCAGCTTCCGGGCCGGCGGGGTCGACAACCTCTGGCAGGACGCCGAGCATCCGCATGGCCTGTGGCGCCACACGAGCCGGGCCTCCTACCGCGCGGCCGAACCCGCCTGGGAGACGCTGATCGATCTCGACGCCCTCGCCCGGACCGAAGGCCGGCGCTGGTTCTTCAAGGGCGCCGTCTGCCTGAAGCCCGACGAGACCACCTGCCTCGTGCGCCTCTCCGACGGCGGCGGCGATGCGGTGGAGCTGCGCGAGTTCGACACGCGCACGAAACGGTTCGTGGAAGGCGGCTTCCGCTTCGCCGAGGGCAAGCAGTACGTCCAGTGGCTCGACCGCGACACCCTGGTCATGGGCCGCGAGTGGACCCCCGGCGAGGTCACCGCCTCGGGGTATCCCTATGTGCTCAAGATCATCGGCCGCGACGGCGCCGCCCGCGAGATCTTCCGGGGCCGCAAGGCTGATGTCTGGGCCCAGCCCGCCGTGCTCTACGGCGGGGGCGGCCGCGCCGACGGCGTCCTCGTCCAGCGGGGCCTCAGCTTCTTCGAATCCGAATTCAGCCTGCTCACCGACGCTGGCCTCGTCGCCGTGCCCCTGCCCCGCAAGGCCCAGCACGAGGCCTACGTGGACGGCCAGGTGGTCTTCAGCCTGCAGGAAGCCTGGGGCGGGTTCCAGGCCGGGGCGCTGATCGCCTACGATCTTGCCGCCCTGAAGGCGGACGCCGCCCGGGCCAGGCCGAGCCTGGTCTTCCAGCCCGGCCCGCGCCAGGCGGTGCAGCAGGTGGCCGCCACCGACGGCCGGCTCGCGGTGGTGCTGCTCGAGGACGTGAAGGGCGCCGTCGACGTCTACGATTTCCAGGGCGGCCGCTGGGCCTCGGCCCGCCTGCCCCTGCCCGCGGACGCCAACATCAGCCTCGTGGACACGGCCGGCTCGGACGATGAGCTGTTCCTCACCGTCGAGAGCTTCCTCACGCCCACCAGCCTCTGGCTGGCCGACGCCGCGGCCGGGACCGCCGCCCAGCTCAAGGCCCTGCCCGCGCGCTTCGACGCCTCGACCCATGTGGTGGAGCAGTTCTGGGCCACCTCCTCCGACGGGACGAAGATCCCCTATTTCGTGGTGCGCCCGAAGGCGGCCCCGCTGGACGGCTCCCTGCCGACCCTGATGTACGGCTACGGCGGCTTCCAGGTGGCCAAGCCGCCCATCTACATGCCCGAGGCGGGCAAGCTCTGGATGGAGCGCGGCGGCGTCTATGTGATCGCCAACATCCGCGGCGGCGGCGAGTTCGGCCCCGCCTGGCACCAGGCCGTTCTGCGCGAGAAGCGCCAGCTCGCCTTCGACGACTTCGCCGCCGTGGCCCGGGACCTGGCGGCGCGGAAGATCACCTCGCCCCGGCGCCTGGGCATCTATGGCCGCTCCAACGGCGGGGTGCTCACCACCGTCTCCATGACCCAGCATCCCGAGCTCTGGAACGCCGTGGTGGTGGAGAGCCCGCTGATCGACATGCTGCGCTATCACAAGCTGTCGGCCGGGGCGTCCTGGGTGGGAGAATACGGCGATCCGGACGTGCCCGAGGATCGGGCCTTCATCGCCAGATATTCCGGCTACCAGGCCCTGAAGCCCGGGGTCCGCTACCCGCTGGCCTATATCACCACCAACACCCGGGACGACCGGGTGCACCCCGGCCACGCCCGCAAGTTCGCCGCTCGCCTGCAGGCCCTCGGCGTTCCCTACCTCTACTACGAGCAGACCTTCGGCGGGCACGCCAACGACGCCGATCCCGAGCTGAACGCCCGGCGGTGGGCGAGGCACTATGTCTACCTCGCCCAGCGGCTGATGGACTGACGGCCCTCCGGCCTCAGATCTTCTCGATGGCCCGGGCCGTGTCGTCGATCAGCTCGACGATGCGGTCCAGCTCTTCGTCGCTGACCGGCCGCGACAGCCGGCCCTTCAGCGCCAGGCCGAGGTTCATCATCGCCCGCCCCACCCGCGGGCGAGCGGGCCCCGCCGTCTCGGCCGCCTCGGTCATGCGGGCGAACACCGCCTCCACCGCGGGCCGGTTCGCCGCCAGGGCCTCGCGGCCGGCGTCCGTCAGCTCATAGAGCTTGCGCCCGGCCTCGGCGTCGGCCGGGCGGACCAGGCCCTCGTCTTCCAGCAGCGACAGGGTCGGGTAGATCACCCCCGGCGAGGGGCGATAGTCGCCGCCGGTGCGCTCCTCCAGCTCCTTGATCAGCTCGTAGCCGTGGCGCGGCTGCTCCTCGAGCAGGGCCAGGATCACAAAGCGCAGGTCGCCGTGTTCGAAGAAGCGGCCCATGCCGCCGCGCCGCCCGCGGCCGCCGCCCCGGCCCTGCCCGCTCGTCTCGCCCCAGCCCGCGCCGCCGCCCGCGCCCCAGCGGCCGCCAAAACCATGACGGCTGCGGTGGGGGCGGTGTTGTCCGGAAAATCCATGTCTCATTTTAGATCCTATTTCGATATGTCTAAATCTTAGATACATCGAAATCGTATCTGCGCGAAGACATTTTTCGATACAGTCGAAATAGATCGGGGCGGCCTAGGCCTCCCGCAGCACCTCGGCCAGCAGGCGGCCCTCGGCGCGACGGTTCGAGCCGGCGCGCCAGGCGACCACGATTTCCCGGGCGGGATGGTCGGTCTCGATCGGCCGCACGGCCACCGGGGCGGAGTCGGCCAGGCCCGCCGTCACCGCCATCTTCGGGATGAAGGTCACCCCCAGGCCCGAGCCCACCATCTGCATCACCGTGGGCAGGGAGGTCGCGGCGAAGGGCTCCTCGCCCCCGGCCGAGCGCGGCGCGTTCAGGCGGCAGGCCGACAGGGCATGGGCCCGCAGGCAATGGCCGTCCTCCAGCAGGATCAGGTTCTCCTGTTCCAGGGCCTCCGGGCTGGCGGTCTTGCCCTTGGCCAGCGGGTGGTCGGCGGGCACCGCCGCCAGCAGCTCGTCGTCGGCCACATGCGCCCACTCCAGGCCCGCGGTCTCGAACGGCAGGGCGATCAGCGCCGCATCCAGGCGCCCCGCCTTCAGCTGGGTGATCAGCCGCTGGGTCAGGTCCTCGCGCAGGAACAGCCGCAGCTTGGGGAAGCGCTCGCGCAGCAGCGGCAGGGCCCGGGGCAGCAGGAACGGGGCGATGGTCGGGATGACGCCCAGCCGGAAGCGGCCGGTGAGCGGCTGGCCGGCGTTCTTGGCCGCCTCCACCAGCTCCTCGGCCTCATTGAGGATCACCGTCGCCCGCCGCAGGGCCTCCTCGCCCACCGGCGTCAGGATCACCCCCGAGCGGGCGCGGTCCACCACCGTCGCCCCCAGGGTCCGCTCCAGCTCCTGGATGCCGGCGGACAGGGTCGGCTGGGTGACGTGAGCGGCCTCGGCGGCGCGCCCGAACGTGCCGTGCTCGGCGAGCAGCTTCAGATATTGCAGCTGGCGAATGGTGGGCAGCATCACGGGACGAGACCTTGGGGCTGTGGCGCCAAAACCGGACGATAGCTTTCGCCTATCTGATTTCCAAAAACAATCGATTGGCCTTTCCTCGGGCCGAGACCTATCTCTTCCTCACGACGCCGGACGCGTGATCTGTCCGGCCTCTCCTGAAGTTGTGTCACACACCGCGCTTCAGCCGCCCGGGGGTCGCGCCCTCCTCCCTCCCCCCAAGAGCGACCCCCGGGCAGATCACGTTCCAGCCTCCAGATCCGCGAACGCCTGGGCGAGCCTCGCAACGCCCCCCGCCATGCTGCGCGCCGCGGAGCCGGTGAAGCCCAGCATCAGGCCGGGCCGGGGCCTGGCGATAGAGCGGGCCGATCGCCCGGGCGGTGACGCCCCGCGCCGCCGCCGCGGCCTCCACCGCCACGTCGTCGCCGCCGTCCTTCAGGAAGGCCATCAGGTGCATCCCCTGGTCGGGGACGTCGATCTCGAGCCGGTGGGACAGCCTGTCCCGCAGGGCCTCGGCCAGGGCGTCGCGCTGGGTCCGGTAGGCCAGCCGCCGCCGCCGGACATGGGCCGCGAACTGGCCGCTCTCCATGAAGTCCAGCAGCACCGCCTGGGTCAGGGTCGGCGGCTGGCGGTCGATGAGCTGACGGGCCTTGGCCAGGGCCGCCGCCAGGGAGCGCGGCGCCACCATGTAGCCGAGGCGAAGGCCGGGGAAGAGCGCCTTGTTGAGGGTGCCCACATAGATCACCCGCTCGCCCCCATCGAGGCCCTGCAGCGCCGCCAGCGGCGGGCCCGAGTAGCGGAACTCCGAGGCGTAGTCGTCGTCGACGATCCAGGCGCCCGCCTGCCGCGCCCAGGCCAGCAGCTCCAGCCGCCGGCCCATGGAGAGCGTCACCCCCAGCGGGTACTGTTGCGACGGCGTCACGAAGGCGAGCCTGGCCCTGGGCGCCGCCGCCACGCCCGCCGCCACATTGAGCCCGGCCCGGTCCACCGGCACGGCGTGCAGCTCCGCACCGGCGGCGCTCAGGGCGTGCCAGGTAGGCGGATAGCCCGGGTCCTCCATCCACACCGCATCGCCCGGCTGCAGCAGGAGGCGCGGATGGAGATCGAGGAAGCCTCGGCGAAGGTGAAGGCCACAGGTCCCGACGACATCCCGGCCGAGCCGGGCTGGACCGCCTGGTCCGGCGTCCTGCCAGTGGAGATGCGCCTCGGCCCGGCGCGCCCCGCGCCCGGCGATGGCTCTCCCGGCGACGGCTCTCCCGGCGACGACCTCGCCCCCTACGGCCCCGGGGTCCGTCTCGACGCGGCGCTTGCGCTCAGGCCGGCTCGAAGCTGAGCGGCGCGCCCCAGAAGGTCTCCACCAGGCTGTTCTGCGCCCCGGGCTCGCCCGTGGTCAGGAACCGCCGGACGCCGCCCGCCCCCGCGCGCAGCTCCGGGTGCCGTTCCAGGTAGCGGGCCAGGGCGTCGGCGGTGGCCTCCGGCTGGCGGATCAGCGGCGTGCCCGGCGGCAGGGCGGCCTGGAACAGGTCGGCGACGATCTCGTAGTGGGTGCAGCCGAGGATGGCCCGGTCGGGCGCGCGGCCGATGCGCGTGGCCAGGGCCTTCACATGCCCTTCGATCACCTGCGCCAGGTCGTCCCGGGCCGCCCCCGCCTCGATCAGCCGCGCCAGGTCCGGGCAGGGTTCGGAGAACACCGCCACGTCCTGCCGGCGCTTGTCGATCTCGATCTCATAGACCCGGCTGCGGCTGGTCGCCGGCGTCGAGAACACCCCCAGGATGTCCAGCTTCTCGACCTTCTCGCCCCGCCGGTCGGCCTCGTGCTCCCAGGGCAGGCCGGTGGCCGCCTCGATGGTCGGCACCACGATGCCCAGCACGTTCACCGGCCGGCCGAGTCGCCGCCGGTAGTCGGGGAGCCAGGTCTGCTGCAGGCGGCGCAGGGCGACGCTGGCGGCGGTGTTGCAGGCCAGGACCACGAGGTCGCAGCCTTCCTCGAACAGCCGCACGCAGCCGGCCCGGGTGAGCTCGACGATCTCCTCCCCGGTCCGCCCGCCGTAGGGAGCGTTGGCCTGGTCGCCCAGATAGATGAAGTCGGCCTCGGGGAAGCGCTCCACGAGCCTGTGATGGACGGTCAGGCCGCCCACGCCGGAGTCGAATACGCCGATGGCCATTCGCTTGGCTTAAAGGGCGTCGGAGGGCCTGAAAAGGGCGTTGCGGCGGCGCGTTTCGCCGCGCACGAGGCGGGCGCGCTCACGCGAACAGGTCGCCCTGGGCCGCCGCCTTCACCCCCTCGATCGCCAGCAGCTTCAGCTTGGTCGCCACCCCGCCCCGGGCCGAGAAGCCGCCGGGCTTGCCGCCCGCCGCCGTGACCCGGTGGCAGGGGACCACGATCGCCCAGGGATTGGCGCCCAGCGCCTGACCCACGTCCCGGGCCAGCAGCCGGTCGCCCAGCCGCTCGGCGATCTCGCCATAGGTCAGGGTCTCGCCCGGCGGGATCGTGCGGGCGATCTCATAGACCCGCGCATGGAACGGCGGCGTGCGGCCGAGGTCCAGCGGCGCCCCCGACAGGTCCGCCTTCTCGCCGCGCAGCAGGGCCCGCACGCCCTCCACCGTGGCCGCCAGCGATGCGGGGATCTCGGCCTCCGCCGCCCCGGGAAAGCGCCGCAGAAGGCCGCGCCGGGCGGTCTCGGCCTCGCGCTCGGGCAGGTGGCAGCCCACGAGCCCCGCCGGGCTCCAGGCGATCCCGCCGACGCCGATGGCCGTCTCGAAAAGGGCGTACTGGATCATGCCGGAAAGATAGGCCCGCCCGCCGAAATCCGCTGGCGGCTTTCGGACATGGACCACCCGCGGCGCCGCGGCGACCCAAGGACGGGGAAGGCCCCGGGAACCGCAGTTTCCTTGACTCTCACTTACCCACAGGCGCATAAGCGCGCCCTTCCGGCCCTGATTTCGGTCAGCGCCCTCTACCGCCACGACCCCCATCACCATATGGGACGAGGGCGGCGAGGCCCCCCGTCGACGCAATCGTCCACGGGGGTCGATCGCGTTTGGGGCCATAGGAGCTGAATTTGTTCGACGCGCTTTCTGATCGGCTGACATCCGTCTTCGACCGGCTTTCCGGTCGCGGCGTGCTGTCCGAGAAGGACATCGACGAGGCCATGCGCGAGGTGCGCGTGGCCCTGCTCGAGGCCGACGTCGCCCTGCCGGTGGTCCGGCAATTCATCGACAGGGCCAAGGAGCGCGCCGCCGGCGAGGCGGTGATCCGCTCGGTGAAGCCCGCCGACCAGGTGATCAAGATCACCTACGACGGCCTCGTCGAGATGCTCGGCGGCGGCGGCGAGCCGGAAGGCCTGCGCATCTCGGCCAACCCGCCCACGGTCATCCTGATGGCCGGCCTCCAGGGCTCGGGCAAGACCACCACCGCCGGCAAGCTCGCCCTGCGCCTCGCCAAGGAGCGCAAGAAGGTCCTGCTGGCCTCGCTCGACACCCGCCGGCCGGCGGCCATGGAGCAGCTGGCCATGCTGGCGACCCAGGCCGGCGTCGACAGCCTGCCGATCGTGCCGGGCCAGCCCGCCCCCGAGATCGCCCGTCGGGCCCTCTCGGCCGCCAGGCTCCAGGGCTATGACGTCCTGATCCTCGACACCGCCGGCCGCACCACCCTGGACGAGGCGATGATGGCCGAGGCGGCCGAGATCGCGAAGATCTCGAACCCGTCCGAGACCCTGCTCGTCGCCGACGCCCTCACCGGCCAGGACGCGGTCCGCACCGCCAAGGCCTTCCACGAACGCTTGCCCCTCACCGGCCTGGTCCTGACCCGGGCCGACGGCGACGGCCGCGGCGGCGCGGCCCTGTCCATGCGCGCCGTCACCGGCCTGCCGATCAAGTTCCTCGGCGTGTCGGAGAAGATCGACGGCCTCGACGCCTTCGACGCCCATCGTCTGGCCGGCCGCATCCTCGGCCGCGGCGACGTGGTCGCCCTCGTCGAGAAGGCCGCCCAGGAGCTGGACGTGGCCAAGGCCGAGGCCATGGCCAAGAAGCTGGCCAAGGGCCGCTTCGACCTCGACATGATGGCCGAGCAGCTGCGCCAGATGAAGCGCATGGGCGGCATGGAAGGCCTGATGGGCCTGCTGCCCGGCGTCCAGAAGATGAAGCGGCAGATCGCCGAGAGCGGCCTGTCCGACAAGATGTTCGACCGCCAGCTGGCCATCATCTCGTCGATGACCAAGGCCGAGCGGGAGAAGCCCGAGATTCTGCAGGCCTCGCGCAAGCGCCGCATCGCCGCCGGCGCCGGCGTCGACGTGGCCGAGGTCAACCGGGTGCTGAAGCAGCACCGTCAGATGGCCGACGCCTTCAAGATGATGTCGAAGAACGGCGGCAAGGGCTTCGGCCAGATGGCCCGCATGCTGGGCGGCGGCAATCTCGATCCCGCCAAGATCGCCCAGCTCACCGGCCAGGCCCCGCCGACGCCCGAGCAGATGGAAGAGCTCCAAGCTCGCCTCAAGGGCATGGGCGGCCTGGGCGGCGGCGGCCTCAAGCTTCCCGGCCTCGGCGGCGGCCTGCCGCCGGGCGTCAATCCCTTCAAGAAATAGCTTTCAGACCAAGGACCACGACTAATGCTGAAGATCCGTCTCGCCCGTGGCGGCGCCAAGAAGCGCCCCTACTACTCGATCGTCATCGCCGACAGCCACGCCCCGCGTGACGGCCGCTTCATCGAGAAGGTGGGCTCCTACAACCCGCTGCTGAAGAAGGACGACCCGAACCGCGTGGTCCTGAAGCAGGAGCGCATCCAGGAATGGCTCGCCAAGGGCGCCCAGCCGACCGACCGCGTCGCCCGCGAACTCGGCAAGCTCGGCCTCGTGAAGTGGCAGGCGGGCAACAACCCGAAAAAGGGCGAGCCGGGCCAGAAGGCCAAGGAACGCGCTGAAGAGCGCGCCCAGCGCGAAGCCGAACGCGCCGCCGCCGAGGCCGAAGCCGCCGCCCAGCCGGCCGAGGAAGCCGCTCCGGCTGAGGAAGCCCCGGCCGCCGAGGCTCCGGCCGAAGAGGCCCCGGCCGCCGCCGAAGGCGAAGCTCAGGCCTAAGACCGCGAGGTGGGCGACAGCCTGATCCTCGTCGGCCGCGTCGCGGGCGCCTTCGGCGTCCGCGGCGAGGTCCGCATCACCAGCTACACGGCCGATCCCTCGGCGCTGCTGGACTACCGTGACCTCAAGCGCGAGGACGGCGCTCCGGCGCTGACCCTGCTGTCGGGCCGCCCTGCGAAGGGCGGTCTCGTCGTGCGCGCCAGCGAGGTCGAGACCCGCGAACAGGCCGAGGCCCTGCGCGGGCTCAGGCTCTTCGTGCCCCGCTCGGCCCTGCCCGAGCCGGACGAGGACGAATACTACATCACCGACCTGATCGGCCTGTCCGTGGTCACGCCCGAGGGCGAGCCCCTGGGCCGGGTGAAGACCGTCCAGGACTTCGGGGCCGGCGACCTCCTGGAGGTCCAGCCCCCCGCCGGCGCCAGCTGGTACCTGCCCTTCACCAAGGAAGCGGTCCCCGAGGTGCGCCTCGCCGAGGGGGTCATCGTCGGCGTCCGTCCCGCCGAGATCGAGGCGGAAGACGCCCCGGAATAGGCCCGGATCGGCCTCGATAGGCCCAGACTGGCTGATCTCCTCCCCTGTCCGGCGGGGGAGGAGCCCCGCCCCGCCGCGGCGCGGGCGTCAGCCCCTCGGCTTGCGCAGCCGCATCAGCCCTTCCTGGGCGCAGCTCGCCACCAGCGCCCCGTCCGAGGCCCGGTAGATCTGGCCGAGGTTGAAGCCCCGACCGCCCGAGCTGGAGGGCGCCTCCTGGTGGTAGAGGTGCCATTCGTTGAAGTCGGTCGGCCGATGGAACCACATGGCGTGGTCCAGGCTCGCCGTCTGCATGCCCGGCGTGCGCCAGTTCACCGCGTGCGGCCGCAGGCTGGTGCCCAGCAGGCTCATGTCCGAGGCGTAGGCCAGGATCACCTGGTGCATCCGGTCGTCGTCGCCGATGGGGTCCTTGGCCCGGAACCACACCTGCTGGGTCGGCTCCAGGTGCGTCGGCCGGTACATGTCGAACCGCCCGCCCACCGTGCGCATCTCGATCGGCTGCGGCCGCTCCAGCCAGTTGGCGAGGTCGGCCCGCACCTCCGGCGACAGCTTGTCCAGGCGGCGCAGCTGCGCCTCGCGGTCGTCCTCGACCTCGTCCCAGTGCGGCGCCGCCGGCATCTCCGACTGGTGCTCGAAGCCGTCCTCGGCCACCTGGAACGAAGCGGCGAGGTTGAAGATCTGCTGGCCGTGCTGGACGGCGATCACCCGGCGGGTGGTGAAGCTGCCTCCGTCCCGCGACCGGTCCACCTCGAAGATGATCGGCACGTTCGGGTCGCCCGGCCGGATGAAGTAGCAGTGCAGCGAGTGGCAGACCCGGTCCTCCACCGTGGCGTAGGCCGCCAGCAGCGACTGGGCGATGACCTGGCCGCCGTAGATGCGGACGCGGGACTCCTCCTCGGGCGTCGTGCCCCGGAAGAGGTTCACCTCCAGCTGTTCGAGCTGGAGCGTCTGCATCAGCGTCTGGGTGTCCATGTCGGGCAGGCCTTTTGCTGCAACTGCGAAGGGCAGAGGCATTACGCCCGGCTCCGGGCAGCGGCAAGGGTTGACCAACGGCGCTCGGCGGGCGCTTAGACGCGGGCCATGTCCTTCGACTGCACCGTGCTGACCATGTTCCCCGACGCCTTCCCGGGGCCGCTGGGGGTTTCCCTGATCGGGACCGCCTGGCGCGAGGCCGACCTGTGGTCGCTGGAAACTGTGGACATTCGCGGCTTTTCCAAGGATAAGCGCGGCTTCCTCGACGACACCCCCGCGGGTGGCGGTCCTGGACAGGTAATGCGGGCCGACGTGATCGCCTCCGCGCTCGACAGCGTGGAGCGGCGCGAACGTCCGCTTTTGTACATGAGCGCCCGCGGTCGGCCCCTGACCCAGGCGCGCGTGCGTGAATGGGCCCAGGGGCCCGGGCTGATCGTCCTGTGCGGTCGGTTCGAAGGGGTGGACCAACGGGTGCTCGACGCCCGCGGGTTCGAGGAGGTCTCCGTCGGAGACGCGGTCCTCGCCGGCGGCGAGGCGGCGGCGATGGTGGTGATCGAAGCGTGTGTACGGCTCGTGCCCGGTGTGTTGGGGCAGGCCGAGAGTTTGAGTGAGGAAAGCTTCGAGGACGGGCTCCTCGAACATCCGCAGTACACGAGGCCGCGGACGTTCGAAGGGCTCGACATCCCCGAGGTGCTGCTGTCCGGCAACCATGCGGCCATCCGCCGCTGGCGGCAGGAACAGCGCGAACTGACCACGCGGGAGCGGCGTCCGGATCTCTGGGCGAAGCGGCTCGCCAATCAACAGGCAAAGGGCGAGTAAAGCCCAGTAAGGAAGACGACCATGAACGTGATCGAACAGCTCCGTAAGGAAGAGGCCGACCGCCTCCTGGCCCAGCGCAAGGTTCCGGAATTCCGTCCGGGCGACACCGTGCGCGTCAATGTCCGCATCAAGGAAGGCGATCGCGAGCGCGTTCAGGCCTATGAGGGCGTCTGCATCGCCCGCTCGGGTCAGGGCGTCGACGAGAACTTCACCGTCCGCAAGATTTCGTTCGGCGAAGGCGTGGAGCGGGTGTTCCCGATCCTGTCGCCGATGATCGAATCCATCGAGGTCAAGCGCCGCGGCGTCGTCCGCCGGGCCAAGCTGTACTACCTGCGCGACCGTCGCGGTAAGTCGGCCCGGATCGCCGAGCGTCAGATGACCGCCCAGGTCAAGGAAACCCCGGCCGCCGCCGCGGAAGAGCCGGCTTCGGAAGCCTAAGGGCCTTCTGACCTCAGGAATAAGGACGGCGGCCGGAGCGATCCGGCCGCCGTTTTGCTTTGCGAGGGGGCAGCTACGCGCCCCGGCTCACGCCGCCTCCGCGGGGGCGGCCGCCTCCAGCGCCGCCCGCCAGCCGGCGGGGGTCATGGTCGCCAGGTATTCCGCCTGCATCTGCGCCGTCAGCACCTCGACCATGAAGCGGTTCTCGACCCAGAACTCGATCACCCCGAACGCGCCGCCGCGCTTGCGATACTTGGCCTGCCAGCCGTTCTCGGCGGCGAGGGCGAAGACCTCGGCCTCGGGCAGCGGGGTGGCGATGGCCACATGGGTGGCCGAGTGGCCGCTGGCCTGCGGATTGATCACCCCCTGGGCGTCGGCGTCGCCCGGGGCCGGATGCAGCTCGACCCCCCGGGGATAGACCTCGATGGCGCTGTTGCGCCCGTCGTCGGCCAGGACGATCAGCGACGCCTCGCCCACCGGCGGAAACGGCAGGGCCTCGGCCCGCCAGAGCCGCGCCAGGGCCCGGGCCACCCGCGGCGGATCGTCGGCGTCGATGGAGATGTGGAAGATCATGGAAGGGCTCCGTCTCTGAAGGAGCCGCCCAACTAGGCCACCCTGGAGAACGCTGAAATCCGAGATGTTGCATACCCGCCCTGCAAGAACGCAGCGCACGGCATGCTCGGCCGGGACGACATCCGCTACGGTCTGGCCGTGGCCGGCGCGAGCCAGGCCGCCTAGGCTTCCTCCGCCGCATAGGCCGCGAACTCGGCGGCCAGGTGGTCGAAGATCAGCCGCATCCGCGGCGAGCCCCGCAGGGTCTCGTGCATGCAGATCCACAGGTCGAGGGAGAAGCCGAACAGTTCCGGCAGCACCGGCGTCAGGCCGTAGCGGCGGCCGATCTGCCGCTGGCAGACGCCGATCCCGACCCCGGCCCGGATGGCGGCGAGCTGGGCCATGTCGTTGTCGGTCCGGTAGGCGAAGAGGTCGCGGCTGATCGGCCGGCCCACCGACAGCTCCTTGGCCAGTTCCGGGATGTTGCGGTCGAAGCCGATCAGCACGTGCCCCGCCAGATCCTCGAAGTCCTTCGGCGGCGGCCGGCGCGCCAGGTAGTCGGGCGCGGCGTGAAATCCGAGGGCCACCTCGCCCACCTTCTTGGCCACCACGCTGTTCTGGGTCGGCCGCGCCATGCGCACCGCCACGTCCGCGTCGCGCCGGCTGAGGTCCTCGTTCTTGTTGCTGAGCGCCAGCTCCACCTGCACCCCGGGATGCTGGGCCATGAACCGGGCGAGCATCGGCGGGACCACTTCGATCCCCACCACCTCGCTCACCGTCACCCGCACCACGCCGCCTTCGCCGCTGACCAGGCCGCCGATGTCCCGGGCCGCCGCCGCCCCCGCCGCCGACATGTCCGCCAGGTGCGGCCGCAGGGCGAGGGCGAGATCGGTGGGCTGCAGGCCCCGCGGGCTGCGCACGAAGAGGGGCGCGCCCAGCTGCCGCTCCAGCTGGTCGATGTGCCGCCCGAGCGTCGGCTGGGTCAGACGCCGCAGCCGCGCCGCCGCCGAGAAGCTGCCGGCCTCCAGCACCGCGTGCAGGCTCTGCAGAAGGTCCCAGTCGGGGGTCGACGTCATGCGCCAATGAATAGCTGTTCTACCGGCTTCGGCAATTCCGTTTCACTCGGCGGCGCCGCACCTCTGCCGCGAAAGACGGAGGTTTCCCCATGACCAGGCCCCTCGCCCTCGTGATCGGCGCCACCGGCGGGATCGGCGGCGCCCTCGCCGACCGCCTCATCGCCGACGGCTGGCGCGTGCGCGCCCCGCACCGCGATCCTGACCGCGCCCGGGCCACACGCGGCCGCCCTCATCTCGACTGGGTCCTGGGCGACGCCCTCGACCAGGCCGCCATCGTCGCCGCCGCCGACGGGGCGGAGATCGTGGTCCATGCGGTGAACCCGCCGGGCTACCGGAACTGGGCCCGGCTCCAGGCGCCCATGCTGGCCTCCAGCATCGCCGCCGCCCGCGCCGCCGGGGCGCGGCTGCTGTTCCCGGGCACGGTCTACAACTACGGGCCCGACGCCTTCCCGCGCATCGCCGAGGACGCCCCCCAGCGGCCGCTCACCCGCAAGGGCGCCATCCGCGCGCGGATGGAAGAGACGCTCCGCACGGCCGGGGTCCCCGTCCTGCTGGTCCGGGCCGGCGATGTCTTCGGCCCCCGGGCGGGCGCCAGCTGGTTCAGCCAGGTCCTCGTCCCGCCCGGCCGGCCGCTGACGGCGGTCACCTATCCCGGCCCCCTGGACGTGCGCCACGCCTGGGCCTTCCTGCCCGACGTGGCCGACGCCTTCGTGCGCCTGCTGGGCCTCCCGCTCCCGGACATCGCCGACTTCCACCTCGCCGGCCATGCCCTCACCGGCCGCGAACTCGTCGCCGCCCTGGAGACCGTGGCGGACCGCTCCCTCGCCGTCCGCCGCCTGCCCTGGTGGGCCCTTGAGGCCTGCGCCCCGTTCAACGAAACCTTCAGGGAGATGCGCGAGCTGCGCTACCTCTGGCGACGGCCGGTGCTGCTCGCCAACGACCGCCTCGTCGCCGCCCTGGGCGCCGAGCCGCGCACGCCGCTCGCCGAGGCCCTGCGCGCCACCCTCGCCGGCCAGGGCTCCTTGCCCGCGCCCGCCCGCCTGGCGGCCTGACCCCGCCCAAGCCCGCCAGAGCCGCCAGAGGCCGCCAGAGGCAGAAATTTGCCGCAGAACCCGGCCGATTGCGGCGCCGCGGCACTAGACGTGCGCGCCCCCGCCGACCTAGATGCGCCCCATGCCCGGCAAGACCCTCTACGACAAGATCTGGGACGCCCACGTCGTCGCCGAACAGGACGGCGAGGCGATCCTCTACATCGACCTGCACCTGATCCATGAGGTGACCACGCCCCAGGCCTTCGCCGGGCTCCGCCTCGCCGGCCGTCCCGTGCGCCGGCCCGACCGCACCCTCGCCGTCGCCGACCACAACGTCCCCACCGAGGGCCAGGCCCTGGGCGTGGACGCGGTCGCCGACGAGGAGGCCCGCATCCAGCTGCAGACCCTGGGCCGCAACGTCGCCGAGCACGGCATCGAATACTTCCCCATGGGCGACGTGCGGAACGGCATCGTCCATGTGGTCGGCCCCGAGCAGGGCCGCACCCAGCCGGGCATGACCATCGTCTGCGGCGACTCCCACACCTCGACCCACGGCGCCTTCGGGGCCCTGGCCCACGGCATCGGCACGTCCGAGGTCGAGCATGTCCTGGCCACCCAGACCCTGCGCCAGAAGAAGGCCAAGAACATGCGCGTGCGCATCGAGGGCGAGCCCGCCCCCGGCGTCGGCGCCAAGGACTTCGCCCTGGCCGTCATCGGCGAGATCGGCACCGCCGGCGGCACCGGCTATGTCATCGAATACGCCGGCTCGGCCGTCCGGGCCCTGTCGATGGAAGGGCGGATGACGCTCTGCAACCTCACCATCGAGGGCGGCGCCAAGGCCGGCCTGGTCGCCCCTGACCAGACCACCTTCGACTACCTCAAGGGCCGCCCGGCCGCGCCCAAGGGCGGCGCCTGGGAGATGGCCCTCGACTACTGGAAGACCTTCTTCACCGACGAGGACGCCGTCTTCGACCGCGAGATCGTGCTGGACGCGGCCAAGATCGCCCCCACCGTCACCTGGGGCACCAGCCCCGAGGACGTGATCGCGGTCACCGCCACCGTCCCCTCGCCGGACAGCTTCGCCACCCCCGACAAGCGGGCCTCGGCCGCCCGGGCGCTCGAGTACATGGGCCTCGTCCCCGGCCAGGCGATCACCGACGCCCGGATCGACGTGGTGTTCATCGGCTCGTGCACCAACAGCCGGATCGAGGACCTGCGGGCCGCCGCGAAGGTCCTGGAGGGCCGCAAGGTCGCCCCCGGCGTCCGGGCCATGGTGGTGCCGGGCTCGGGCCTGGTGCGCGAACAGGCCGAGGCCGAGGGCCTGGACCAGGTGTTCAAGGCCGCCGGCTTCGACTGGCGCGAGCCGGGCTGTTCCATGTGCCTGGGCATGAACCCCGACCGCCTCGCCCCCGGCGAGCGCTGCGCCTCCACCTCGAACCGCAACTTCGAGGGCCGCCAGGGCCGCGGCGGGCGCACCCACCTGATGAGCCCGGCCATGGCCGCCGCCGCCGCGGTCGCCGGCCACATCGCGGACGTCCGGGACTTCCTGTGATCACCGCCCTCGACCACGTCGCGCTCGCGGTCCGCGACCTCGACGCCGCGGTCGAGGGCTATGCGCGCCTCCTGGGCGTGGCCCCCAACTGGATCGGCGGCGACGGCGGCGCCCGCCACGCCTGGTTCCAGTTCCCGAACATGGCCCTCGACGTCATCGCCCCCCACGGCGAAGGCGCCTTCGGCCAGCGCCTGCGGGCCCATCTGGACGCCCAGGGCGAAGGGATCT
The DNA here is from genome assembly GCF_059568645.1 of Phenylobacterium composti DSM 19425. Lineage (NCBI taxonomy): Bacteria > Pseudomonadati > Pseudomonadota > Alphaproteobacteria > Caulobacterales > Caulobacteraceae > Phenylobacterium > Phenylobacterium composti. The sequence goes on along the minus strand of NZ_JCANTT010000020.1, from coordinate 5,141 downwards.
GGGCCCTCGCCTTCACCGTCGGCCAGGTGGAGGGCGACCTTGCGCCCTTCGCCCGGCTGGCCGCCCGCCGGGGCCTCGCCACGCCCGAGCCCTCGCTCACTCGCTCCACCCACGACGACGGCCGCAAGCGCTACTGGCTGGGCGCCCATCCCGCCGTCTCGGCCACCGCCAGCCTGCAGGTGCTGCTGATCGCCCCGCCGCGCGACGGCCGGCCCTGGCCGCTCTCCGAACCCGCCGCCGACGCGGGCCCGGGAAGCGCCGTGGCCGCCCTCGACCACGTGGTGATCCACACGGGGAACCTCGACCGGGCCCTGGCCATCTATGGCGCCCGCCTGGGCCTCGACCTGCGCCTCGACCGCGAGAATCCCCGCTGGAACGCCCGCCAGCTGTTCTTCCGCGTCGGAGACGCCGTCATCGAGATCGCCGCCCGGCTTGGCGAGCCGCCCACCGACGCCCCCGACCGGTTCGGCGGCCTGGCCTGGCGCATCGCCGACCCCGACGCCGCCCGGGCGCGGATCGTCGCCGCCGGCTTCGATGTCTCCGAGGTCCGCCCGGGCCGCAAGCCCGGCACCAAGGTGTTCACCGTCCGCAACGCCCCCGCGGGCGTGCCGACCCTGATGCTCAGCGCTGAGCCTGCCCAAGACCGCGCACTGGAACCTGCCTGATGGAAGCCTTCACCCGCCTCGACGCCAAGGTCGCGCCCCTGCCCCTGGCCAACATCGACACCGACCAGATCATCCCCAAGCAGTTCCTCAAGGGGGTGGAGCGCACGGGCCTGGCCCGCGGCCTGTTCTACGACTTCCGCTTCGACGAGGAGGGCCGGGAAAAGCCGGACTTCGTCCTCAATCGTCCCGAGTACAAGGGCGCCGGGGTGCTGGTGGCCGGCGACAACTTCGGCTGCGGCTCGTCCCGCGAGCACGCCCCCTGGGCGCTCATGGACTTCGGCATCCGCTGCGTGATCTCCACCAGCTTCGCCGACATCTTCTACAACAACTGCTTCCAGAACGGCCTGCTGCCGGTGGTCCTCAAGGCTGAGGAGGTGCAGCAGCTGATGGACGAGGCCCGGGGCGGCAACCACGTCTGCTCGGTGGACCTGGAGGCCCAGACCGTCACCGCCCCGTCCGGCGCCGTCTTCGACTTCGACATCGATCCCAAGCGCAAGGACAAGATGCTGCGCGGCCTCGACGCCATCGGCGAGACCCTCCAGGCCAAGGACCAGATCGACCTCTATGAGATGAAGCGCGCCCTCGCCCAGCCCTGGCTGGAAGACGCATGACCGTGGTGGTCGCCGGCACGATCCGCGTGCCGCCGGAAAACCTCGCGGCCTTCCGCCCGCACATGCTGGCCATGCTGGCCGCCAGCCGCACCGAGGACGGCTACCTCGCCTATTCCTATGCCGAAGACGTGGAGCAGCCGGGCCTGATCCGCGTCTTCGAGGCCTGGCGCGACCGCGCCGCCCTCGAGGCCCACCTGGCCGCCCCGCACCTGGCGGACTGGCGCGCCGCCTGGCCCGCCCACGGGGTTTCCGACCGCAGCCTCACCCTCTACGACGTCGCGGCCGAAACGCCGCTCTAGCCTTCAGGACTGACGATGACCGACTTGCTCCTCCTGCCCGGCGACGGGATCGGGCCGGAAGTGACCGCCGAGGTGCGCCGCGTGGCGGCCGCCCTCACCCCCGACCTCGTCATCGACGAGCGGCCGTTCGGCGGGACGAGCTACGACCTGCACGGCGTTCCCCTCACCGACGAGGCCCTGGCCGCCGCCAAGGCCGCCCGCGCCGTGCTGATGGGCGCCGTGGGCGGGCCCAAGTGGGCCGGCGTCCCTCGCGACAAGCGGCCCGAAGCGGGCCTCCTCGCCCTGCGCGCCGGGATGGGCGTCTACGCCAACCTGCGCCCGGCCCTCTGCTTCGGCCCTCTGGCCGACGCCTCCAGCCTCAAGCGCGAGCTGGTCGAGGGCCTGGACTTCATGATCGTCCGCGAGCTCACCGGCGGCATCTATTTCGGCGAGCCGCGCTTCATCGAGGAGCTGCCCGACGGCGGCAAGCGCGCCGTCGACACCCAGGTCTACACCACCGCCGAGATCGAGCGGGTGGCCCGGGTGGCCTTCGAACTCGCCCGGGGCCGCCGCAACAAGGTGGCCAGCGCCGAGAAGTCCAACGTCATGGATTCCGGCCTGCTCTGGCGCGAGGTGGTCACCGACCTGCACCGGCGCGAATACGCCGATGTGGAGCTCACCCACATCCTGGCCGACAACGCCGCCATGCAGATCGTCAAGGCGCCCAAGCAGTTCGACGTCCTGCTCACCGACAACCTGTTCGGCGACATCCTCTCCGACGCCGCGGCCCAGCTCACCGGCTCCCTCGGCATGCTGCCCTCGGCCGCCCTTGGCGCCCCCGGGACGCCCGGCCTCTATGAGCCGATCCACGGCTCGGCCCCCGACATCGCCGGCAAGGGCGTGGCCAATCCCCTCGCCGCCATCCTGTCGTTCGAAATGGCCCTGCGCTGGTCCCTGGACCGGCCCGAGGCCGCCGACCGGCTGTTCGCGGCGGTGAACCGGGCCCTCGAGAAGGGCGCGCGCACGCCGGACATCGGCGGTAAGCTCTCCACGGTCGAGATGGGCGAGGCGGTGCTCGCCGAGCTCTAGGACAGGCTGGGAAAGGCGCGCGGCATGGCCCGTTGGCTGGTGAAGTCGGAACCGAACACCTACAGCTTCGAAGACCTCCAGCGGGACGGCCGCACCGTCTGGGACGGGGTGCGCAACAACGCCGCCGCCCTCCACCTGAAGGCCATGAAGGTCGGGGACGAGGTGCTCTTCTACCACTCCCAGGAAGGCCTGGCCGTGGTGGGGATCGCCCGGGTGTCCAGGGAGGCCTTCCCCGACGCCACCGACCCGTCGGGCCGCTTCGTGGCCGTGGAGCTCGAGCCCGTGCGGCCGCTGAAGGCGCCCGTGACCCTGTCCGCCATGAAGGCCGAGCCCGCCCTCGCCGGCATGGCGATGATCCGCCAGTCGCGCCTGTCGGTCTCGCCCGTGACCGACGACGAGTGGTCCGTGATCCTGGGGATGGCCGGCTAGGCCGGGGGCCCGGCTTACTCATTGTGGGTGCGAAATCGCCCAGGGCGCGCAGAGTTCGCCCCAGGGTTGCACCACCCCCCGGCGCCCGGAAAGCCTGTGTTAACTGACCCCAAGGCTAGGCTTTTCCCAGTGGTTCAGGCCCGCCGGCGTGTCGGCCGAGGTCGTCGGGTCGATACGGGGGAGGTCGGTCAGTCCATGTCGCTCGACGCCACGTCCCGGGCGCGCTTCAACCTGGAACGGGCCGCGGTGCTGCTGCTCGACGCCACGCCGCTCGGCATGTCGATCCTGGTGCAGATCGTCACCGGCCTGGGCGCCAAGACCCTCTACCGCTGCGCCACCGTGGAGCAGGCCCGGGAGGTCGTCCTCAACTACGAGATCGACCTCGCCATCGTCGACGGCATGGCCCCCACCGGCGAGGGCTATGACTTCGTGCGCTGGCTGCGCACCGAGGCCCGCGAGCCCAACTGCTACACCCCGGTGCTGATCACCACCGCCCACACCCCGGCGAGCGACGTGGTCCGGGCCCGGGACTGCGGCGGCCACATCATCATCAAGAAGCCCATCGCCCCCAAGGTGATGCTGGAGCGCATCCTCTGGGTGGCCCGGGAGGGCCGGCCGTTCCTGTTCTCCGGCAGTTACGTCGGTCCCGACCGCCGCTTCCGCAACGACGGCCCGCCGGACGGCGTCGGCCGGCGCCGGGAGGACCTCATCGCCGCCCAGACCGCAGGGCAGCAGGCCGCGGCGCAGCAGACCGCCGAGGCCCAGGCCTGCGCCCCCCTCCCGCAGCCGGAGGTGCGCCAGGCCTCATGAGTCACGTCCGTTTCGTCTTTCCCAAGATCCGGCTCACCGAGATCCTGAAGACCCCCGGGGGCCTCGCCGTCGCCGACGCCCTGGAGCGCGCCGAGGCCGGCCTTGCGACGCTCAAGCCCCGCTGCCTGGAGGAGTTGGCCAATCTGCTCGCCGACGCCGAGGCGGTCTTCGCCGACCTTGGCCCGGCCTTCAACGACGGGGGGCTCGCCGACCTCTACGCCGTGGCCGTGCGCGGCATCGGCGCCGGCGCCGTCTGCGGCTGCCCAGGCGTGGACGAGGCCCTCACCAGCCTCTGCGACCTCATCGACCACCTGCGCACCAGCGGCCGCTACGACGCGGAGGCGGTGGGCGTCCACCTGCGCGCCTGGCGCCTGCTCATGGCGCCCGGCCTCTCCCAGGACGACGCCCGCCCCGTCCTCGACGGCCTCCGCAAGGTCTCCGCCCACTACGCCTGACCGGCCGAAGGTTCTCCCTCCGGGGATGCGGCCCGCAGGGCTGGACGGGGCGCGCCCGGGGCCAGCTCTCCGCCTTCTTGGTCCGCCCCGATCGTCCCTTAGCCGCTCCGGGCAGCCCCGTCAGGGGAAGCATCCGCACGGTTTGACTTGACTTTGCGGCCGATCGGTGTTCTCTTTTCGTTCATGGTGAGCGACGCCCAGCTGCTGGAGGAGATGGACGCAGGCCTCGCCCATGTGGCCCAGCTCCAGCTCGACCTCGCCGATCGCCTCCACAGGGTTGCCCAGGCCACCGAAGACGCTTCCGAACTCGAAGGCCTCGCCAAGGCCCTCGAAGGGACCGGCCGCTCCATCCGCCTCACCTACGCCCTGCGCGTGAAGATCCGGAAGGACGTCCGCGCCCTCCAGCGCGAGGAAGCCCGCATCGCCGAGGACGCCCGCGACCGCGCCAGCGCCCGCCACTGGGACGCCGTGCGCAGCCGCGTCGAGACCCTCGTCTGGAACGAGATCGACTGGGAGACCGAGGACGAGGACGACTTCGCCGACCGCCTCGAGCATCTCATGGACCTCGAGGCCCTCGACCCCGACTTCCGCGCCCTTCCCCTCGAAGCCCAGGCCGACCGCCTCATCCAGAAGCTCGGCTTCAGCCGGCCCCCGGGCCGCCCCGGGCCTTCGGCGGCCATGGCCCCACCGCCCGGCGGGGACCGCCCCCAGGCCAGTGCCCCCGCCCCAGCGCCCCCTTAAGGGCGCGCGCTCCCTTCCCGCCGCACATCACCCCCTCAGCCGCTGTCGCGACAACTCCCCCCA
>NZ_JCANTT010000019.1:0-161326 GCF_059568645.1 Phenylobacterium composti DSM 19425 | reverse complement strand
TACGGTCCCCGGGGCGCGGGCGTGGCCGAGCGTGACGGCCTGATGGCCGAGATCGACATCATCGAGGGGACGCTGGGCAAGGCGTTCGGGGTGATGGGCGGCTATATCGCGGCCGATGCGGTGATCGTGGACGCGATCCGCAGCTATGCCGACGGCTTCATCTTCACGACCTCGCTGCCGCCGGCGCTGGCGGCGGGGGCGGCGGCCTCGATCCGCTGGCTGAAGGAGCACAACGAGGTGCGCGAGGCCCACCAGGAGCGGGCCGCGACCCTGAAGGCCAAGATGCGGGCGGCGGGCCTGCCGGTGATGCCGTCGGTGAGCCACATCGTGCCGGTGCTGGTGGGCGACCCGGTGCACTGCAAGATGGTCAGCGACATCCTGCTGGAGAAGCACGGGGTGTACGTGCAGCCGATCAACTTCCCCACCGTGCCGCGGGGCACCGAGCGGCTGCGCTTCACGCCGAGCCCGTTCCACACCGACGACATGATGGACCGCCTGGTCGAAGCGCTCGAAGAGCTCTGGACCTACTGCAACATCAAGCGCGTCGGCGGCGTCGCCGCCTAGGGCGGGGATTCCTCAGAAGACGTCGGTCACCCGGCAGACGGCGTTCCAGCCGCCACGAAACGTGGCGAGCTGGACGACGGCCACCTCGTGGACGACTCCGCGGCTTTCCACCGTGAACAGGTCGCCGAGGCGCGGGGCAAGCGGGTCGACGGACCAGATCGCCACCTCGCGGCGTGTATCCAGCTCCTCGTCGAGGATCTCGTAGCCGCCCTGGTTGAACGGCAGCAGAGCCGGATCGGTCCTGGCCTGGGGCATCATTTCCTCCTTCGAACCCCGCGGCCGAGACCTATTTTCTTGGCGAAGTCGGACCGGCGGGCCGCGTAGGCCGGGGCGACCATCGGATAGTCGGGCGCCAGCCCCCAACGGCGCCGGTACTCGTCGGGGCTCATGTTGTAGCGGGACCGCAGGTACCGCTTGAGCATCTTGAGCTTCTTTCCGTCCTCGAGACAGACGATGTAGTCGTGCTGGACGGAGCGGCTGATCGGCACCGCGGGCTTCGGCCGCTCCTCGGGAATCGGCGCAGCCGGCTCGCGGGTGAGCTGCTCCAGGGCCTGATGAACGCTGCGGATGATCTCGGGCACCGCGTCGGCCGACACGGCGTTGCGGCTGACATAGGCGGCGACGATGCCGGCGCCGAGACGCAGGAGTTCTTCTCCCGACGGAGCCCCATTGTCGGGTCCAACGCTCATGGATCCCCCTTTTTTCACGCTGCACTTCCGGGTCGGGCGCGCCCTCGGCTGCACCCCGGCTCAAGGCGCAGAACGTGACAGGACGGCCTTTGTTCCCCCGGTCGCGGTTGGAAGCCGCGCGGCAAGAGAGTAAAGGGGGCGCTCCGCCGCCACCGGACCCGAGTCCCAGCCTTAAAGAGAGGCCCGCCTTGAACGTGCACGTGCAATCGCAAGCCCAGACGGACGAGTTCTTCGGCAAGGGGGTCGGCGAGGCCGATCCGGCGGTCGCCGCCGTGCTCGACGGCGAGCTGAAGCGTCAGCAGGACCAGATCGAGCTGATCGCCTCGGAGAACATCGTCTCCAAGGCGGTGCTGGAGGCCCAGGGCAGCATCCTCACCAACAAGTACGCCGAGGGCTATCCGGGCAAGCGCTACTACGGTGGCTGCGAGGTCGTCGACGAGGTCGAGCGCCTGGCCATCGAGCGCGCCAAGCAGCTGTTCGGCTGCGAATACGCCAACGTCCAGCCGCACTCGGGCAGCCAGGCCAACCAGGCGGTGTTCATGGCCACCATGACGCCGGGCGACACCTTCATGGGCATGAACCTGGACCACGGCGGCCACCTGACGCACGGCAAGAGCGTCAACCAGTCGGGCAAGTGGTTCAGCCCCGTGGCCTATGGCGTGCGCGCCCAGGACCACCTGATCGACTATGACGAGGCCTATGAGGTCGCCAAGGCCAACAATCCGAAGGTGATCATCGCCGGCGGCTCGGCCTATTCGCGCCACATCGACTTCAAGAAGTTCCGCGAGATCGCCGACGAGGTGGGCGCGATCCTGATGTGCGACGTGGCCCACTATGCGGGCCTGATCGTGGCGGGCGAATATCCGAACCCCTTCCCGCACGCCCACGTGGTCACCACCACCACCCACAAGACCCTGCGCGGCCCGCGCGGCGGCATGATCCTCACCAATGACAAGAAGCTGGCGAGCAAGATCAACAGCGCCGTCTTCCCCGGCCTGCAGGGCGGCCCGCTGATGCATGTGATCGCCGCCAAGGCGGTGGCCTTCGGCGAGGCCCTGCAGCCGGAGTTCAAGACCTATGCGAAGCGGGTGATCGAGAACGCTCGGGCCCTGGCCGACAGCCTGCAGGGCGTGGGCTTCAAGATCGTCTCCAACGGTACCGACAGCCACCTGATGCTGGTCGACCTGACGCCGAAGAACGTCAGCGGCGCGGCCGCGGAAGTGGCCCTGGAGCGGGCCGGCATCACCACCAACAAGAACTCGATCCCGGGCGACCCGCTGCCGCCGATGCAGACCTCGGGCCTGCGCGTCGGCTCGCCGGCCGGCACCACCCGCGGCTTCGGCCCCGAGGAGTTCCGTCAGATCGGCCGCTGGATCGGCGAGGTGCTGGACGCCGTGGCCACCGGCGAGGACTCCTCGGCCGTGGAGCAGAAGGTCCGCGGCGAGGTGCTGGCGCTGACGAAGCGCTTCCCCATCTACTGCTAATAGCGTTTAGTGGCCGGGAAGAGGGCTAGATATGCGCTGCCCGTTTTGTGGCCACGATGAGACCCAGGTGAAGGACAGCCGCCCGTCGGAAGACGGGGCGGCGATCCGTCGGCGGCGGCTCTGCCCCCAGTGCGAGGGCCGCTTCACCACCTTTGAGCGGGTGCAGCTGCGCGAGCTCACCATCGTCAAGCGCTCCGGTCGGCGTTCGCCGTTCGACCGGGACAAGCTGGCCCGTTCGGTGTCCATCGCCCTGCGCAAGCGTCCGGTGGAGCCGGAGCGGGTGGAGCGGATGATCTCCACGATCGTCCGCCAGCTCGAGAGCATGGGCGAGACGGACATTCCGTCCTCGACCGTGGGCGAACTGGTCATGAAGCAGCTCAAGCTGCTCGATGACGTGGCCTATGTGCGCTACGCCTCGGTGTACCGCGACTTCCGCGAGACCCAGGACTTCGCCCGCTTCCTCGGCGAGGAAGGCCTGAACGAGGCCGCCGAAGGCTGACGGCCTTGCGCGGCGCGCCCGCTTGGCGCCCGCGAGGTTCTCGGCCATGAACGGGGATACATGCCCGTCACCCTGAAGCTCGCCACGTCCCTGGACGGCCGCATCGCCACCGCGGCGGGCGAGAGCCGCTGGATCACGGGCGAGGCGGCCCGGCGGGCGGTGCATCAGCTGCGCGCCCGGCACGACGCGGTGCTGGTGGGGGCGGAGACCGCCCTGGCCGACGATCCCGAGCTGACCGTCCGGCTGGCGGACTGGACCGGGCCGCAGCCGGCGCGGGTGGTGCTGGACAGCCGCCAGCGCCTGAGCCCGTCGAGCCGGCTGGCGCGGACGGCCCGGGAGATCCCGACCTATGTGGTGGCGACGGGCGAACCGCGTCCCGACCTGGTCTCCGCCGGGGTGCGGGTGATCACGGTCCGGCCTGTGGGCGAGGATCGGCCAGAGTTGAAAAGCGTGCTGCAAGCCCTTGAGGTTGAAGGACTTTCAAGGATTTTCGTCGAGGGCGGCGGGCAGGTGGCGGCGAGCTTCCTGCGCTGCGGCCTGGTGGACGCCCTGGAGTGGTTCCGCGCCCCCCTCGTGATCGGCGGGGAAGGGCGGCCCGGCGTGGGCGCCCTGGCGGTTGCGGCCCTGGCGGATGCGCCCCATTTCCGGCGCATCGAGGTCAGCGTCGTCGGCGACGACCTGTGGGAGCGTTACGAGAGGATCTGAATGTTCACCGGCATCGTCACCGACGTGGGCCGCGTCCGGGCCGTTCGCGACACCGACCGGGACCGCCGGTTCGAGATCGAGACCGCCTATGACACGGCGGGCGTCGACATCGGCGCGTCCATCGCCCACGCGGGCTGCTGCCTGACCGTGGTGGAGAAGGGGCCGGGCTGGTTCGCCGTGGAGGTCTCGGCCGAGACGCTGTCGAAGACCACCCTCGACGAATGGACCGAGGGGCGGCGGGTGAACCTGGAACGGGCCGCTCGGGTGGGCGACGAGCTGGGCGGCCATATCGTCTCGGGCCATGTGGACGGCGTGGGCGAGGTGGTGAGCGTGGCGGCCGAGGGCGGCTCGCACCGGGTGCGGATCAAGGTGCCCCGCCCGCTGCACCGCTACATCGCGCCGAAGGGCTCCATCGCCGTGGAAGGCGTGTCGCTGACGGTGAACGAGGTGGAGGACGACGTCTTCGGGGTGAATCTGATCCCGCACACCTGGGAGGTGACCACCCTGGGCGAGCTGAAGGCGGGCTCGCGGGTGAATCTGGAGATCGACATGCTCGCCAGATATCTCGCCCGCTGGCGCGAAACCGCCTAAAGGGGCGGACATGAGCGACCAAAACCTCCGCCTCCTGATCGTCGAGGCCCGATTTTACGACGACCTGGCCGACGCCCTGCTGGAAGGGGCCAGCGATGCGCTGAAGGCCTATGGCGCGGAATTCGACGTGGTGACCGTCCCCGGCGCCCTGGAGATCCCCGGCGCCATCGCCATGGCCGCCGACGCCGCCGAGGCGGGCGGCGTGCGCTATGACGGCTATGTGGCCCTGGGCTGCGTGATCCGGGGCGAGACCTATCACTTCGAGATCGTCTCGAACGAGAGCGCCCGGGGCATCATGGACCTGACGGTGCGCCGGGGCCTGTGCATCGGCAACGGCATCCTGACCACCGAGGACGAGGACCAGGCCTGGGCCCGGGCGCGGATCAGCGAGGGCGACAAGGGCGGCGGCGCGGCCCGCGCGGCCCTGGCCATGATCGCCCTGAAGCAGCAGCTGGCGGCGGGCGAGCGATGAGCAGCGCCAAGCAGTCCCGTTCGGTGGCGCGGCTGGCGGCCGTGCAGGCCCTCTACCAGATGGAGGTCACCTCCGCGGGCGTGGAGGCGGTGATCCGCGAGTTCAGCGATCATCGCTTCGACCGCGACGTGGAGGGCGAGACCCTGGCCAGCGCCGACGAGGCGTTCTTCGCCGATCTCGTGCGCGGGGTGGTGCAGCAGCAGAAGGCCATCGACGCGGCGATCGTGAAGCGGCTGGCCTCGGGCTGGCGGCTGGAGCGGCTGGACGCCACGGTGCGGGCCATCCTGCGGGCCGGGGCCTTCGAGCTGATCCACCGGCCCGACGTGCCCACCGAAGTGGCGATCGACGAATATGTCGAGCTGACGAAGAGCTTCTTCGAGGGCCCGGAGCCCGGGTTCGTGAACGGGGCGCTGGACGGCGTGGCCCGCGATGTCCGGCCCGGCTGAGCGCGGTCTCGACGAGTTTGGCGAGATCGCGCGGCTGTTCCGGCCGCTCACCGGCGGCTATCCCGGCGCGTTCCAGCTGAAAGACGATGCGGCGGTGATCCCGCCGCGGGCCGGGCACGAGCTGGTGGTGACCAAGGACGCCATCGTGGAGGGCGTCCATTTCCCCGTGGGCGAGGCCCCGGACCTGGTGGCGCGCAAGCTGGTGCGGGCCAATCTTTCCGACCTGGCGGCCAAGGCGGCCGAGCCGTTCGGCTGCCTCCTGGCGGTGGCTTGGCCGCAGGGCCTTTCGGCGCGCGACCGTGAGCGGTTCGTGCAGGGCCTGGCTGCGGACCTGGAGCATTACGGGGTCAAGCTCCTCGGCGGCGACACGGTGTCGACGCCGGGCCCCTTCACAGCCAGCCTGACCGCCTTCGGCTGGGCGCCGGAGGGGCGGATGGTGCGCCGGGCCGGCGCGCGCCCCGGCGACCGGCTGCTGGTGAGCGGGACGATCGGGGACGCCACCCTGGGCCTCGATGTCGTGAGGGGGCGCCTGGCCGACGGCGACGGGACGCTGGTCTATCGGTACCGCCTGCCCGAGCCGCGCCTCGACCTGCGCCGGGCGCTGCGGGAGAAGGCCACGGCGGCGGCGGACGTCTCGGACGGCCTGGTGGCCGACGCGGCCCACATCGCCGAGGCGAGCGGCGTCGGCGTGCGCATCGACCTGGACGCCCTGCCGCTGTCGCGGGCGGCGGCGAGCTGGCTGGAGCAGCAGCCGGACGTGGCGGCGGCCCTGGTGCGGCTGGCCACCGGCGGCGACGACTATGAGGTGGTCTGCACCATGCCCGCCGCCCTGCGGAAGCCGCCGGGCTTCACGGTGATCGGCGAGGTCGTGGAGACGCCCGGCGTCACCGTCCTGGCGCAGGGCCGCGAGGTGGACGTCGGGACCGGCGGCTGGCGGCACGGCTAGGCCGCGCGGCGCGATCAGACGAACTCGAACCGGACGGCCGAGCGGCCGAAGTCCAGGGCGACCTGTTCGAACTGGGTGAGCAGGTCCATGCCGATGACCAGGGCGGGCCGGGTCTCGAGGTCCCAGATCTTGAAGACGTGCATGTCGGCGTAGGTGACCGGCACATTGCCCAGGTGCAGGCCGCCCAGGCGCAGGAAGGGCAGGAAGACCGACTCGCCCTGGAACACCTCGCCGGCCAGGGACTCCATGCGGATGTACTGCGGCGGCTCCACCTTGCCGCGACGGCGCTCGGAGGCGCGGATGAGGTCGCGCAGGGGCGTGTTGCAGAGGGTGCCCTGGGCGCCGGAATCGATGATGGCGCTGATCGGCACGCCGTTCAGGTCGGCGTCGACGATGGTGAGCTGGCCGTGCCTGCGGCGGGCCGGGACCACCACCACGCGGCCGGCCTGGGGATGGTCGGACCTGGACGCCGTGATCTCGATGGCGTTCTTCTTGAAGTCCAGCACCAGGCGCTGGCCTTTGAGCCAGTCGACGCCGAGGATGCCGTCGATGTGCGGGCCCTTGATGGGCAGGGCAGGGGCTTCCACGTCGCGGCGGGCGCGCTTGCCCACGGTCAGTTCCTGGATGACCACGCTGGGGCGCTCGCGGACGCCCACGATCGTATGCACCCGGCGTAGACGGCCGGGCTGGAGGGCGAGCCGCTCCACCAGGGCGTGGGAGACGCAGCTGACATTGGCCCCGGTGTCGAGGACGAACTGGTAGGGGCCCCGGCCGTTGATCAGGACGGGCGCCATCATGTGGGTGAAGCTGTCGCCGCCCGCCTCGAGGATCTCGTCCTCTTCGTGCGGCTCGGCAGGCAGGGCGGCGGGGCCGGGGATCTCCTGGGCGAAGGCCCGGCTGATGGACAAGGAAGCAGCGCCAGCGGTCATGAGGCCGAGGGCGGCCTGGCGTCTGGTCGGAGACATGGCTCCGGTTTTCCTCCCAACGTCTTATATGGCCGGAAGAATATCACCGTTCGCCGGGTGCGGCCATCGGCGCGCGAGCACGAAAGGATAATGCAACCGAATCCGGGGCAGGATCGGGTCATGAACCGCCGCCGCGTCATCGCCGCAGCCTGCCTCGCCCTGGCGCTCGCCGGGGCACCCGCTGGGGCGCCCGCTGGGGCGCTGGCGGCTGACCGCGAGGGGCCGCCGAAGGACGCCGGGCAGTTCGTGGACCTGCTGCCCGTGGCCCTGCCGATCGTCGTGGATGGCCGGCTGGTGAACTATGTCTTCGTCCATGTGCGCATCAACCTGACCCCCTCGGCGCTGCCCAGCCGGGTCCGGCTCAAGGAGCCGCAGCTGCGCGACGCCCTGGTGCGGGCCGGCCACCGGACCCCGTTCACCCTGGCCACGGACTACAGCAAGATCGACACCGCCAAACTCGCAGCGACCCTGAAGCGCGAGGCGGAGGCCATCACCGGACCGGGCCAGATCAAGTCGGTCGCCGTCACCGCCCAGCAGCCGCAACGCCGGGTGGCCGCCCCCAAGGCCTGATCCCCGCGCCGGCGCGAAGGGATGATGGCGTTCGGCGGACGCTGTTCGCGCCGGTTGCGCCCTTTCGAAAAACCTGAGTACGGTTCCGCCCGCCGGGGCCGTCAGAGCCGCCGGTCAACTGGGGAAACGAACAAGGGCTGGGAGCACGCCGACCGCCCGGTGGGCCGCCGGCGCTCCTGCGCGCAGATCGCAAAGGGGTGCGCACAACATGAGTCTTACGCTTACGCTGGTGATCCTCGCCGGCTTGCTGGCGGTGCTGTACGGCGCCGTCCAGACGGGGTCGCTGTTGCGGGCCTCGCCCGGCAACGCGCGGATGCAGGAGATCGCCGCCGCCATCCAGGAGGGGGCGCAGGCCTATCTGAACCGCCAATACACCACCATCGCCATCGTGGGCGCAGTGATCCTGGTGGCCGCCTTCTTCCTGCTGGGCTGGCAGGCCGCCGTGGGCTTCGCCGTCGGCGCCGTGCTCTCGGGCCTGGCGGGCTTCGCCGGGATGCTGATCTCGGTGCGGGCCAATGTGCGCACCGCCCAGGCCGCCTCCGAGGGCTTGGCCAAGGGCCTGTCCATGGCCTTCCGCTCGGGCGCGGTGACCGGGATGCTGGTGGCCGGCTTCGCCCTCCTGGGCGTGTCGGTCTATTTCGCCCTGCTGGTCCACGGCCTCGGCTATGAGCCCACCAGCCGCGTGGTGGTGGACAGCCTGGTGGCCCTGGGCTTCGGCGCCTCGCTGATCTCGATCTTCGCCCGCCTGGGCGGGGGCATCTTCACCAAGGGCGCCGACGTGGGCGGCGACATGGTGGGCAAGGTGGAGGCCGGCATCCCCGAGGATGACCCGCGCAACGCCGCCACCATCGCCGACAATGTGGGCGACAACGTCGGCGATTGCGCCGGCATGGCCGCCGACCTGTTCGAGACCTATGCGGTGACGACCGTGGCGACCATGGTGCTGGCCGCCATCTTCTTCCGCGGCTCGGGCGTGGAGTTGGACATGATGCTGTTGCCGCTGGCCATCTGCGGCGTCTGCATCCTGACCTCGATCCTTGGCACCTTCTTCGTCCGCCTGGGCAAGAAGCAGAACATCATGGGCGCCCTCTACCAGGGCCTCATCGTCACCGGCCTGACGTCGGTCGTGGCGCTCTACCTGGTCATCAACCAGCTGGTTCCGGCTCCCGTCACGGCGGGCGCGGTCAGCTTCGGGGCCATGGAGCTGTTCTGGTGCGGCGTCGTCGGCCTGCTGGTCACGGCGGCCATCGTGGTGATCACCGAGTACTACACGGGCACGGGCTTCCGGCCGGTGAAGTCGGTGGCCAAGGCCTCGGTCTCTGGCCACGGCACCAATGTGATCCAGGGCCTGGCCATGTCGCTGGAGGCCACGGCCCTGCCGGCGCTGGTGATCATCATCGGCATCCTCGTCACCTACAATCTCGCGGGCCTGTTCGGCATCGCCATCGCCACCACGGCCATGCTGTCGCTGGCGGGGGTGATCGTCGCCCTGGACGCCTTCGGGCCGGTGACCGACAACGCCGGCGGCATCGCCGAGATGGCGGGCCTGCCGCCCGAGGTGCGGGTGTCCACCGACGCCCTGGACGCAGTGGGCAACACCACCAAGGCCGTCACCAAGGGCTACGCCATCGGCTCGGCGGGCCTGGGGGCCCTGGTGCTGTTCGCCGCCTATACCGAGGACCTGAAGTTCTTCTCGGCCAACGCCACGCCGGGCTCATTCTTCGACGGGCTGGGGGCGGTCGCCTTCGACCTGTCGAACCCCTACGTGGTGGTGGGCCTGCTGTTCGGCGGCCTGCTGCCCTTCCTGTTCGGCGGCCTGTCGATGACCGCCGTGGGCCGGGCGGCCGAGTCGGTCGTGGCCGAGGTGCGCCGGCAGTTCAAGGAGAACCCCGGGATCATGACCGGGGAGGTGAAGCCGGAGTACGGCCGCGCCGTGGACATCCTGACCCGCTCGGCGATCCGCGAGATGATCGTGCCGAGCCTGCTGCCCGTGGTCTCGCCGGTGCTGCTGTTCTTCGTGATCCGGGCCATCGCCGGGAACACCGACGCCTTTGCGGCCCTGGGCGCCATGCTGATGGGGGTGATCGTCACGGGCCTGTTCGTGGCGATCTCCATGACCAGCGGCGGCGGCGCGTGGGATAACGCCAAGAAGCTGATCGAGGAGGGGCACTACGGCGGCAAGGGGTCCGACGCCCACAAGGCGGCCGTCACCGGCGACACCGTCGGCGACCCCTACAAGGACACCGCCGGCCCGGCGGTGAACCCGATGATCAAGATCACCAACATCGTGGCGCTGCTGCTGCTGGCGGTCCTGGCCCACACGGCCTGATCGGACGGTCCTGAAACGACGACGCCCCGGAGAGTGATCTCCGGGGCGTTTTTCGTTTGGCGATGCTGAGGGAAGAGCCGGCCTAGCGGCGGTCGCCCGGACGCGAGCCGGGCACGCCCTCGTCGTCGCTCGGGAGCATGGCGGAACGGCCCACCGAGCCCAGGAGCTGTTCCAGCACGGTCATCTCGCGGCCGCGGGTCGGCGTCTCGCGGCCGTTGTAGGCGATCACCTTGCCGTCCTTGAGGGTGTAATTGTTCACCGAGGCGACCGTCTCGGTCTCCTTGTCGAACTCGATGGCGGTGACGTTCCGGGCGGTGACCTGCGGCTTGCGGAAGGCCACCCGCTGCTTCACCTGGTTCACATAGAACCAGACGTTGGGATCGAAGGTCGACTGCGCCGAGGGCGACCCCAGCTTGGCGCGGACGGTCGACTTGGTGTCGGTCCCCACCTGGACGTCCTTGGGATTGGAATCGATGGCCTGGAAGCCGGAATAGGTGGTGATCGGCGAGCAGGCGGCGAGGCCGAGGCCCGCGAGGAGGCCGACGGCGAGGACGGCGGGAGCGGCGGCGCGGAACATTCGGTCGGGTTTCCAATCACCTGAAAGGCAAGAGGCTTTGACCTATCGCTGGCAGCCCCTTAGTTCAATGCCGCCTTTAGCCGCCGCTGTTGGCGAAATCGAGGCCGACCCATGCTGAAGAGCCTGTTCAAGCCCAAGCCGGCCGTCACCGCCGGCCGCGCCCTCTACGCGCGGGTGGTGGAGCAGGCGCGCACGCCGGCGCTCTATCTGGACCTCGGCGCGCCCGACACCGTCGAGGGCCGTTTCGAGATCTACAGTCTGCATGTGGTGCTGCTGCTAGAGCGGCTGCGCGGGCAGGGGCAGGCGGCGGCCGACGTCTCCCAGGCCCTGTTCGACGCCTATGTGAAGGGGCTGGACGACGCCCTGCGCGAGCTGGGCGTGGGCGACATGGTGGTCGGCAAGAAGATGCGGAAGCTGGGCGAGGCCTTCTACGGCCGCGGCAAGAACTATCAGGCCGCCCTGGACCAGCTTCCCGACCGGGCGCCGCTCGAGGCGGTGATGGGCCGGACGGTCTATGCCGGGGTCGAGGACCGCTCCCGCGACCTGGGCGACTATGTGCTGGCCGTACGCGAATCCCTGGCCCGCAACCCGCTGGAGGCCCTGCTGCAGGGCCAGGTGGACTGGAGGGCGGCGTGAGCGACGGCTGGGAAAAGCTCCTCAAGCTGCACGAGCTGAACCAGGGGCCTGTGCGCCTGTCGCTCGCACCGGACGAGGCCGAGCGGGCGGCGGTGGCCAAGCGCCTGGGCCTGCGCCGGGCGCCGAAGCTGACCGCCGAGGTGACGGTGAAGCCGTGGCTGGACGGGGCGGAGCTTTCGGGCCGCTTCGACGCCGTGGTGGAGTACGTCTGTGGCGTGACCCTTGATCCGTTCGAGGCCCCGGTGCGCGGGGAGATCTTCGCCCGGGTGGTGCCGGCGGGCAGTCCGCACGCCCCGGCCGAACCCCAGGGCGAGATGGACCTGGACCTCGAGGCGGACGATCCCCCCGACGTGCTGGCCGGCGAGACGGTGGACGTGGCCGACTATGTGATCGAGCATCTGGCCCTGGAGCTCGATCCGTTCCCGCGCAAGCCGGGGGCGACCTTCGATTATCAGCCGCCGCAGGAAGAGGAATCGCCCTTCGCGGTTCTCAAGAAGCTGCAGGAGCGGAAGGACTAGGCCCCGGTTTTCAGAACGGAAACCGGCGCGTATGGTCGGCATGATTCCGGCTGAAGGCCGCCGAAGGACGAAAGCGCCGACTTGACCCAATCGCTGGTGATTTCGATCGACGCCATGGGCGGGGATCATGGGCCGTCCGTGGTCGTCCCGGCCGCGGCCAGCGCCCTGAAGACGCTGCCGCCCCATGTGCGCTGCCTGCTGCACGGGGACGCGGCGCAGGTGAAGGCCGAGGTGGCCAAGTGCGCGGGCCTGGCCGAACGCAGCGAAATTCGGCACGCCGAGCGCGTCATCGGCATGGACGAGAAGCCCGCCCAGGCCCTGCGCCGGGGCAAGGGCACCTCCATGTGGAACGCCGTGGAGGCGCTTCGGTCCGGGGACGCCACGGTGGCGGTCTCGGCCGGCAACACCGGCGCCCTGATGGCCATCTCCAAGCTGATCCTGCGGATGAGCGCCGACCTGGAGCGGCCGGCCCTGGTGGCCTCGGTGCCGCACGCCCGCGGCGTCAGCACCTTCCTCGACGTGGGCGCCAATGTGGACTGCGACGCCCAGCGCCTGGTGGAGTTCGCCATCATGGGCGAGGCCTATCATCGCGCCGCCCATGGGGTGGTCCGGCCCACCGTCGGCCTCCTGAACGTGGGCTCGGAGGAGATGAAGGGCCACGAGGAGGTCCGCGAGGCCAACCGCCTGCTGCGCGAGGCCGGGCTCGAGCTCGACTACCGCGGCTTCGTCGAGGGCGACGACATCACCAAGGGCACGGTGGACGTGATCGTCACCGACGGCTTCACCGGCAACGTGGCCCTGAAGTCCATGGAGGGCGCCGCCCGGTTCATGTACGGCGAGCTGAAGGCCGCCCTGACCGCCGGGCCGCTCTCGACCCTGGGCGCCTTGCTGGCGCGGCCCTCGCTGCTGCGCTTCCGGGACCGGATCAATCCCCCGCCGACGGCGCCGCTGCTGGGGCTCAACGGCCTCGTCCTGAAATGCCACGGCGGCGCTGGCGACCGTGAGTTCGCCAAGGCCATCCGCGCGGCCGCCGATCTGGCGCAAAGCGGGTTTGCCTCGGAGATCGAACGGAATATGAGGCGCCTTCCCGCCGCGCTCTCAATCGCGGCCCCTGCGGACGGAGCCGCCTAGAGTGTCCAAAGTCGTGCGTAGCGTCGTGACCGGGGTGGGGGGCTATCTCCCCGAAGGCGTCGTCACCAACGACGACCTCGCCAAGATCGTCGACACCTCCGACGAATGGATCCGCGAACGGACCGGCATCCGCCAGCGCCGCAAGGCGTCTGATGACCAGGCGGTCTCGGATCTGGCGGTGGAGGCGGCGAAGCGCGCCCTGGCCGCCGCGGGCCGCACGGCCGAGGACGTCGACCTCATCATCGTGGCCACCACCACGCCCGACCTGACCTTCCCGGCCACGGCCACCATCGTCCAGCGCAAGCTGGGCGCGCCGGTGGGCATCGCCTTCGACGTGCAGGCGGTGTGCTCGGGCTTCGTCTATGCCCTGTCGACGGCCGACGGCTTCGTGGCCCGGGGCCGCGCCAAGTGCGCCCTGGTGATCGGCGCCGAATGCATGACCCGGCTGATGGACTGGACCGACCGCGGCACCTGCGTGCTGTTCGGCGACGGGGCCGGGGCGGTCGTGCTGGAGCCGCAGGAAGGCGAGGGGACCACGGACGATCGCGGCCTCCTGGGCTTCGCCCTGCGCGCCGACGGGACCAAGCAGGACCTGCTGTATGTGGACGGCGGCGTCTCGACCACCCGCACCACGGGCTATCTGCGGATGCAGGGCAACCAGGTGTTCCGCCACGCCGTGGTGAACATCTCGGAGGCGGTGACCGCTGCGGCCGCCGACGCCGGGGTCGAGGTCTCGTCCGTGGACTGGTTCATCCCGCACCAGGCCAACCAGCGCATCCTGGAGGGCGTCGCCAAGCGCCTGGGCATCGACGAGAACAAGGTGATCTCCACGGTGGCCGAGCACGCCAACACTTCGGCGGCCTCGATCCCGCTGGCGCTCGACCAGGGCGTGCAGGACGGCCGAATCAAGCCCGGCCAGCTGCTGCTGCTCGAAGCCATGGGCGGCGGTCTGACCTGGGGGGCCTGCGTGCTGCGCTTCTAGGCGCCTTAACCAAGGCCCGAACGGGCGACTTGAAGTCTTTGAGCCGATGGGACAATCAAGGTCCATGAACGATGTCTCGGCAGGGGCCAGCGTGCGGATGAAGGGGGCGACAGTCACCCGGGCGGACCTCTGCGAGGCCGTGCATGAACAGGTGGGCCTCACCCGCCAGGATTGCAGCGAGCTGGTCGAGCGGGTGCTCGAGCTGATGTGCCAGGCCCTGGAGCGGGGCGAGCAGGTGAAGCTGTCCGGCTTCGGCGTGTTCCAGGTTCGCTCCAAGCGCGCCCGGATGGGCCGCAATCCCAAGACCGGCGAGCCCGCCGCCATCGAACCCCGCCGCGTGATCGGCTTCCGCGCTTCGCAGGTGATGAAGGCGCGGGTCGACCGGGCCCTGTCGCGGTGAGGACGCCTTAGGCGGTGGCCAAGGGGCCTGACGCGTTCCGCACGATCTCCGAGGCGGCGGTCGAGCTCAACGTGCCCCAGCACGTCCTGCGATTCTGGGAGACCAAGTTCGCCTTCATTCGCCCCATGAAGCGGGCGGGCGGGCGCCGATTCTACCGGCCCTCCGACATCGCCGTGCTGCGCGGCGTGCGCCGGCTGCTGCACGAAGAGGGCTACACCATCAAGGGCGTGCAGAAACTGCACCGCGAACAGGGCCTGAAGCGCCTGATCGCGGCGGGCGAGGGCGCGCCGCTCATGGAATCGGTCTCAGCGCCCGCTATCGCCGGCGAGTCGGCCGCCGCGGGGGCCGGTTCGACCGAGGCCCTGCTGGCGGCGCTGCGCGACCTCGAGACGGCCAAGCGGCGTCTCGACGACCTGCTTCAGTCCTGAAGGGAAATACTCGCCGCCGGCCGATGGTCGGAGCGGCGGGATTCGAACCCACGACCCCTTGACCCCCAGTCAAGTGCGCTACCAGGCTGCGCTACGCTCCGCGGCCGGTCGGCGAGGCGGGCCTTATAGGCAGGCTCGCCCGCGGGCGGCAATCCCGAAATCGCGGGAAATCAACGTCCGCGGTTCATCCAGGTGATCAGCGGCAGGATCGGCACGCCCCACAGCACCCCGGCCAGCCCGTAGTAGGCGAGCTGAGCCGCCCAATGCTCGGGCACGAAGGCGCCGAGGCTGGCCACCGCCCAGCAATAGAGCATCAGGAACCCGAGGATTCCGAAAAGGCCGATGAGCTTGCGGAGGCGGGCGGACATGGCCTCCGGCTATAGCGGGGTCGCGCTTCCGGCCCAAGACCGATAAAGAGACGGCCAAAGTTCGGCCCTCAAGCGGCGCCAACCCCGCGTACCCATGACTTCATTCCTGCGTTCCGACCGTTCCAAGCCCGTCGCCGTGTGGCTGCTCCTGGTGGCGGCGTTCGTCCTGGCCATGGTGGTCGTGGGCGGCGCCACGCGTCTGACCGGCTCGGGCCTGTCGATCACCGAATGGCGGCCGGTCACCGGCGCGATCCCGCCCATGAGCGAGGCGGCCTGGCAGATCGAGTTCGCCAAGTACCAGGAGATCCCGCAGTACCAGCAGGTGAACCGGGGCATGAGCCTGGGCGAGTTCAAGGGCATCTACTGGTGGGAGTGGGGGCACCGGTTCCTGGGGCGGATGACCGGCCTCGTGTTCTTCGTGCCCTTCATCTGGTTCGCCATCCGCCGGGAGATCCCGCGGCGGCTGACCGGGCGGCTGGTGGGCATCTTCGCCCTGGGCGCGCTGCAGGGGCTGGTGGGCTGGTGGATGGTGGCCAGCGGCCTCTCCGAGCGGGTGACGGTGGCCCCTGAGCGGCTGATGGTCCACCTGGGCCTCGCGTTCGCCCTCCTGGGACTGCTGGTCTGGACGGCGCTGGATTCCTGGGCGGGCGGGGCGCGCCAGACCTTGCCCAGCCCGTGGGGGCGGCGCGCGGCGATCCTGCTGGGGCTGATCTATGTGCAGATCCTGCTGGGCGCCCTGGTGGCCGGCAACCACGCGGGCCTCGTCTACAACGACTTCCCGCTGATGGGCGGGCGGCTGATCCCCGAGGACTATCTGGGCGACGGGCTCTGGCAGACCCTGGCCCACAGCCAGGGCGCGGTGCAGCTGCATCACCGGCTGATGGCCTATCTGGTGACCGGCGTGGCCATCGCCATGGGCCTGGCCGCCTGGCGGTCCAACTATCTGCACCAGGAGACCAAGCTGTTGGGCGCGGCCCTGACCTGGGCGGTGATCGGCCAGGCGCTGCTGGGGGTGGCGACGCTGATGATGCGCGCGCCGCTGGGCTTCTCCATCGCGCACCAGCTCGTGGCGGCCCTGGTCCTGGGGCTGGCGACGGCCTTCGCCTGGCGCACGCGGCGGGTCTGAGGTGCAGAAAGTCGAGGTATGATATTACCGCATATGATAAGTCGCGGATTTATCTGGGGTTTCTAGAAATCCGCCGCGCAAAACGGCGTTGACAAGCGGGGGCGGGGGCGGCATATGCCCCGCCTCACGTCGGGGGCGCACGTTCGCGCCTCCGCACCATTCTGACGGATTGAACCATGTTGAAGGCTACGACGGCTTCGCTGAAGCCCGCCGAGGTCGAGAAGAAGTGGATCGTGGTCGACGCCAAGGACGCCGTGGTCGGCCGCCTGGCTTCGTTCATCGCCATGCGTCTTCGCGGCAAGCATCGGCCCGACTATACCCCCCACGTGGACTGCGGCGACTACGTGGTCGTCGTGAACGCCGACAAGGTGAAGTTCACGGGCAAGAAGCTCTCGGACAAGATCTTCTACTGGCACACCGGCCACCCGGGCGGCGTGAAGCAACGCACCGCCGGCCAGATCCTCGAGGGCAAGTATCCCGAGCGCGTGCTCGCCAAGGCCGTCGAGCGCATGCTGCCGAAGGAAAGCCCGCTGGCTCGCAAGCAGATGACGCACCTGCGCATCTACGCGGGCGCCGAGCACCCGCACGCGGCCCAGAACCCCGAGACCATCGCGTTCGCCGAGCTGAACGCCAAGAACGTGCGGAGCGCGTAATGAGCGAAGCCAACACCCAAGAAGCCACCGGCTTCGACGCCCTGAAGGGCCTGGGCACGCAAGCCGTCGAAGAGGTGGTCCGCGAGCCGAAGATCGACGCCCAGGGCCGCGCCTACGCCACCGGCAAGCGGAAGAACGCGGTCGCCCGCGTCTGGATCAAGCCGGGCAAGGGCCAGATCACCATCAACGGCCGTGACCAAGAGGTCTACTTCGCCCGTCCGGTCCTGCGCATGATGATCGCCCAGCCGCTGCAGGTCGCCGACCGCCTCGGCCAGTTCGACGTCGTCGTCACCGTCCAGGGCTCGGGCCTGTCGGGCCAGGCGGGCGCCGTCCGTCACGGCATCGCCAAGGCGCTGACCTACTACGAGCCGGGCCTGCGCTCGGTGCTGAAGCCGCACGGCTTCCTGACCCGCGACCCGCGCGTCGTCGAGCGGAAGAAGTACGGCAAGGCCAAGGCCCGCCGCAGCTTCCAGTTCTCGAAGCGCTAACCGCGCGCGAGTACTCGCGTTTGCAAAGGGGCGCTTCGGGCAACCGGAGCGCCCTTTCTCTTGTCCAGGACAGCGTAGATGGCCCACACGGTCTTCATCGACGGCGAAGCCGGCACCACGGGACTGCAGATCCGCGAGCGGCTGGAAGCCCGCAGCGACATCGAGATCCTGTCGATCGATCCCGCCCTGCGGAAGGACGCGGCGGCGCGGGCCGAGCTGCTGAACGCCGCCGACGCCGTGGTGCTGTGCCTGCCGGACGACGCCGCCCGCGAGGCCGTATCGCTGATCACCAATCCCGCGGTGAAGGTGGTGGACGCCTCCACCGCCCACCGGGTGGCCGAGGGCTGGGCCTATGGCTTCGCCGAACTGCACAAGGGCCAGCGCGAGGCGATCCGGGCCTCGACCCGGGTGGCCAACCCCGGCTGCTATCCCACCGGCTTCATCGCCTTGGTGCGGCCCCTGGTGGACGCCGGTCTGATCCCGGCCGACTTCCCGCTCACCGTGAACGCCATCTCGGGCTACTCGGGCGGCGGCAAGGGGCTGATCGCGGAATTCGAGGGCCCGGCGCCCGAGGGCACGAACGACGCCTTCCGGCCCTACGGCCTGCCCCTGGCCCACAAGCATCTGGCCGAGATGCGGGCCTATACGGGCATCGCCCATCCGCCGGTGTTCGCCCCGGCCGTCGGCCGGTATGCGCAAGGGATGCTGGTGGAGGTGCCGCTGCAGCTCTGGGCGCTGCCGGGCAAGCCGGCGCCGGCTGATCTGCTCGCCGCCCTGGACACCCACTACGCCGGCGAACGTTTCGTCGAGGTGGCCAGCGCCGCCGAATGCGCCGAGCTGCAGAAGACCCGGGCTGGGGCGGCGGGCTATGTCCGCACGCTCGACCCCGAGGCCCTGAACGGCACCAACCGGATGCGGCTGTTCGTGTTCGGCAACGCCGAGGCCGGCCAGGCGCGGCTGCTCGCCCAGCTGGACAATCTGGGCAAGGGCGCCTCGGGCGCCGCCGTGCAGAACCTCAATCTGATGCTGGGCCTGGACGAGGCGGCGGGACTCTAAGCCGCCGCGGCTTGCGCCGCACGCCCTTGTCAGACCGGCGTTCGGCGCCACCTTAGGCCCATGGAAACGCCCATCGAACGCCGCGCCTTCCTGCTGGGCGCGTCCGCGATCGCACTGTCGGGCCTGTCGGGCTCAGCCCTGGCCGCCGACAAGTATGCGAACTCGCCGTTCCGCAGGATCACCGACGCCCAGTGGAAGCAGCGGCTCTCGCCGCTGGCCTACCAGGTGCTGCGGCACGAGGCGACGGAGCGGGCCGGGACCAGCCCGCTGAACCGCGAGAAGCGCAAGGGCGCCTATGCCTGCGCCGGGTGCGGCCTGGCGCTGTTCAGGTCGGGGTGGAAGTTCGAGAGCGGCACGGGCTGGCCCAGCTTCTTCCGGGTGATTCCGGGCGCCGTGGGGACCAAGACCGACTTCAAGATCGGCGTGCCCCGCACCGAGTACCACTGCGCCCAGTGCCTGGGGCACCAGGGGCATGTGTTCGAGGACGGCCCCAGGCCCACGGGCCTGCGCTACTGCAACAACGGCGCAGCGTTGCGCTTCATCCCGGCCTGACGCCCAGAAAAAAGGAGCGGACCCGCGAGGAGCGGGTCCGAGTGGATCGCGGCCGGCTTGGGAGGCGGGCCCTACGAAGCGGTCAGGCGCGGGTCTTCGCCGAGGCTGGAGCCGGGGCGGGCGCCGGGGCGCCGCTCTTGCGGTTCACGCGCCCCGCGCCCGAGATGTCGGTCTGCAGCTCGGCCGGTTCGGTGACGAGGGTGATCTCGCCCATGCCCGAGATTTCCAGCCTGGCGCGGCCGGTGGGGGCCACGGCGGCTTCGCCGGCGCCCGAGATCTCCACCTCGGCGTCGCGGGTGGCGAGGCCGGACATGTCGGCTTCCCCGGCGCCGGAGATGTCGAGGTCGAGCTCGTCGGTGCGGCCCCGGGCGACGACGTGCGAGGCGCCGGAGACGTCCACCGACAGGCTGGGCTGGTCGTAGTTCTCGATCACCAGCCGATTGGCGCCCGACAGATGGAAACGGCTGATGTTGGGGGCGGTGACCTCGACGCGGACCTTGCCGCCGCGCCAGGCGCCGCCGCGCCGGACCCGGAGGCGGCCGTCATCGATCTCCAGCCGGTTCAGCAGGCGCTGCGGGCCGGTGACGACCACCTTGCCGGGGCCGTCGGCGGCCTGGGTGTAGACCACCTCGGCGGGGAACCGCAGGCTCAGGCGGTCGCTGCCGTCCCAGTCGAGGGTGCGGGTGGCAGAGGGTCCGGCCGGGGCCGCGTCCCAGTCCCGATCCCAGTCGGCCTCCCAGTCATGGCTGTCCCAGACGCCGGCCCAATGCCAGCCGCCGCGGGCGATGGCGTCCGGCCCGCCGATGGCGAAGGCGGCGGCGAGGGCGCCCAGGCAGAGCACGAAGCCTGCCACGGCGATCACGACGAGGTTGCGGATCATGGCGCGAACTCCCTTAGCCTTGAGGTTCCAGGGCCGGCTTGAGCAGCCGGTAGTGCAGGCGGCCGTACCAGACCAGGGCGTTGATGAGGCCGATGCTGATGAGGGTCAGGATCGCCCCGCCCGAGGTGGCGCCGGCCATCAGGCCGATGCCCGCGAGGACGCCCGCCACCGTGCCGCCCGGCGGGGCGACGAAGGGGGCGGCGGCGAACAGGAAGCCGCCGGCGAAGAACACCGCGATGACCGCGATGAAGAGGCCGAACAGGGCTCCCGCCACGCCCATCAGGATGGGCAGCAGGATCAGGATGTCGATCGCCCCCAGGCCGAGAATGGCGAAGATCGCCGCGGCGGCCGACGAGGGGCTGCGCTCCTCCCGCCAGCGGTTCAGCTGGGCCTCCGCCCGCAGCTCGCGGGCCAGGCGGTCGGGGTTGCCCAGGGCGGCGGCGACGTCGGCCTCGCTGCGGCCGGCGGCCTCGCCCTCGGTGAAGTGCGCCTCATAGTCGGCGACGATCTCGGCGACGGTCTGCGGCGGCAGGCCGCGCAGGCCTTCCCGCAACCGGGCCATGAAAGCCTGGCGTGTCATTTGGCCCCTCCAAACACGATCTCGTTCACGGCGCCGGAGAACGAGCTCCAGGCGTCCTTCTGGGTGGTGAAGCTGCGCTTCCCGGCCTCGGTGAGCCGGTAGTACTTGCGCGGCGGACCGGCGGAGCTCTCGACGAGATAGGTCTCGACGAGGCCGTCGGCCTGCAGGCGGCGCATCAGGGGATAGATGGTGCCTTCGCCCATGCCGATCAGGTCGGAGAGGCGGCTGGCGATCTCGTAGGCGTAGCTGTCCTGGCTGTGGAGGAGGGCGAGAACGCAGAGTTCAAGCGCCCCTTTCTTCAGCTGGATCTCGATGGCTTCCGGCACGGCGGAGCTCCTTTCCGGAGTCCGGTGTACGGCCAGGTACTTGGCGACGCAAGGTAGCGTGTATTAAACGTTAGTAACGTAACACAGCGCGGTCTCAGATGCCGGGGCGGAGGGCCTAGCTCTTGACCTTCACATATTCGCCGGGGGCCTCGGCCAGCGGCGGGAGCTTGCCCTGGGCGGGGTCGCGGGCCGGGACCATAGGGCCGGATTTGTCCTTCAGCCAGGCGATCCAGTGCGGCCACCAGGAGCCGGGCGTCTCGGCGGCCTCGGCCTGCCAGGCCTCCAGGGTTTCGGGCAGGCCGTCGAAGGTCCAGTGCTGGTACTTGCCGGCGGACGGGGCGTTGATCACGCCTGCGATGTGGCCGGAGCCCGCCAGGGTGAAGGTGACCGGGCCGCCGAACAGCCGCGCGCCCTTGTAGACCGAGCGGGCGGGAGCGATGTGGTCGTCGCGGGAGGACTGGACGTACACCGGGATCTTCACGTCGGCGAGGTTCAGCTTCACCCCGTCGAGTTCCAGCTCGCCCCGGGCCAGGGCGTTCTCGCCATAGAAGCGCCGCAGGTAGAACAGGTGCAGCGTCTTCGGCATCCGCGTCTGGTCCGAGTTCCAGAACAGCAGGTCGAAGGGCTTGGGCTCGCGCCCGAGCAGATAGTTGTTCACGAAGAACGACCAGATGAGGTCGTTGGCGCGCAGGGCGTTGAAGGTGTCGGCCATGGCCTGGCCTGAGAGGACGCCACCGCCTTCGTCCATCTTCTGCTCGAGGGTCTTCAGCCACTCCTCGTTGGTGAACAGCAGCAGGTCGCCGGCCTCGGAGAAGTCCTGCTGGGCGGCGAAGAAGGTGGCTGCGCCCACCGGCTGCACGCCCTTGGCGGCCATGTGGGCGAGGGCGGCCGAGAGCAGGGTGCCGCCGATGCAGTAGCCCACGGCGTTCACCTGCGGGACGCCGCACTGCTGGATGGCCGCGGCCGTCCCCTCGTAGACGCCCTGGCGCATGTAGTCCTCGAAGGTCTTGGCCGAGAGCTCGGGCGTGGGATTGACCCAGGAGGCGACGAAGACGGTGATCCCCTGGTCGGTGAGCCAGCGGATCATCGAGTTCTCGGGGCGCAGGTCGAGGATGTAGAACTTGTTGATCCAGGGCGGGAAGATCACCAGCGGGACCTGATGCACCTCCTCGGTCGTGGGCGCGTACTGGATCAGCTCGATGATCTCGTTGCGGAAGACCACCTTGCCCGGGGCGGTGGCGACGTTCTCGCCGATGCGGAAGCGGTCGTAATCGGTCTGGGCGATGGCCAGCTGGCCGCCGCCGCGCTGCAGGTCGGCGGCGAAGTTCTCCATGCCCTTGACCAGGCTCTCGCCGCTCGAGGCCATCAGCTCCTTCAGGGCCGCCGGGTTCGAGGCCAGGAAGTTCGACGGAGAAAAGGCGTCGGTGAGCATCTTCATGAAGAACTCGACCCGACGCTTTTCCACCGGATCGACCCCGTCCACCTCGGCCACCAGGTCGTTCAGCCAGTTGGAGGTGAGCAGGTAGGACTGCTTGATGATGTCGAAGACGGGGTTCTCGGACCAGTCGGGGTCGGTGAAGCGCTTGTCGCCCTGGGCCGGCTTGACCACGGGCTCCACGGGCTCGCCGGCGACGCGGCGGGCGGCGGACTGCCAGAGGTCGAGGTAGCGGCTGAAGAGGTCGGCCTGGGCCCGCATCAGCCGGTCGGGCTGGGCGGCGAGGCGGCCCATGACCTGGGTGAGGGCGGGGGTCACATGGAAGGGATCGGGCGAGAGGGCGGCCGGGCGGTCGGCCTGGCGCAGGGCCATCTCGGCGATGGCTCCCTGGGCGGTGAGGGCGGCCCGGGCGAGATTGGCCGACAGCCGCTCGATCTGGGCCCGCTGCTCCTCCGTGAACTGGGCGAACGGGGCCGCACCCGCGGCGGCCCCAGCGGGCGTGTCGGATGGGTCGGTCGTGGGCGAGGGCGCAGCATCCGCGGCCGGCGGGCGGGGCGGCGTTTCGGGCGCAGGCGTCTTCGCCTTACCCTTGCGCGCCTTGGCCATCGTCTTCTCGCTCATGGGCCGCATCTCCCTGGGCGGAAAGTCTCTCACGGACTTCCGCCCCGCGCGATCATCGCATAAGAGCGTGACCTAGATGAATGCGCCGCGCCCGCTTTTTGGAAACGTCCGCCGCGCCAGGCGGCTCCCCGTGACGCTCGGGGCTGCCTGCGGGGCAGGCGTCCTGCTGGGCGGCTGCATGACCAATCCCTTCGTCGAGGCCCAGGTCGACCCGGCCTCGCCCGTGGCCGCCGAGGTGGCCCGGGTGGCCAGGACCAGCCGGGATTTCCCCAGCTTCCGCAACATCCCCGCCACGCCCGCAGACCTGCGCCCGGTGGGGCTCTACGGCCGTGAGGCCGAGCAGGTGAAGCTGGCCGGCGCAGCCCTGATCCGCGAGACCGAGCCCGAGACGTGGACCTTGCAGGAGAGCGAGAGCTTCGCCGCCCGCGCTCGCGAGGCCGCCGGGCCCGAACTGCCGCCCGCAGCCCCTCAGGACTCCGAAGCCTTCGCCCGCGCGCTCCGGGAACGAGCTACACCGCCTCCGCCGCGCTGAGGCGCGGAGCACGGAGGCGCAATGTTCCCGAACCGGCTTGGCGGACTCCGGCCCGGAGTCTATCGATGCCGAACCCCGCACACCCGAGAGCCGCATTGGGCATGACGCGGCGAAGGGCCTTCAGAAGATGACTCCGGAATTCCATCGCATTCGACGCCTGCCTCCCTACGTTTTCGAGGAGGTCAACAAGATCAAGAGCCGCCTGCGCGGCCAGGGCGTCGACATCATCGACTTCGGCATGGGCAATCCCGACATGCCGACGCCGAAGCACATCGTCGACAAGCTGATCGAGACCGCCCGCGACCCGAAGGCCGGGCGCTACTCCGCCTCCAAGGGCATTCCCGGCCTGCGCAAGGCCATGGCCGGCTATTACGAGCGCCGGTTCGGGGTGAAGCTGAACCCTGACACCGAGGTGATCGCCACCCTCGGCTCGAAGGAGGGCTTCGCCAACCTGGCCCAGGCCCTGACCGCCCCGGGCGACGTGATCGTCTGCCCGAACCCGGCCTATCCGATCCACGCCTACGGCTTCATCATGGCCGGCGGGGTGATCCGCCACGTCGCGGCGCCGTCGCCCGAGGAGTACCTGGCCGGGATCAGCCGGGCGGTGAAGCACTCGGCGCCGCCGCCCAGCGTGCTGATCGTCAGCTATCCCTCGAACCCGACCGCCCAGTGGGTGGACCTCGACTTCTACAAGGAGGTCATCGCCCTGGCGAAGAAGCACGAGATGCTCGTGCTGTCGGACATCGCCTATTCGGAGATCTACTTCGAGAACAACCCGCCGCCGTCGATCCTGC
This sequence comes from Phenylobacterium composti DSM 19425, assembly GCF_059568645.1. Taxonomy (NCBI): domain Bacteria; kingdom Pseudomonadati; phylum Pseudomonadota; class Alphaproteobacteria; order Caulobacterales; family Caulobacteraceae; genus Phenylobacterium; species Phenylobacterium composti. The sequence goes on along the minus strand of NZ_JCANTT010000019.1, from coordinate 136,983 downwards.
AGGTCGAAGGCGCCAAGGACATCGCCGTCGAGGTCAATTCGCTGTCCAAGACCTACGCCATGGCCGGCTGGCGGGTCGGCATGGTGGTGGGCAACGAGCGCATGTGCTCGGCCCTGGCCCGGGTGAAGTCCTACCTCGACTACGGCGCCTACACCCCGATCCAGGTGGCGGCGGCTGCGGCGCTGAACGGGCCGCAGGACTGCGCCGACGAGATCCGGGCGATCTACAAGAGCCGCCGGGACACCCTGATCGACGCCATGAAGCGGGCCGGGTGGGACATTCCCGCCCCGCCGGCCTCGATGTTCGCCTGGGCCCCGCTGCCCGAGCAGTACAAGGAGGCGGGCTCGATGCTGTTCTCCAAGCTGCTGGTGGAAGAGGCGGGCGTGGCCGTCGCCCCGGGGATCGCCTTCGGCGAGTATGGCGAGGGCTATGTGCGGATCGGCCTCGTGGAGAACGAGCAGCGCATCCGCCAGGCCGCCCGCAACGTGAAGAAATTCCTGTCGAACGCCGACGAGATCCTGGGACGGGCGCACAACGCGCTCGCTGCACAATAGTCATGGCTGAGAAGACCTGGCGCCTTGGCGTCGCGGGGCTGGGCACCGTCGGCGCCGGCCTGCTGAAATTCCTGGGCGAGCACCCCGACTTCGCGCCGGCGGGCGGCCGGGCCGTGGTGACGGGCGTCTCGGCGCGCTCGCGCTCGCGGCCCCGTCCGGTGGACATCTCGAACCTTGCCTGGTTCGACGATCCGGTGGCCCTGGCCCTGTCGGACGAGACGGATGTGTTCGTCGAGCTGATCGGCGGCTCGGACGGCCCGGCCAAGGCCGCCGTGGAGGCGGCCCTGAACGCCGGCAAGCCTGTGGTCACCGCCAACAAGGCGCTGATCGCCGAACATGGGGCCGAGCTCGCCGCCCTGGCCGAGGCCAAGGGCGCGCCGCTGCTGTTCGAGGCGGCGGTGATGGGCGGCGTCCCGGCGGTGAAGATGGTCCGCGAGGCCCTGGTGGGCGACGAGATCCAGTCGATCGCGGGCATCCTCAACGGCACCTGCAACTACATCCTGACCGAGATGGAAGCCTCGGGCCGCTCATTCGCCGAGGTGCTCTCCGAGGCCCAGCGGCTGGGCTACGCCGAGGCCGACCCGACCATGGACGTCGGCGGCTTCGACGCGGCCCACAAGATCAGCATCCTGGCGGCCCTGGCCTTCGGCTGCGCCCCCAACTATGCGGCCGCCGAGATCGAGGGCATCGACCAGGTGGACCTGCTCGACATCCACATGGCCAGGGACCTGGGCTACCGGATCAAGCTGGTCGCCTCGGCCGACCGCTCGGGCGAGGGCGTGCTGGTGCGGGTGCATCCGTCCCTGGCGCCCCTGAACCATCCGCTGGCCCAGGCAGGCGGGGCGCTCAACGCCCTGTTCATCGAAGGGACGCGCGTGGGGCGGATCTTCGTGCAGGGCGCGGGCGCCGGGGCGGGCCCCACCGCCGCCGCCGTGGCCGCCGACATCGCCGACGTGATGGCCGGCGCCGTCCGGCCGGTGTTCCAGGCGCCGGCGGCGTCGCTGCGGCCGTTTGAACCCGTGGACCCGTCCAAGAGCCTCAGCCGCGCCTATCTGCGCTTTACGGTAAAGGACGAACCGGGCGTGATCGCCGCGGTTTCCGAGACCCTGGCCGAGGCGGGGGTCTCCATCGAGAGCTTCCTGCAGAAGCCGGTGGAGAACGCCACGGGCGTGCCGATCGTTCTGACCACCCACGCGGTGGCCGAATCGGTGCTGATGGCGGCCATCGACCGCATTGCGGGCCTGCCCGCGGTGCTGGAGACGCCGAGAATGTTGCGGATCGCCCGCATCTAAGGCTGACGACGCACGCGCCTTCCGCTAAGGCGCTCGCCAACAGGCTGGAGACGCTACGGAATGAGTTCTGAACGGCTGGATCGCGGGCTGGTGCTGGACGCTGCCCGTGTGACCGAGATCGCCGCCATCGCGGCGTGGAAACTGGTGGGCCGCGGCGACGAGAAGGCCGCCGACCAGGCCGCCGTCGACGCCATGCGCACTGCGCTGAACGATCTCGACATCGACGGCGAGATCGTGATCGGCGAGGGCGAGCGCGACGAGGCGCCGATGCTCTACATCGGCGAGAAGGTCGGCAAGGGCAAAGGCGCCAAGATCGACATCGCCCTCGACCCGCTGGAAGGCACCACCCTGACGGCCAAGGCGATGGCCAACGCCCTGGCGGTGATGGCCTGGGCGCCGAAGGGCACGCTGCTGAACGCGCCCGACACCTACATGGACAAGATCGCCTGCGGCCCGGGCTATCCGGCCAGAGTGATCGACCTCGACAAGAGCGCCGCCGAGAACGTGCAGGCCCTGGCCAAGGCCAAGGGCGTGCCGCCCGAGGAGATCACGGTCTGCGTGCTCGACCGTCCGCGGCACGCCGAGATCATCGCCTCGGTCCGCTCGGTGGGCGCCCGGGTGCACCTGATCACCGACGGCGACGTGGCGGGGGTGATCAACACCGCCGACCCCGAGACCGGCATCGACCTCTACATGGGCCAGGGCGGGGCGCCGGAAGGCGTGCTGGCCTGCGCGGCGCTGAAGTGCGTGGGCGGCCAGTTCCAGGGGCGCCTCGTGTTCCGCAACGCCGATGAGCGGGCGCGGGCGGCGCGGGTCGGCATCACCGACCTCGACAAGAAGTACGACCTGCACGAGATGGTCCGCGCCGATGCGATCTTCGCGGCCACGGGCGTGACCAAGGGCGCGCTGCTGGACGGCGTGCGCTTCTCGGGCGGCCATGTGCATACCCACACCATCGTCATGGACAGCGCCACCCAGACGGTGCGCGAAGTCCGCATGAAGCGGCCGGTCTGACGACCGCTTCAGACGTAGCCCACTGCGACCCTGCCGCCGCTGGCGACTCACACGCCGGCGGCGGATAGTGCGCGGATGGCGGACGGCGGCGGACAGTTGGGCTATCTGGGCGTTTCCCGCTCGCTTTCGGGCCGGGCCTGGCGTGAACGGCCAGCCTGTCCGGACCTGACCCGCCGCCACCAGCTCGCCCTCGGCCTGTCCGAGCCCCTGGCCCGCGCCCTGGCGGCGCGCGGCGTCGCCGACGGGCAGGGCGGCGACTACCTCAATCCCACGCTCAAGGCCCTGTGTCCCGACCCGTCGGCCTTCGCCGACATGGACCGGGCGGCCGAAATCCTGGTGAACGCCCTGGAGGCGAGGCGCCGGATCGTGGTCTTCGCCGACTATGACGTGGACGGCGCCTCGTCGGCGGCGCTGCTGGTGCGCTGGTTCCGGGCCATGGGCCAGGAGATCGCCATCTATGTCCCCGACCGCCTCACCGAGGGCTACGGCCCGTCGCCCGCCGCGTTCCGACGTCTGAAGGACGAGGGGGCCGAGCTGGTGGTCACGGTGGACTGCGGCGCGGCGGCTCACGACGCCCTGGCCTGCGCCGCGGAGATCGGCCTGCCGGTCGTGGTCATCGACCACCACCTGATGCGGCCGGGCGAGATCCCCAGGGTCGAGGCCCTGGTCAATCCGAACCGGCCCGACTGCGGCTCGGGGCAGGGGCATCTGGCCGCGGCGGGGGTCACCTTCGTCCTGCTGGCCGCCCTGAACCGGGAGGCGCGCCGGCGCGGCCTGGGGCCCGAGCCCGACCTGCGGGCCTGGCTCGACCTCGCCGCCATGGGCGCCATCTGCGACGTGACGCGCCTGACGGGCTTCAACAGGGCCTTGGCCGCCCAGGGCCTGAAGGTGATGTCCGGCTGGAAGAATCCCGGCCTGAAGGCGCTGATGCAGGTCTCCAAGGCCGCGGGCGCGGCCTCCACCTTCCATGTGGGTTTCCTGCTGGGGCCGCGAATCAACGCCGGCGGGCGGATCGGCCGCTCGGACCTGGGCGCGCGGCTGCTGTCGACGGACGATCCCCTGGAGGCCGAGGCCCTGGCCGCCGAGCTGGATGAGCTGAACGCCTCGCGCAAGCAGGTGGAGGCCGAGGTCCAGGATCAGGCCGTGGCCTGGATCGAGACCCAGAGCAACGAGGCCGACTCGCCCTGTCTGGTGGTGGCTCGGGAGGACTGGCACCCGGGCGTCATCGGCATCGTGGCCGGCCGCCTGCGCGAACGCTACCGCAAGCCCTGCATCGTCATCGGCATCGACCGGGCGGCGAACGTGGGCAAGGGCTCCGGTCGCTCGCAGCCGGGCGTGAATCTGGGGCAGGCGGTGCAGGCGGCCTATGAGGAGGGCCTGTTGCTGGCCGGGGGCGGGCACGCCATGGCGGCGGGCCTGTCGGTGCGGCCCGAGGCGATTCCCGAACTGCGGGCCTTCCTGTGCGAGCGCCTGGCCGCGGAACAGGCGGCGGCCGCGGCCGAGGACGGGCTGGAGATCGACGCCCTGGTGACCACCCGGGGCTGCGACCGGGCGCTGTGGACCGAGTTCCAGCGCCTGGCTCCATTCGGCCCCGGCAATCCGGAACCCACCTTCGCCGCCGCCGATGTGCGAATCGAACGACCCATGGCCCTCCGGGGCGGCCATATCCGCTGCACGCTCACCGACGGCTCGGGCGGGCGGCTCAAGGCCGTGGCCTGGCGGATGGCCGACACCGAGGCGGGCAAGCGCCTGCTGCAGGAGGGCGGCGCGGTGCATGTGGCCGGTCGGCTGAAGCCCGACGACTGGCAGGGGCGCGAGAGCGTCGAGCTGGAGATCGAGGACGTCGCGGACCCGCGCGCCGTCTAGAGCTCAGAGAACATGCGTAGCTTTCCACAGGGAAAAACGCGCTTCGCAGAATTTCCCGATCGGGAGCCTTGCGCGGCTGGGGGAGGGCGGATATAGAGCCGGCCTCGCGACTGCGGGCCCTTCGTCTATCGGTTAGGACGTCAGGTTTTCAACCTGAAAAGAGGGGTTCGATTCCCCTAGGGCCTGCCACGCGATCCTTCCCCACAAGCTGGTGAACCGGCCTGGTGAAACGGCCCGCGCGCAATCGTGCATGGCGATTGCCCATTGACGCCCTCGCGGTTACAAGAACAGTGTTATAGTTGGCCCGTCCGAATGTTTCCGGGGGAGATGGGGCCGAGGGGCGAATGGCTGTTTTTGAATTCGAGCAGGTGGACGCGCCAGCTCCCGTACGCATCACCGGCCGCGTCAAATGGTTCGACGCCGGGAAGGGCTATGGCTTCATCGTCCCTGATGATCCCGCACAGACCGATCTGAAGGACGTGCTGCTGCACGTCACCAGCCTACGCAACGCGGGGCGGGAGCATTGCCTGGAGGGCTCGCTGATCACCTGCGACGTCGTCCGCCGGCCCAAGGGCTGGCAGGTGGCCGAGGTGGTGGAGCTGGACGAGTCCACGGCCACGCCCGAGCGGCCGCGCCCTGACCATCCCCGCCGCGACGCTGGGGGCGGGACGCGGGCGGCGCGCCGGGTGCTGGAGCCCACAGGCCCGCTCGAGACGGCGAAGGTGAAGTGGTTCAACCGCGCCAAGGGCTACGGCTTCGTCATCCGCGACAGCCAGCCGGGCGACATCTTCGTCCACATCGAGACCCTGCGCCGCGCAGGCATGGAGGACCTCCAGCCGGGCGAGCATGTGATGGTCCGCTTCGCCGAAGGCCCGAAGGGGCTTGTTGTGGCCGAGATCGAAGCGTCTAGTCTGGGCTAGACGACCGCTTCGGAGCCTATCCCTTGAAACAAGGACCGACCGGCCCGCGCCTGCTGCTGGCCGCAGCCCTGCTGACCGCCGCGAGCCTTCCGGGCGCGGCCCTGGCCCAGCTGCCCCGGCAGGATCCCGCCAACTGCAAGGGCCAGCCCGAGCTCACCCCGCTGCAGCCGCTGTCGGTGACGACGGCCAAGGGCGTGTTCCGGTTCATGGTGGAGCTGGCCGACAGCCCGCGGGAGCGGGAGTACGGCCTGATGTGCCGCAAGGCCCTGGCGGCGGACCGGGGGATGCTGTTCCAGTTCTCGGCGCCTGGGCCGCAGGCGTTCTGGATGCGCAACACGCTCATCCCGCTGGACATCATCTATATCGGCGCGGACGGGCGGGTGGTCTCGATCGTGCGCAACGCCCGGCCGCTGGACGAGACGCCGCTTCCCTCGGGGCGTCCGGCCCAGTACGTGCTGGAGCTGGCCGGGGGCCGGGCGGCCGAGATCGGGCTCCTGCCGGGCGACAAGGTGCAGCACCAGGTGATTCCCGTTGGATGATGTGATTCCCGAGCCCCCGGAGGGGTTCGTCCGTTCTGAGCTGCGCGGCCCGTTCTCCACCCACAATGGCCCTTGCTTCCACCGGGTGGGCGGTGATCCCGGAACGGTGGGGCAGGCGTTCTTCGCCCTGCCCAGGCACGCCAACGGCCTTGGCCTGGTGCATGGCGGGATGCTCAGCGCCTTCATGGACGGTCTGCTGGCCATGGCCGTGGGGCGCGGCACCGGGCAGGTGGCCATGACCATCCACCTCTCCATCGATTTCCTGCACATGGCCCGGCTGGGCGAATGGGTGATCGGCGAGGCGCGGATGACCCGGGCCACCAAGGACATCGGCTTCGCCGAAGGGGTCGCCCGCTCGCGCGGCGTGGACCTCGTGCGGGCCTCCGGGGTGTTCAAGTTGATGGCGCGGCGCAGCTAGAGAGCCCCCTTGGCGTCAGTTGGGTTTGCGGAAATCCTGAAACGCCCATATTGCAGGGCCTCCGACGCGTCCGGGGCGTAGCGCAGCCTGGTAGCGCATCTGCTTTGGGAGCAGAGGGTCGCAGGTTCAAATCCTGCCGCCCCGACCAGCGTTGGGGCTGAGAGTTAGACGACTGGGATCAGAGCATGCTCGCGCGCATCTTCCGCCCCGCCAAGACCGCCATGCAGTCGGGGCGCGCCAAGACCAAGGACTGGGTGCTCGAGTTCGAACCCAAGGACGCGCGCCGGCCCGACCCGCTGATGGGCTGGACCCAGACCTCGGACACCGAGAGCAGCCAAGTCCGGCTGACCTTCGACAGCAAGGAAGACGCCGTGCGCTATGCCGAGCAGCACGGAATCGCCTTCCAGCTCATCGACCCCAAGCCGGCCAAGCGGATCATCAAGGCCTACGCCGACAACTTCGCGTTCGGCCGCAAGGTCCCCTGGACCCACTGAGGACCGCCCGCCTGGGGAGAGCCATTCGCGCCCGTAGCTCAGCTGGATAGAGCACCTGCCTTCTAAGCATGTGGTCGCAGGTTCGAATCCTGCCGGGCGCGCCACGCTCCGCCGATTGCCCTCTACGGTGCGCTATGGCCGCCGATCACCGCCGATTACCCTATCGGCTGAAGATTACATCAAAGCCGCCGATAGCCCGCTACAGTACGAGAACAGTGGCCGCGTCGTCACAAGTCTGGTCAGGTCGCGGTCGTCAGATTCACCCGCCGCGACAAGGCTTCGCCGCTTTCTTTTCGCTCGGAATAGCGATCCGTCAGGTAGGACGACACGTCGCGTGTCAGCAGCGTGAACTTGACCAATTCCTCCATCACGTCGACGACCCGGTCGTAGAACGATGACGGTCTCATCCGGCCTGCCTCGTCGAACTCCTGATATGCTTTGGCGACGGAGGACTGGTTGGGGATCGTGATCATCCGCATCCAGCGCCCGAGCACACGCATCTGATTGACGGCGTTGAAGCTCTGCGAGCCGCCGGAAACCTGCATGACGGCAAGTGTCCGGCCCTGCGTCGGCCTTACCGCGCCGACCGAAAGAGGAATCCAGTCGATCTGCGCCTTCATCACCGCGCTCATGGCACCGTGACGTTCCGGGCTAGTCCAGACTTGCCCCTCCGACCAGAGCGAAAGCTCGCGCAGTTCCTGTACCTTGGGATGATCGATGTCGGCTCCGTCCGGCAGCGGCAGGCCGTGTGGATCGAAGATGTGCGTTTCCGCCCCGAAATGTTTCAGCAGACGCTCGGCCTCGAATGTCAGGAAACGGCTGTAGGATCGCTCGCGGAGCGAGCCGTAAAGCAGCAGGATACGCGGCGGATGGGTAGAGGGGTCGGCTACGCGCAGCCGATCAAGGCTGGGAGTATCAACACAGCCGGCATCGAGATTGGGAAGATCGTCCGGCATCAACGCAGTTCTTTCGCGAGTTCGGATACCTTGCCGCCACGCTCATACCAGCCTTTGGAGCGGTTCACGATCCAGACGACCGAAAGCATCACCGGCACTTCGATCAGCACACCGACAACGGTGGCGAGCGCCGCGCCTGAGTGGAAGCCGAACAGGCTGATGGCGGCAGCAACCGCCAGTTCGAAGAAATTCGACGCACCGATCAGCGCCGAGGGGCCAGCCACGCAATGCTGTTCGCCGGCCATCCGGTTAAGCAGATAGGCAAGGCCGGAGTTGAAATAGACCTGAATCAGGATCGGCACAGCCAGCAGGCCGATGATCGCGGGCTGCGCGATGATCTGCTCGCCCTGAAAGCCGAACAGCAGAACCAGCGTCGCCAGCAGGGCGACGAGGGAGGCCGGGCCGAGCTTTGCGAGCAGGCGGTCAAGCGCCGCCTGCCCACCGCTCGCCAGCATCCGGCGACGGATGATCTGCGCGATGATAACGGGAATGACGATGTAGAGCACGACCGACAGGACCAGTGTGCCCCATGGCACGGTGATGGCTGACAGGCCCAGCAGCAGGCCGACGATCGGCGCGAAGGCGACAACCATGATGGCGTCGTTGAGGGCAACCTGGCTCAAGGTGAAATGCGGTTCGCCTTTCGTCAGGTTCGACCAGACGAACACCATGGCCGTGCAGGGTGCGGCGGCAAGGATGATGAGGCCGGCAATGTAGCTGTCGATCTGGTCCGCCGGCAGATAGGGGCGGAACAGCCCGCCGATGAACAGCCATCCCAGCAGCGCCATCGAGAACGGCTTCACAGCCCAGTTGATGAACAGCGTCACGCCGATGCCGCGCCAGTGGCGGCCGACCTCGCCCAGTGCTGCGAAGTCGATCTTGAGCAGCATGGGGATGACCATCAGCCAGATCAGCACGGCGACGGGCAGGTTGACGCTGGCAATTTCCATCGCGCCGATGGCCTGAAATGCGCCCGGCAGGAAGTGGCCGAGCGCGATGCCAACGACGATGCACAATGCGACCCAGAGGGTGAGATAGCGTTCGAAGGTAGACATGCAATTCCCTCAGGTCGTGGCCACGCGCCGACCGTGTTCGTCGATCACCCGCTCGCCATCTTCCTTGACGAACGCGCCGCGCTGCGGCGGCAACAGGTCGAGCACGTCCTCGGACGGCCGGCAGAGCTTGACGCCCTTCGGACTGACGACGATGGGTCGATTGATCAGGATGGGATGCGCCATCATGGCGTCGAGCAACTGCGCGTCACTCAAAGCCGGGTCGCCAAGGCCCAGTTCCGCATAGGGCGTGCCCTTCTCGCGCAGCAGTTCCCGCACCGATATGCCCATGCGCGCAATAAGTCGGGTCAGCATCTCGCGCGACGGCGGTGTCTTCAGATATTCGATGACATGCGGCTCGACGCCCGCATTGCGGATCATCGCCAGCGTGTTGCGCGAGGTGCCGCAATCGGGATTGTGATAGATGATGACGTCCATGGCCGGCTTCACGCTGCGCTGTTGCGTGGAGACGACGCGCCATCGGACTGGCCGATCTCGGTCAGTTTGGTGCGCAGCGACGCCTTGTCGAGACTGGCGACCGGCAGGGACGTGAAAGCCGAGATGCGGTTCTTCAAGAAGCGGAAGGCCGCAACGAAGGCGGCTTCCTTCTGGATATCCGGTCCATCGACGGCGGCCGGATCTTCGATACCCCAATGAGCGGTCATGGGCTGGCCGGGCCAGACCGGGCAGGCTTCGCCGGCAGCGTTGTCGCAGACGGTGAACACGAAATCCATGACAGGCGCGTCAGGCCCCGCAAACTCCTCCCAACCCTTCGAGCGGAAGCCTTCAGAGGGGTAGTCGAAACTCTTCAATACCTTCAGCGCGAAGGGATTGATCGTCCCCTTCGGTTGCGAACCCGCAGAGAAGGCGCGAAAGCGACCCTCGCCATCCTTGTTCAGGATACTTTCCGCGAGGATCGAGCGTGCCGAGTTGCCGGTGCATAGGAACAGGACGTTGAAGACGCGATGCTCTTGTCCGTCAGACATGGGAGGTTCCTTTCGTGGGTTCGCAACAGGAAGACAGCGCGGCCATTGCCGGATTGCAGACCTCCGGGTGGCCCTGACAGCAATCGCGCATAAGGAATTCGACGAGACCGGCCAGCGTGGTCAGCGCGGCGCTGTAGATGATCGACCGCCCGTCACGGCGGGACTCGACAAGCCCGGCCTGTTCGAGATGGCTCAGATGAAACGACATACGGGACGAAGATGCGCCATCCATCGCTTCGCCGATTGCTCCGGCCGACATGCCTTCCGGGCCGGCAGTCACCAGCAGCCGGACGATGCGCAACCTCGTCTCTTGCGAGAGTGCGGCAAAGGCATGGAGGGCTTGCTTCTCGTTCATCATTATCTCAACAATTCAAGAATCATTGAGATAATGACTACGCCAAAGCTGTGCCGTAGGCCAGCGGAAATTCTCGACGGCCTAACAGAGCGAGGCTGCGTTAGCGGCCTTGCCAGCCTTAAGGAGGGCTGTGGAGGGGAATAGCGTAGACAAAGTTGTCATCATCACCCGGCGCGGCGCGCCACTCCCTAGGGATTTCCGCTCACCGCCGGCATGGAGCTTGCGGGCGGTTGGGCGTACCGATGGCGGGTCCGCCGCAGCTCGAAGGACCGCGCCATGCCCCACGATCACGATCCCGACACCGTGACCGTCACCGAGACGGGCGTTGGCCGCTTCCAGGTGGAGGTGCTCGCCGGCGGGGCGACGTTCCTCGCCGATGAGCCCGTGGAGGTCGGCGGCCTGGGCTCGGGACCCAATCCCTACGATCTTCTGGCCTCGGCCCTGGGCGCCTGCACCAGCATGACCATGCGCCTCTACGCCGAACGGAAGGGCTGGCCGCTGGAGCGGGCCACCGTCCGGGTGCTCCACCGGCGCACGCCGGAGGGTCGGGACCGTTTCGCCCGGGAGGTGACCCTGGAGGGGCCGTTGAGCGAGGAGCAGCGCCGGCGGCTGCTGGAGATCGCCGAGCGCTGCCCGGTCCACCGGACGCTGGAGGGCCGCTCGCAGATCATCACCGTGGCCGCAGCCCCGCCGGACCTCGCGGCCCTGGAGCGTTCGGGCCTGGCCCACATGGCGGCCATGGAGGAGGCCTGCGCGGAATAACTCCCGCTAAATGGTGAAAAACCTCCACCATTCGCCTCGACTTCGCCGCAGACTCGGCCGCCCATCCGGACTCTAGGCGTGAGACGAGGAGGCCTGCCATGAGCGACGCGACCTATGTGTCCTTCGTGCCGCGCGCCAAGAGCGTGAAGCTGCGCCAGGTGCTGGAAGGCGAAGACACCGGACCGATCCGCTGGAGCGAAAAGCGGGGGCTGTTCGGCAGCGAATTCTACTTCTCCGGGCCCTCGGAACTGGCCCGGAAGACCCACGCCTACATCACCGCCTGGCTGGCCAGGGGCTGAGGCGCCGGCCACAGCCGCTTGCCCTCGGCGTCCGAGGCCCCCTACAGACGGGCGATGGCCTGGACACGGCGATACGACGAGCCCGAACCGCAACGGGTGAACAAGTGGCTGGCGCAGAGCGGCGTGTGCTCGCGCCGCGAGGCCGAAGCCCTCATCGCGGGCGGGCTGGTGAGCATCGACGGCGAGACCGTCAGCGACGCCGGACGCAAGATCCTTCCCGGCCAGACCCTGACCCTCGCCGACCGCGCCGCCAAGGCGCTGACGGGCTTCACGGCGGTGCTCAACAAGCCGGTGGGCTACGTCTCGGGCCAGCCCGAACCGGGGCACATCCCGGCGGTGCGGCTCCTGACCCGGGCCAATCTCCACGGCGCGGGCGAGCCGCCGGCGCCGAACGCCAGCCTGCCGCCCCTGGGCCGCCTGGACGAGGACAGCCGGGGGCTGCTGATCCTCTCGGACGATGGCGTGCTGGCCAAGGCGGTGATCGGCCCCGAGAGCGACCTCGACAAGGAGTACATCGTCCGGGTGGCCGGCCAGTTGGACGAGCGCAAGCTGGCCCGGCTGCGGCACGGCCTGGAGCTGGACGGCCGCAAGCTGAAACCGGCCAAGGTCTCGGTGATCGAGGGCGCCACCCTCCGCTTTGTGCTGAAGGAGGGCCGCAAGCGCCAGATCCGCCGGATGTGCGACCTGGTAGGCCTGCGGGTGGTGGACCTCCTGCGGGTGCGGATCGGCCCCCTGCGGCTGGGCGACCTGCCGGAAGGACGCTGGCGCCCACTGAGCCCCGCCGAGCGCGAGGCGATGATCCGGGCCTCTATTCCATCCGGTCCGAGGTCGGCGCCGAAGCCACCAGCACGGACTTCACGTTGACGAATTCGCGGATGCCGAAGGCGGTGAGTTCGCGGCCGTAGCCCGAGTGCTTCACCCCGCCGAAGGGCAGACGCACGTCCGAGCGAACGTTCTGGTTCACAAAGCTCATGCCCGCGTCCAGGGCGTCGGCGGCGATCCGCTCGCCTCGGGCGAGGTCGCCGGTGAGGACGCCTGAGCCCAGGCCGAATTCGCTGTCGTTGGCGATGCGGATGGCCTCGGCCTCGTCGGCCGCCTCGATGACCGCGGCCACCGGGCCGAACACCTCCTCGCCATAGGCCGCCATGCCGGGCTTCACGCCCGCCAGCACCGTGGGAGGATACCAGGCGCCGGGCCGCTCGGGGATCTGGCCGCCGGTGAGCAGGCGCGCGCCCGCCTCGACGCTGCGCCGGACCTGATCGTGGACCGCGTCCCGGTCGGCGACCCGCACCAAAGGCCCGAGCCGGGTCCCTTCGGCCCGGGGATCGCCCATCTCATAGGCCTCCATTTCGCGCACCAGGGCCTGTTCGAACGCCTCCCGGACCGAGGTCAGCACCACGAAGCGCTTGCCGGCGATGCAGCTCTGGCCCGCATTCACCATCCGGGCCTGTGCGGCCACCTTGGCGGCGGCGGCGATGTCGGCGTCGTCGAGGACCAGATAGGCGTCGCTGCCGCCCAGCTCGAGCACGGCCTTCTTCAGCACCGCCCCGGCCTGGGCCGCCACCTGCCGGCCCGCGGCGACGCTGCCGGTGAGGCTGACGGCGGCGATGGCCGGATCCTCGATCAGCGCCTTCACCCCATCGCTGGGGATCAGCACCGTGCGGAACACGTTGGCGGGGAAGCCGGCGGCCTTGAACACCTCCTCGATGGCGAGGGCCGAACCGGGGACGTTGGAGGCGTGCTTCAAGACCGCCGTGTTTCCCGCCATCAGGGCCGGAGCGGCGAAGCGGAAGACCTGCCAGAACGGGAAGTTCCAGGGCATCACCGCCAGGACGGTCCCCAACGGCCGGTAGACCACCTGGGCCTTCACGGCGCCCGGGAAATCCACGGGCTCCTCCGCGAGGTAGGCCTCGGCGCGTTCGGCGAACCAGTCGCAGGCGCCGGCGCACTTTTCCACCTCAGCCCGGCCGTCGGCCAGCACCTTGCCCATCTCGGCGCACATCAGCTCGGCGAACTCGTCGGCCCGCTGGCGCAGGACGGCCGCGGCCGCGCGCATCAGCCCGGCCCGGGTCTCGAAGGACGTGGCGCGCCAGGCGGGGAAGGCCGCATGGGCCGCCCGGGCGATCTCCAGGGCCTCGGCCGGGGCGTGGCCCTCGTAGCGGGGGCCGGGCTCGCCCGTGGCGGGATCGACGGTCTGAAAGGCGGGACGGTCAGTCATGGAAACCTCCAGCGGCGAGGCGCACGCCGACGACGCGGCGCTCGGCGTCGAGCTCAAAGACCATATCGGCGCGGGGCGGGGCGTCCGCCAGGAGCCAGCGGGTGAGACGTTCGTAGTAGGCGACGAAGCGGGCCACCTGGGCGTCGGTCATGCCGCGTCCCGTGCGGGCGCGCAGCTTGGCCTCCTGCTCGGTGCGCCAGGCCTGCACCACTTCGAAACCGGGCGGCTCCAGCAGGGCGAAGAGATCGAGGCGGCCAAAGAGCGCCTGATACGGCCCTGCCAGCTGGGCGTTCACATAGGCCCGCCAGGCTCCGTCGGCGTCTTCCTCGGCCTCCATGGCGTTCACCGGGCGGGCGAGGTCGGTCCGGGGCTGCGGCCGGGCGCCGACGCACCAGCCCTCGAAAATCACCACCTCCACCGGCCCTTCCACCGTGCGCCACTGGGCCTGGGGCCTGCGCTCGTCGGTGGCCTTGTCGAAGGCGGGCAGGGACGTGGCCCCGGGGCGGGCGAGGGCGTCCAGCACGTCGCAGGCCATGGCCACGTCATGCGTGCCCGGCGGGCCGCGGGTGGCGAGCAGGGGGCTGACCTGGCCCGCCAGCCAGGCCCGGGCCTCGCGGCCGAGGTAGAAGTCGTCCAGGGAGACGGCCATGGCGGAGCGCCCGGCCTGCTCCAGCAGCTTCACGGTGGCCGCCGCGATGGTGGACTTGCCTGACCCCTGAGCCCCGCACAGGCCCACCACGGCGCGGCCGCGCACCTCGGCCAGGCGCGCGGCGCGGTCGGCGAGGGGCCGGCAGACCCGCTCCACCGTCTCGGCGAAGCGCGCCGGAAGCTGCTCCGCCGCCAGGAACTGATCGAGCCAGGCTTCGATGGGCCGTCCCTTCAGTAGCCGCCGATCACCGGCAGGATTTCGCCCGTGATGTAGCTGGCCGTCTGGGGCGAGGCCAGGAAGACGAAGGCCGGCGCCAGCTCCTCGGGCTGGGCGGGACGGCCCATGGGCGTGTCCTTGCCGAACTCCGGGGTCTTGTCGGGCTTGTCGGCGGGATTGAGCGGCGTCCAGACCGGCCCGGGCGCCACGGCGTTCACCCGCACGCCGCGCTTGATCAGGCTGCCGGCCAGGGAGCGGGTGAAGGCGTGCACCCCGCCCTTGGTCATGGAGTAGTCGAGGAGCTCCTTGGAGCCTTCGAGCCCGGTGACCGAGCCGCAGTTGACGATGGAGCCGCCGGCCTTCAGGTGCGGCGCGGCGGCCTTGGCCATGTTGAAATAGCCGTAGAGGTTGGTCTTCAGCGTCCGGTCGAAGTGGTCGTAATCGATGTCCTCGATGGCGGCGGCGTGCATCTGGAAGGCGGCGTTGTTGACCAGCACGTCCAGCTTGCCGAAGGCCTCCAGGGTCTGGCGCACGGCCGCCTCGGCATAGGCCGGGTCCGAGACATCGCCCGGCAGCAGGATGGCGCGTCGGCCCTCGGCCTCCACCGCGGCCTTGGTGACCTCGGCGTCCTCGTGCTCCTCAAGATAGGCGATGGCCACGTCCGCGCCTTCCCGGGCGAACAGGACGGCCACGGCGCGCCCGATCCCGGAATCGGCGCCGGTGATCAGGGCGGCGAAGCCCTCCAGCTTGCCCGAGCCCCGGTAGTAGGGGGCGTACCACATGGGCCGCAGGGACAGGTCGCTCTCCAGGCCCGGCTTCTCCAGGCTCTCCCGGGGCAGCGGCGGGACCGGATAGGCCCGCGCGCCGGTCTGAGGCGGCGGCTCGTCATCCTTGACCTGGAACGAACGAGCCTCCCTGGCCTCGATGCGGTCCTGGATCTCGCGCTCGTGGTCGGCGACGCGCTCGGCCCGCCGTTCGGCGTCGGGCCCGGTGTTCGGCTCGCTCATGCGTCCGTCTCCTCTGAAGGGTTCGGCGGAGCAATCCGGCAGGGCGGCGGGAGTTCCGGGCCCCGAGCGTCAGCCGGCGAGTTTTGCGTAGGCGTCGAGGCCGCGGCGGAGGTCCGCGATCAGGTCGTCGGGGCTCTCCAGGCCGATGTGCAGGCGCACCAGCGGCCCGCCATAGTCCCGGGGCAGGCGGCGCTGCGCGAGCTGCGGATCGCAGGGGATCGCCAGGCTTTCGAAGCCGCCCCAGGAGAAGCCGAGGCCGAAAATCTGCAGGGTGTTAAGGAGGGCGTCGACGGCCGCCCGTGGCGCGGGCTTGAGGGCGAAGGCGAAGAGGCCGCAGGTCCCCGTATAGTCCCGCGCCCAGATGTCATGCCCCGGGCAGCCGGGCATCGCGGGATGGAGCAGGCTCCCAACCTCGGGCTGGGTCTGGAGCCAGGTGGCGACCTTGAGGCCGGCTTCGCCGTGGGCGGCCAGGCGCATGGGCAGGGTGCGCAGCCCGCGGAGCATCAGATAGGCGTCGTCGCCCGACACCGACCAGCCGACATTGACGATCCCGTCCTCCAGCGCCCGCACCAGCTTGGGATCGCGGGCCGCGGCTGAGCCCATGAAGACGTCGGAGTGGCCGCCGACGTACTTGGTGAGCGCCTGGAGCGAAATGTCGACCCCATGCTCCAGGGGGCGGAACAGAAAGCCCGCGCCCCAGGTGTTGTCGATGGCCGTCAGGATGCCGCGCTCCCGGGCGAGAGCGGCGATGCGGGGCACGTCCTGCATCTCGAAGGTGAGCGAGCCCGGGCTCTCCAGCAGGATCAGCCGCACGGCGGGCGAGGCGGAGGCGACCAGGGCTTCCGGCGCGGCGCAGGCGTCGTAGTAGGTGACCTTCACGCCGTAGCGGGCCAGGACCTTGTCGCAGAACCGGCGGACGGGCTTGTAGACCGTGTCCACCACCAGCACCTCGTCGCCGGCCGAGAGCAGGGCGAGGAGCGCGCCGGTGACGGCCGCCAGGCCCGACGGATAGAGCGTGACGCCCGCCGCGCCCTCCATGGCCGCCAGGGCCTCCTTCAGCGCCGTCTGGGCCGAGAGCCCGCCGCGGCCGTAGGTGACGCAGCCGCCCTCGTCATAGATGGCCGCGGCGTCCGGCAGCAGGACAGTGGAGCCCCGCTGGATCGGCGGCCCCACGGTCCGGCAGAGCGGGCCTTGCCCGGTGGCCACGTGGATCAGGCGGGTGGTGTCGGAGGCACCGGAAAGAGGTCCGGAGGACATGCGGGGTTGCGGCCTTGGACGACGCTGGCGAAAGTGCCGTCCGCTCTTAGACCTCCGACTTTCTCCGATTCAAGGAGTAGGAATGATCCGGCTGGCGCCGATGGCCGCCCTGGCGCTTTGCCTCGCAGCCTGTGAGGCCCGACAGGCGCCTGAACCCGCCAAGCCCCCGCCTCAGCCGCAGGCGGTCACCCAGGCGCCGGACTATGCGGCGGCGGAGAGCCCGACGCTCAAGGCGGTCCAGGCGCGGGGGTATTTGATCTGCGGCGTCCATCCGGCGTTGCCGGGTTTCGCCCTGCGGGACGCGCGCGGGGAATGGCGCGGCTTCGACGTGGACATCTGCCGGGCGATCGCCGCGGCGGTGCTGGGCGATGCGGCCAAGGTGCAGTTCACCACCATCGACGGCGCGGACCGCTTCTCGGCCCTCAAGGCCGGGCGGATCGACGTGCTGTCGCGCAACACCTCCCTGACCCTCTCGCGGGACGTGGGCCTCGGGGTGGCCTTCCCGGTGACCACCTACTACGACGGCCAGGGCTTCCTCACCCGCCGGGCCCTGGGCCTGGCCAGCGCCGAGGAACTGGGCGGGGCCCGGATCTGCGTTCAGGCCGGGTCGGCCAGCGAGGCCAATCTCGCCGACTTCTTCCGGGCGCGCGGCCTGCGCTACCGGGCCGTGGTGACCCCCAGCGAGGCCGAGGCGCGGCAGCGATACGAGGCTGACGAATGTGACGCCTTCAGCGCGGATATCTCAGCCCTGGCCGCGTCGCGCTCGCTGCTGAACAATCCCGGCGCCCACGAGATCCTGCACAACGTCATCTCCAAGGAGCCCCTCGGCCCCGTAGTGCGGCAGGACGATCCGGCCTGGGCCGACATCGTCGCCTGGACGGTGCGGGCGCTGATCCTCGCCGAGGAACTGGGCCTGAGCTCGCGGACGGTGGAGCAGGCCAGGGATACGGCCACCGACCCGGAAACGCGGCGCCTGCTGGGCGTGGAGGGCGACCTCGGCGCCTTGCTCGGCCTGGAGCCTGACTGGGCCTATCAGGCCATCCTGCAGGTAGGCGCCTATCACGAGCTGTTCCGGCGCGACCTCGGGGCGGATTCGCCCCTGAAGCTGGACCGGGGCCTCAACGCCCTGTGGTCGGCGCCCAAGCCCGGCCTGATGTACGCCCCGCCGATCCGCTAGAGGCGCTTGATCATGGCGCAACGGTCGGGCCAGCCCAGCGCCAGCTCGTGGTCATGGACGGCCCGCAGGCCCGCCGGCATGGCTTCGGGGGCGACCTCCACGAAACCCTGGGCGGCGTAGAAGGGCCCGTTCCAGGCCACCGCGCGGAAGGTGGTCAGCGACAGGAGCCGGAAGCCGCGCTCGCGGGCCCAGGCCTCCGCGGCGGCGAGCAGGCGGCGGCCGATGCCGCGCCCCTGATGATCGCGCCGCACCTGCAGCTGTTCGACATGCGGCCGGTCGTCGTCGGCAAGCGCCCCGAGGAAGCCCAGCGGCCGGCCTTGTTCCTCGGCGACCCACAGGCGTCCGTCCGCCAGATGCGCGCGCCAGGAGTGGCCGGGCGAGACCTCGGTGAGGAACGCGGCTGGAACATCCAGGCCCAGGAAGGCCCGGGCGGCGGACCGCTCGATGCCGGGCAGGTGAGGCAGGTCGCTTTCGCGCGCTTGGCGGATCTCGATGGATCAGGCTCCGGTGACGACGGCGGTGTCGGGGCGGCCCCCCCATTCCGTCCAGGAGCCATCATAGACCGCCACGTCGTCCCGGCCCAGGCGCGCCAGGCCCAGGGCCAGGACCGCGGCGCTGACGCCAGAGCCGCAGGTGGTGACGACCGGGCGGGCAAGGTCGATCCCCGCGCCCTCGAAGGCCAGGCGCAGCTCGCCCTCGGACTTCAGGACCCCGTCCTCGTTGACGATGGCTGCGAACGGCAGGTTGCGCGCCCCCGGCATGTGGCCCGAGCGCAGGCCGGCCCGGGGCTCGGGCGCCTCGCCGCGGAAGCGGGCTGCGGCGCGGGCGTCGAGGAGCTGGGCGTCGCCGCGCTCCAGGTGGGCCTGGACAGCAGCCAGGTCCCGCACCAGCTCGGGGCGGAAGGCCGGATCGAGGTCGACCGCGGCGAGGGCGGGCGCATCGCTGACCACGGGCCGGCCTTCGGCGCGCCACTTCTTGAGGCCGCCATCGAGGACGAAGACCCTCTCAAAGCCCATGACCCGCAGGGTCCACCACACCCGCGGCGCCGAGAAAAGGCCGAGGGCGTCGTAGACCACGACCGTACGGTCCCGCGACAGGCCGAGCGCCCCGGCCGCCCGGGCGAAGGCCTCGGGGGCCGGCAGCATGTGCGGCAGGCCGCTTTCCTTGTCGGCGATCTCGTCGATGTCGAAGAACACTGCGCCGGGGATGTGCGCCTCGGCATATGATCCGTGGCCCGTACGCGGATCGTCCGGCATGAACCAGCTGGCGTCCACAACCCTCACGTCGGCGTCGTCGAGATGCTCGGCCAGCCAGCCGGTGGACACCATCGGGTCGCTCATCCGTCGCTCCTCAGGGCGGCTAGGCCAGCCAGCGCGGACAGGGCAGCCCCTTCTCGCGCAGGAAGGCCGGGTTGAAGATCTTCGACTGATAGCGCTGGCCGTGGTCGCAGAGCACGGTGACGATGGTGTGGCCGGGTCCCAGGTCCTTGGCCATGCGGATGGCGCCGGCGACGTTGACTCCCGTGGAGCCGCCCATCACCAGGCCTTCGAACTCCATCAGGTCATAGATCGCCAGCAGCATCTCCTCGTCCGAGATGCGGTAGGCATGGTCGATCTTCAGGCCCTCGAGATTTGCGGTGATCCGGCCCTGGCCGATGCCTTCGCTGATCGAGCTGCCCTCGGCCTTCAGCTCGCCGTCGGTGTAGTAGCTGTAGAGCGCCGCCCCGTGGGGGTCGGCGAGGCCGATGGCCACGTCGGGCTTGCGCGCCCGCAGGGCCTCGGCGACCCCGGCCAGGGTGCCGCCCGAGCCCACGGCGCAGATGAAGCCGTCCACCTTGCCGTCGGTCTGGCGCCAGATCTCGGGGCCGGTGCCCTGCACATGGGCCTGGCGGTTGGCCACATTGTCGAACTGGTTGGCCCAGACCGCCCCGGCCGGCTCCTTCGCATCAAGTTCCGCCGCCAAACGGCCGGAATATTTCACGTAATTGTTCTCGTTGGCGTAAGGGACGGCGTCCACCTCCACCAGCTCGGCGCCATAGAGCCGGATGGCGTCCTTCTTCTCCTGGCTCTGGGTGCGCGGGATGACGATGGTGCAGCGATAGCCCAGGGCCTTGCCGACCATGGCGAGGCCGATCCCGGTGTTGCCGGCGGTGCCCTCGACGATCCGGCCGCCCGGCCGAAGCAGCCCCTTGGCCTCGGCGTCGCGGATGATGAACAGGGCCGCGCGGTCCTTCACCGACTGGCCCGGATTCATGAACTCGGCCTTGGCCAGAATCTCGCAACCGGTCAGCTCGCTGGCCCGGCGCAGGCGAATGAGGGGGGTGTTCCCGATGGCGTCCAGAACGCTGTTGGCGACTTGCATAGCCGCTAATTAGGCAAGGCGCGGCCGTTGCAACAGACAGAAAGCCTTAAGTCCGCGCCAAGGAGAGCTGAACGACGTTGATCCGGGAGGTCCGGAAGCCCGCCTCGCAGTAGGACAGGTAGAAGCGCCAGAGCTTGCGGAAGCGCTCGTCGAAGCCCAGGCGGCGAATCTCGTCCCAGGCGTCCTCGAAGCGGCGGGCCCATTCGGCCAGGGTGTCGGCGTAGTTCTGGCCGAAGCGCGAAATCCCGGCCCAGGACAGGCCCGCCTTGGCGGTTTCGGCCTTCAGCCGCGCCTCGGAGGGCAGCATCCCGCCGGGGAAGATGTACCTCTGAATGAAGTCGGCCCGCCGACGATAGCCGTCGAACAGCTCGTCGCGGATGGTGATGATCTGCAGGCCGGCCCGCCCGCCCGGGGCCAAGCTGTCGCGAATCTTGCCGAAGTAGGTGGGCCACCAGCGCTCACCCACCGCCTCGAACATCTCGATGGAGGCCACGCGGTCGAACTGGCCGTCCACGTCCCGGTAGTCCACGAGCCGGATGTCGGCCCGCTCGTTCAGGCCCTCGCGGAAGATGCGCTCCTTGGCGAAGCGGTACTGCTCCTCGGAGATGGTGATGCCGGTGACGCGGGCGCCCACCTCGCGGGCGGCGAACTCGGCGAAACCGCCCCAGCCGCAGCCGATCTCCAGGACATGCTGGCCGGGCTTCAGCTCCATGCTCTCGGCCAGGGTGCGGTACTTGCGCTTCTGGGCCTCGGACAGCGGCTCCCCGGGCTTTTCGAAACGGGCCGAGGAGTAGGTCATGGTGGGGTCCAGCCAACGGGAATAGAAGGCGTTCCCCAGGTCGTAGTGGGCGTGGATGTTCCGCCGCGAGCCAGCGCGGGTGTTGGGCCGCAGCAGGTGGTGGATGAAATGCACCGCCGACATCAGCGGATTGCCGCTGGCCACCTTGTCGATGCTGGAAAGGTTGAGGGCCAGGACCTCAAGCAGTGCCGAAAGGTCGGGCGTGTCCCATTCGCCGGCCATGTAGCCTTCGGCGAAGCCGATGTCGCCCGAGGCCAGGACCCGGCGCATGAATCGGTAGTCGCGGACGAGCAGCCGCCCTTTGGGGCCGGGCTCGGCGCCCGTCAGGCGCAGTTCGCGCCCGTCCGGCAGAACGAAGACCAGAACGCCAGCCTGCCACTGGCGCGCCAGAATGCGCGCGGCCGCCTTGAAGGCGGCGGGCGCACCACGAAGTTCCTGCATCGGCAGATCCACGCTCATGGTCGCTTCCCCCTAAGCGTCGCCGCAACGATAACACCGATCCGTCAGCCTGTGCGAATCCAGGCTCGCCCTGCGGCAGGCGCCGTCGGGCGGTGAGGGGTTGCGGCCTGCCGCAGCTTGCGCCACTCAGGCGCGCCCGACCCAAGGAGACGTCATGGCCGTCCTGAAGCTCGACCGCTGGAACCTCGCCATTGGCGACGGCCA
This sequence comes from Phenylobacterium composti DSM 19425, assembly GCF_059568645.1. Classification (NCBI taxonomy): domain Bacteria; kingdom Pseudomonadati; phylum Pseudomonadota; class Alphaproteobacteria; order Caulobacterales; family Caulobacteraceae; genus Phenylobacterium; species Phenylobacterium composti. The sequence goes on along the minus strand of NZ_JCANTT010000019.1, from coordinate 115,129 downwards.
ACCGCTGACCGTCATCGCCGGCCTGAATGTGCTGGAGGACGCGGGCCTGGCGCTGGAGACCGCGCGGCATCTCAAGGCCGTCTGCGAGCGCCTGGGGCTGCCCTATGTGTTCAAGGCCAGCTTCGACAAGGCGAACCGCTCCTCGATCACCAGCTACCGCGGGCCGGGGCTCGAGGCGGGCCTCAAGATGCTCAAGGCCGTGAAGGACGAACTCGGCCTGCCGCTCTGCACCGACATCCACGAGCCCGACCAGGCGCAGCCCCTGGCCGAGGTCATCGACCTTCTGCAGATTCCGGCGTTCCTGTGCCGCCAGACCGACCTGGTGGTGGCCTCGGCCCGGGCGATCCATGCGGCGGGCGGCCTGCTGCATGTGAAGAAGGGCCAGTTCCTCGCTCCGTGGGACGCCAAGAACATCGTCTCCAAGGTGAAGGAGGCCGTGGGCGGCGCCGACATCACCATCCTCTGCGAGCGGGGCGCCTCGTTCGGCTACAACAACCTCGTGGTCGACATGCTGGGCATCGGCCAAATGAAGAAGCTGGGCGTCCCGGTGACCATCGATGCGACCCATGCGGTGCAGCTGCCGGGCGCCGACCCGCGCACCGGCGGGGCCTCCACGGGCGGTCGGCGCGAGGGGGTGGCGGTGATCGCCAAGGCGGCCGTGGTGTCCGGCGCCGACGGCGTGTTCCTTGAGTTCCACCCCGAACCCGACAAGGCCCTGTGCGACGGCCCGAGCTGCCTGCCCCTCGACAGCGCCGAGGCGCTGCTGGCCAAGCTCAAGGCCCTGCATGAAGTGGCCCGCGCGGCTTGACCCGCCCCACAAGCCGCCGCACACGCTGAACGCCATGGATCTGGCCGCACTCCAGCACCTCCTGGGCGAGGTCCCTGGCAAGCGGGTCGCCTGCGTGGGCGACCTGATGGTGGACCGGTTCGTCTATGGCGCGGTGAGCCGCATCTCGCCCGAGGCGCCGATCCCGGTCATGGCCCGCAGCCACGAGATCGTCATGCTCGGCGCGGCGGGGAACGTCGCCCGCAATGTGGCCGCCCTGGGCGGCTCGGTGGCCCTCGTCGGGGTGATCGGCGGCGACGCCGACGGCCATGAAGCCTCGCGCCTGATCGGCGAGGAGGCGGCGGTGCAGGGCTTCCTCGTCACCGATCCGACCCGCCCGACCACCCTGAAGACCCGCTTCGTCTCTGGCGGCCAGCAGCTCCTGCGGGTCGATCTGGAGGAGAGCCGTCCGGTGGACGGCGCCTGCGAGGCCGAGCTGGTCCGCACCATCCGCAAGGCCGCCCAGGGCGCAGGCGTGATCCTGCTCTCCGACTACGGCAAGGGCGTGGTGACCGACGCGGTGATCGCCGCCTGCCGCGAGGCCGCCGCAGCCACCGGCGCCAAGGTGGTGGTGGATTCCAAGGCCCGGTCCTTCGCCCGCTACGGCGAGGTGGACCTGATCAAGCCGAACGCCTCCGAGCTGGCCCACGCCACGGACCTGCCCACCGACACCGACGCCGAGGTGGAAGACGCCTTAGCCCGGGCGCTGGAGCTGTGGCCCGCCCGGGGCGTGATGGTGACCCGCGGCGGCAAGGGCGTCTCGCTGGCCCTGCGCGGCGAGCCGGTGCGGCATTTCCCCACCGTGGCCCGGGAGGTGTTCGACGCCTCGGGCGCCGGCGACACGGCCCTGGCGGCCCTGGGCCTGGCCCTGGCGGCAGAGGCGCCGCTGGAGACCGCCATCGCCTTCGCCCAGCTCGCCTCGGGCGTGGCGGTGGGCAAGGCGGGCACGGCCACGGTCAGCGCCGAGGAGCTCATCGAGGCGGCGCTCACCGCCCACATGGCCCCGGCGGAAGCCAAGATCGCCACCCCGCAACGGATGGTCGAGGAGGTCGCCCGCTGGCGGGCCCAGGGCCTGCGGGTGGGCTTCACCAACGGCTGTTTCGACATCCTGCACCGGGGGCACGTGGCCTATCTGGCCCAGGCCAAGGCCTGGTGCGACCGGCTCATCGTCGGCCTCAACTCCGACGCCTCGGTGCGAACCCTGAAGGGCGAGGGGCGGCCGGTGAACGACCTGGAGAGCCGGGCCCTGGTGCTCGCCGGCCTGCAGAGCGTCGACCTCGTCGCGCCCTTCGACGAGCTGACCCCTCTGAAGCTGATCGAGGCGGCCCGCCCTGACGTGCTGATCAAGGGGGCCGACTATTCCGAGGATCAGGTGGTGGGCGCCGCCGAGGTGAAGAGCTGGGGCGGGGAGGTGCGCCTCGCGACCCTCGTCGACGGCTATTCCACGACCGCCGCCATCGCGCGCATGAAGAAAGAGTCCATATGAGCCGCAAGATCGTCTTCGTCACCGGCGGCGCGGGCTTCATCGGCTCGAACATCGCCGCCAAACTGGCCGAGGACCGCAGCCTCGACGTGGTGGTCTGCGATCGCCTGCGCGAGGCCGAACTCGGCAAGTGGCGCAACATCGCCAAGCATCCGATCGGCGACTTCGTGGCCCCCGACGACATGTTCGACTGGCTGGAGAAGCGCTGGCGCGACGTGGAGATGGTGATCCACATGGGCGCCGTCTCGTCCACGACCGAACCCGACGCGGACAAGATCATCCATTCGAACTTCACCCTCAGCCGGGACCTGTTCCGCTGGTGCGCCGACCGGCAGCGGCGGCTGGTCTATGCGAGTTCGGCCGCCACCTACGGGGCTGGCGAATACGGCTTCGACGACGACAACAGCTACGAGGCCCTGGTCCGCCTGCGGCCGCTCAACACCTACGGCTGGTCAAAGGCCCTGTTCGACGTCTTCGCGGCCCGCCAGGCCTCGCGCGACTATGCGCCGCCGCAGTGGGTGGGGCTCAAGTTCTTCAACGTTTACGGGCCGAACGAGGAGCACAAGCACTCCATGAAGTCCGTGGCGGCCCAGATCTGGCCGCACGTGCGGGCGGGGCAGGGCGTGCAGCTGTTCAAGAGCTATCGCGACGACGTACCGGACGGCGGGCAGAAGCGCGACTTCGTCTATGTGCGCGACGTCGCCGACGTGACCCGCTGGCTGCTCGACAGCCCGCAGGTGAACGGGATCTTCAACCTCGGCAGCGGCCAGGCGCGGACCTTCGAGGACCTGGCCCGCAATGTCTTCGCCGCCGCCGGCAAGCCGGCGCAGATCGAGTACACCCCCATGCCGCCCGCCATCCGCGACAAGTACCAGTACTTCACCGAGGCGCGGATGGACCGGCTGTTCGAGGCCGGCTACCCCGGCAAGATGACCCCGCTGGAAGAGGGCATCGCCGACTATGTGGGCCGTTTCCTCAGCCAGCCCGACCCCTATCGCTAGGATGAGGCGCTAGATGGAGCGGGGTGGCCAGCCGCGCCGGCGTCGGTGGCTGACAGGCCTGTTCCTGGGCCTGGTGCTGCTGGTGGGCGCGGCGATCGGCTTCTACTGGGGCGACCTGCAGCAGACCGCCCTGGATCCCAAGGCGCCGTTCCAGACCTATGTGCCGCCGCCGGCGCCGGACTATTCAGAGCCGGAGTCCTGGTGGCTGCGGCCCCAGGCCGGGCCGCCGAACCGGACGGCGGACGTCTTCTTCATCGCCCCCACCACCTATGACGGCGGCCGACACTGGAACGCGCCGATCCACGACCCCGAGGCCGACCGCACGTTCCGTGAGGTGATGGCGCCCAACTATGTGGGGCCCTTCGTCAGCATCGGCCGGGTCTATGCGCCGCGCTACCGTCAGGCCAGCCTCTACAGCCTCCTGACCCTGCGCGAGGACGCCCGGGAGGCGCGCCGCTTCGCCTATGGGGACGTGGCCGAGGCCTTCCGCACCTATGTGCAGCGCGACAACGGCGGCCGGCCGTTCTTCATCGTCGGGGTGGAGCAGGGCGGCACCCTGGGCCTGCGCCTGTTGGAGGAGGAGGTGGCCCGCGACCCGGCCCTGCGCGCGCGTCTCGTGGCGGCCTACCTGATGGACACGGTGGCTCCCGCCGATCGCCCGCCGATCCCGCCGTGCGCGGCGCGCGACCAGGCTGGCTGCCTGGCGGCCTGGAGCCGGGTGGCCGAGGGCGAGTTCGACGCCGCCAAGCGCCGGCTGGACCGGGCCCTGGTGTGGAACGAGCGCGGCGACCTGGTGAACCTGACGCCCCGGCCGGCCCTCTGCTTCAATCCCGTGCTGGGGGCGGTCACCGACGCCCCGGCGCCGGCCCGCCTGCACCAGGGGGCCGCCAACGCCACGGGTCTGGAGTGGGGCGCCCGGCCGGCCTTCCTGGCCCGGCAGGTGAGCGCCCGCTGCGAGCACGGCGTGCTGCATGTGAGCCGGCCCAAGTCGGCCTCTCTGCGCAAGAGCGGCTCCTGGGCCGACCGCCGCAAGGCGCCGGGCTTCAATCTGTTCTACGCCGACCTCGAAACCGACGCGAAGGCCAGGCTCACGGCCTTCCAGGCGCGCCCGTCCGAGGCGGCCCCGCAAGACCAGCCCCCAGATCTCTAGAAAGTCGAGGAAAAGCCCCATGTCCGACGTGAACCGCCAGATCGTGCTCGACCAGCTGCCGCAGGGCCCGCTGACCCCCGGCCATTTCCGCCTCACGGAAGGGCCGCGCCCCACGGCGGGCGAAGGCCAGGTGGTCGTGAAGACCCTTTATGTGTCGCTCGACGCCGCCAACCGGGCCTGGATGCAGGGGGCGACCTACCGCTCGGCGATCAACGCCGGCGACGTCATGGCCGGCGGCGCCCTGGCCGAGGTGGTGGAAAGCAATTCGCCCGACCTCGCCGTGGGCGACCTCGTGTTCGGCGACACCGGCTGGCAGGACTATGCGGCCCTTCCGGCCAAGAACCTGCGCAAGCAGCCCCGGCTGGAGCCGCTGACGCATCTGCTGAGCGTCTATGGCGTGGCCGGCCTGACCGCCTATTTCGGCCTGCTGGAGTGCGGCCAGCCCAAGGCTGGAGAGACGGTGGTGGTGTCGGCTGCGGCCGGCTCGGTGGGCTCGATCGTCGGCCAGATCGCCAAGATCAAGGGCTGCCGCGTGGTGGGCATCGCCGGCGGCGCGGAAAAGGGCCGTTGGCTGACCGAGGAGCTCGGGTTCGACGCCGCCGTCGACTACAAGGCGTCGGACTTCAAGGCGCAGCTGCGGGCGGCCTGTCCCGACGGCGTGGACGTCTATTTCGACAATGTGGGCGGCGAGGTGTTCGAGGCCGTGCTGTTCGCCATGAAGACCTTCGGCCGCATCGCGTGCTGCGGGGCCGTCTCGCAGTATGACGGCGAGGCGCCGCGACATGGGCCCCGGGGCGTGCCGGGCCTGATCGTCACCAAGCGCCTGAACCTGCGCGGCTTCATCGTCTCGGACTTCGCCGACCGCAACGACGCCGCCCTGGCCGATCTCCAGGCCTGGGTCGCCTCCGGCCGGCTGAAGGTGCAGGAGGATGTGATCGAGGGCTTCGAGAAGCTTCCCGAAGCCCTGGTGGGCCTGCTCCACGGCGAGAACCGCGGCAAGCGGATGGTGAAGGTCTGATCCCTAGCCCGCGTCCCTGAGGGCGAGGTTGGCCTTCCAGTCGAACAGTTCCTGCAGGACCTGGAGGGCTTTGCCTCGCTCGGACGTCAGGTCGGGGTCGCGGGCGATGATCAGGCGGGCGTCATCGCCGGCGGCGGCGATCAGCTCGCGATGGGCGAAGGGGTCGGCGAACACATAGTCCGGAAACCCCGACTGGCGCAGTCCCAGGGCGTCGCCCCCGCCGCGCAGCTCCAGGTCCCGCTCGGCGATCAGGAAACCGTCGTCCGTCCGGCGCAGGATGTCGAGGCGCTGCTGGGCGGTCTCGGACAGCGGCGGGTCGTACAGGAGCACGCAGGCGCTCTCCCGGGCGCCGCGGCCCACGCGCCCCCGCAACTGGTGCAGCTGGGCGAGGCCGAAGCGTTCGGCCTGCTCGATGACCATGATGGTGGCGTTGGGCACATTGACCCCCACCTCGACGACCGTAGTGGCCACCAGGACCGACAGCTTGCCGTCGGCGAAGTCGGCCATCACGGCGTCCTTCTCCGGCCCGCTCATTTTGCCGTGGACCAGCCCCACGGCCGGCACCACCTTCTTCAGGGCCAGGGCGCGCATCTCGGCGGCGGCGAGGTCGCTGACTTCCGATTCCGAGACCAGCGGGCAGATCCAGAACGCCTGGGCGCCGGCCGCCACCACCTCGCGCAGGCGGCCCACCACCTCGTCGAGGCGGGACATGGGCACGGCCCGGGTGGCTACCGGGGTGCGGCCCGGCGGCTTCTCGTCGATCCGCGAGACGTCCAGGTCGCCGTAGATGGTCAGTTCCAGGGTCCGCGGGATCGGCGTGGCCGACATGGCCAGGAGGTGGACCGCACGGCCCTTGGCCTGCAGTCGCTGACGCTCGGCGACCCCGAAGCGGTGCTGCTCGTCGATGACCACCAGGTCCAGGCGCTGGAAGGCGACGTCGTCCTGGAAGAGGGCGTGGGTGCCCACCGCCACCGCCGCCTCGCCGGACGCCAGCGCCCGGAGCTTTTCGGCCCGGGCCTTGCCCTTGTCGCGGCCGGTGAGCAGCACCACGGCGATCCCATGGGCGGCCAATGGCCCGGCGATGGTCTCATAGTGCTGCCGGGCCAGGATTTCGGTGGGCGCCATCAGGGCGGACTGGCCGCCGCCGGCGGCGACGTCGGCCATGGCGCACATGGCCACCACGGTCTTGCCCGAGCCCACGTCGCCCTGGACCAGCCGGCTCATCCGCTCGCCCGAGGCCAAGTCGGCGCGGATGTCGGCCAGGGCGCGGGCCTGGGCCCCGGTGAAGGCGAAGGGTAGGTCCGCCTGGACCTGGGTCGCGACGGCGCTGGCGGCGATGCGCGCGGCCGGCTCGCGGCGGCGGGCGGCCTTGCGCTGGGCCATGGCGAGCTGGTGGGCCAGCAGCTCGTCATAGGCGAGGCGGCGCATGTGCGGCGTCAGGGGCGACAGGTCGGCCTCGCCCTCCGGGGCGTGCATCCGCCCCAGGGCCTCCCGCCAGGCCGGGAACCGCTCTCGAGCCAAAAACGCCGGGTCCTGCCATTCGGGCAGGTCGGGCGTGCGCGCCAGGGCCTCCAGCACGAAGGTCCGCACCCGGCGGGCCGGGAGGCCCTCGGTGGCCGGATAGATCGGCTCGACCTCGGGGATCTCCTCGGCCTTCTCGGGATCGGCCATGTAGTCGGGGTGGACCATCTGGCGGCCGAACCGATCGTCGGCGACCTTGCCGGAAATGATCCGCCGGGCGCCCACCGGATGGCGTTTCTCGAGACCGTCGCCGAAGCGGCCGAAAAAGACCAGGGTGATCCAGCCGGTAGGGTCGGAGGCGCGGATGCGCCAGGGCTGGCCGTTGGCCCGGGGCCGCTGATGCTCCTCGATCACCACCTCGAAGGTCATGATCTCGCCGTCGCGGGCGGCCGACAGGACCGCGGGCGTGCGGCGAATGATGGTGTGAGGCTTAAGGAACGCCACGTCGCGGACGATGGGCCCGGCCACCCGCGCAAGCAGGGGCTCCACGCGCGGGCCGACGCCCTTCAGCGTGCTTACCGGTGCGAAGAGCGGGAACAGAATCTCCGGCCGCATGCTTCGAGCATAGCTCACTGGCGCAGAGGCGAGGGGACCTCTATATCCGCGACCTTCCGATGACCAACGAAGATGCACGGCTGAAGAAGCTGAAGCTGCGGGCCTGGCGCCGCGGCTTCCGGGAAGCGGACCTGATCCTGGGCCCGTTCGCGGACAAACACGTCTCGACCTTCACTCCGGATGAGCTGGACTGGTTCGAACGGCTGCTCGAACAGCCCGATCAGGACCTCTACGCCTGGATCGTCGAGACCCTGCCCACGCCGCCCGAGTTCGACGGCGAATTGATGAACCGGCTCAAGGCGTTCCGCGACGAGGTTTACGCCAAGGGGATGACCGGTGGCAGCTGACGGATCGCGTCCAGTGAGCGCCGCCCAACTGCGGCGGGTGGCCGAGGATCCGGGCCGCCTGGACCTGGTGGGCGCGCCGGAGGGCTTCGACGCCCTGGTGATGGCCGACATCGTCAAGGCCCGGAAGGGCCTGTCGGTGTTCGTGGCCCGGGACGGAGCCCGGCTGTCGGCCTTCGTCGACGCCTTCCGGTTCTTCGCGGAGAATGTCGAGGTGCTGACGTTCCCGGCCTGGGACTGCCTGCCCTACGACCGGATCGGCCCGTCGCCGGGGGTGGCCGCCCAGCGCATGGCCACGCTGTCGCAGCTCGCCGCCGGCCTCGACGAGAAGAAGCCGGTGCTGCTGGTCACGACGGCGCCGGCCCTGCTGCAGCGGGTTCCGCCGGTGAAGTTCGTCAAGCGGGCCAGCTATTCCGCCAAGGTGGGCAATTCGGTCGAGATCGCCGACCTGGAGCGCTATTTCGCGGTCAACGGCTACGCCCGGGCCTCGACGGTCTCGGACAAGGGCGAGTTCGCTATCCGCGGCGGGGTGATCGACGTCTTCCCGCCCACGGCGGACGAGCCGGTGCGCCTGGACCTCTTCGGCGACACCCTGGAAAGCATCCGCGCCTTCGATCCGGAGACCCAGCGCTCCACCAGGCAACTCAAAGAGGTGAGCCTGCTGCCGGTCAGCGAGGCCCTGCTGGACGCCGAAGCCATCAGCCGCTTCCGCACCGGCTATCTCGAGGCCTTCGGCGCGCCCGGGGACGATCCGCTCTATGCAGCCATCTCGGAGGGCGGCCGCCGGGCCGGGATGGAGCACTACCTGCCGCTGTTCTACGGTGAGCTCGCGACCCTGCTGGACTACCTGCCCAAGGACGCCCTGGTGGCGCTCGACCACCTCTCGCGCGACGCCCGCGACGAGCGGCTGGAGATGATCGCCGACGCCTATGAGAGCCGCACGGCGACCGAGCGGCGGATGCATTACCATCCGCTCGAGCCCACCCGGCTCTATCTCGACAAGGACGAGTGGAACGAACAGCTGGCCAAGCGGCCGACCCGGCGGTTCTCCGCCTTCCAGGAGGCCGAGGGCGAGGCCGTCATCGACATGGGGGCGCGCCAGGGCCGGGACTTCGGCCCCGAGCGCAAACTCGACAGCGTCAATCTGTTCGAGGCCACCGTCGCCCACGCCAAGAAGCTGTCGTCCGACGGCAAACGGGTGCTGTTCGCCTCCTGGTCGGACGGCTCCTCGGACCGGCTGGGCCACATGCTCGCCGACCATGGCCTGCCGAGCCTGCCGCTGGCGGCCTACTGGGGCCAGGCCAAGGCGGCCGACCCGAAGAAGCCCCAGCGGGTGGTGCTGCCCCTGGACCACGGCTTTGAGACCGACAACCTGGCGGTCATCTCCGAGACCGACATCCTGGGCGACCGGCTGGCCCGGCCGCGTAAGCGGCGGCGGGCGGCCAACTTCCTCGCCGAGGCCTCGGCCCTGACGACCGGCGATCTCGTGGTCCACATCGATCACGGCATCGGGCGCTACGAGGGCCTAAAGACCCTGGACGTCCAGGGCGCCCCCCACGACACCCTCGAACTCCAGTACGGCGGTGATGCGAAGCTCTACCTGCCGGTGGAGAACATCGACCTGCTCACCCGCTATGGGGCTGACGGCGAGAACGTGCAGCTCGACCGGCTGGGCGGAGCCGCCTGGCAGGCGCGCAAGGCCAAGGCCAAGGAGCGCCTGCGGGCCATGGCCGACGGCCTCATCCGCATCGCCGCCGAGCGGGCCACCAAGCAGACCGACGCCGTGGAGCCGCCGCAGGGCGTGTTCAGCGAGTTCTGCGCCCGCTTCCCCTACGAGGAGACGGACGACCAGCTGGCCGCCATCGGCGACGTGCTGGAGGATCTGGCCGCCGGCCGGCCCATGGACCGGCTGGTCTGCGGCGACGTGGGCTTCGGCAAGACCGAGGTGGCGCTGCGCGCCGCTTTCGTGGTGGCCATGAGCGGTCAGCAGGTGGCGGTGGTGGCCCCCACGACCCTCCTGGCCCGGCAGCACTACAAGACCTTCAGCGAGCGGTTCGAGGGCTGGCCGGTCAAGGTGCGCCGCCTCTCTCGGCTGGTGCCGGCCAAGGAAGCGGCTGAGACCCGCGAAGGCCTGGCCAAGGGCGAAGTGGAGATCGTGGTCGGCACCCATGCGGTGCTGTCCAAGCAGGTCAGCTTCAAGGACCTGGGCCTGGTCATCGTCGACGAGGAGCAGCACTTCGGCGTGAAGCACAAGGAGAAGCTCAAGGAGCTTCGGGCCGACGTGCACATGCTGACGCTCACCGCCACGCCGATCCCGCGGACCCTGCAGATGTCGCTGAGCGGCATCCGCGAGATGTCGATCATCGCCACCCCGCCGGTCGACCGGCTGGCGGTGCGGACCTACATCACGCCCTGGGACCCGGTAGTCATCCGCGAGGCCCTGCTGCGGGAGAAGTATCGCGGCGGCCAGGCCTATATGGTCGCCCCGCGGCTGAAGGACCTGCCCGACCTGGAGCGGTTCCTGCGCGAGCAGGTGCCGGAGGTGAAGTTCGTCGTCGGCCACGGCCAGATGAGCGCCACGCAGCTCGAGGAGGTGATGAGCGCCTTCTACGACGGCCAGTACGACGTGCTGCTGTCCACCACCATCGTGGAGAGCGGTCTCGATATCCCCACGGCCAACACCCTGATCATCCACCGGGCCGACATGTTCGGCCTGGCCCAGCTCTACCAGCTGCGCGGACGGGTGGGCCGCTCCAAGGCCCGGGCCTACGCCTACATGACGACGCCCGCCGAGAAGCAGCTGACGCTGTCGGCGGAGAAGCGGCTGAAGGTGCTGCAGTCCCTCGACAGCCTGGGCGCCGGCTTCCAGCTGGCCAGCCACGACCTCGACATCCGGGGCGGCGGCAACCTGCTGGGCGAGGAGCAGTCAGGGCACATCCGCGAAATCGGGGTCGAGCTGTACCAGCAGATGCTCGAGGACGCGGTCAACGAGCTGAAGACCCGGGCGGGCGCCGAGGGCCTGGTCCACGACCGGGGCTGGTCGCCGCAGATCAACACCGGCGCGGCCGTGCTGCTGCCCGAGGACTACATTCCCGACCTCAATGTGCGGCTGGCGATCTACCGCCGCATCTCCGACGCGGAGAAGGCGGACGACCGCGAGGCCCTGGCCGCCGAGCTGATCGACCGCTTCGGGCCGCTGCCGCCCGAGGCCGATCAGCTCCTCAAGGTCGTGGCCATCAAGGGCCTGTGCCGCGAGGCCAATGTCGCCAAGATCGACGTGGGGCCGAAGGGCGCGGTGGTGAGCTTCCGCAACGACGACTTCCCGAACCCCATGGGGCTCGTGCAGTTCGTGGCCAAGAACCAGGTCGCCTGGAAGATCCGCCCCGACCACAAGGTGGTGGTGAAGGGCGAGTGGGAAACCCCGCTCCAGCGGCTGAACGCCGCCGAGAAGGTCCTGGCCGAACTGGCCCGTCTCGCGGCCTAGACTGCGGCCGCCAAAGCCGCTGCGGCGTCGTCAGCCGGCCTTGCGCCGGCCGGCCGCGGCGGCGGCCTCCTCAAGGGCGTGGGCCACGCTGTCGGAGGAGGTGACCTCGGCCGCGCCCACCTCGAACTCCACCACGAAGGGCTTGGCGCCTTCGCTCGCCTCGAAAGCGGTGCAGCCGATGACGGCGGCGATGCGCTCGCCCGCGGCGCAGGCGGCGGGCAGGGCCGTCGCGGGCAATGCGAGGGCGAACACCTCGGGCCCAAGCCGGGCGGCCGTGTCCTCCACCCGCACCAGGCGGCCGATCATGGAGCCGATCTGCGGGATGGCGCGAGCCACCCAGCCCCCGGCCCGGGCCGCTTGCAGCTCGGCACGCTCGGACACCTTCAGGACGCAGACGCTAAGCGGCCGCCGGCGGGCCTGGGAAGCCCGAGCCAGGCGCACCAGATGGGCGGCGAAGAGGTCGCGGGTGAAGAGGCCGGTGGCGGCGTCCATCAGGCCCAACTGCCGCGCCTGCTCCAGCGCCTCGCGCACCGCCTTCTGGCGACGGAAGGCGCGGGCGAGTTCGACGATCCGCAGCGCTGTCTCGCTCTCGGGCGTGTCGGCCGCGGCCACGTCGCTGACCCCGCGATGATAGGCCTCGGCGGCGGTCACCGTGGCCCCGCCCTTCAGATAGAGCAGGGCGGGGGTGTGATAGAGCCGGGTGTTGCGGCGCATCCCCGCGGCGATGGACAGGGCCTCCTGCGGACTGTCGCCGGCCCAGAGCACCACGGCGTCGAACGGCCGCTCGTGCAGGAAGTCGAAGGCGGTGAAGGCCGTGAAGGCGCCCGTCACCTCGGCGCCGTTGCGAGCCAGGGCGTTGGACAGGGCCAGGAACTGCGGCGCGGGCTCGCCGATGGCCAGGACGCGGAACGGCGAGGGATCGTCCGCCGGGGGCTCCAGGGCGTGGCCGCGCTCGGCGAAGGTGTCGAGACGCAGCTCGAACTCCTCCTCGCAAACGGCTGTCCGGACGAGACTTTCCAGGCGCGTCGCGGCCTGAGCGGGATGCAGCGGCGGGGCGATGACGAGGTCGAAGCCGTGTTCGCTCAGGGCCGGATCGGGCCGCGCCACTGCGACCATCGGCATCCGCCGCGGCGCGCACGCGGCCCGCAGCCGGGCGACCAGCGGCCCCAGCTCGGCCCCGAAGCCGGCCGCATCCACGATGACGGCCTCCAGGGTCATGTCCGAGAGGGCGGCCTCGGCACCGGCCAGCCCTCGCGCCGTGATGGTCCGCCAGCCGCGCTGATCCAGCCCCTCGGCCAGGGCCCCGGCCACGGAATCATCGCGCGCTGCGATCAACACCCGGGCCTGCACGCCTGACGCCATTTCCCCATCCCAAAAACGCTAGGGCGTAGCCTATGGCGTGTCCTAAGCACGGAATCGCGGCGCCCAAAACAGACCACTAGGCGCGCAAAGGTTGCAGAAACGCTGAAGCTTGGGAGGGAAGCAGGGGATGAGCGGACAACTGTCGGGCAAGGTGGCGGTGGTCACGGGCGCCAGCGGCGGTCTCGGAGCGCATTTCGCGCGGGTGCTGGCCCGGGAGGGCGCGGCGGTGGCGCTCACCGCGCGGCGCGTCGACCGGATCGAGGCCTTGGCCGTCGAACTGACCGCCGGCGGCGCCAAGGCCGTGGCCCTGCCGCTGGACGTGGCCGACGCCCACGCCATCGCGCCGGCCCTGGACGAGGTGCAGGCCAGGCTCGGCCCCATCGACATCCTCGTGAACAACGCCGGGGTGGGCGGCGAGGGGCTGGCCCTGGAGCTCTCCATCGAGGCCTTCGACAACACCTTCGCCGTGAATGTGCGCGGAACCTACTTCGCCGCTGTCGAGGCGGCGCGGCGGATGATCGCCGCCGGGATCGAGGGGCGGATCCTGAACATCGCCTCCATCGCCAGCCACACCGTTCTGCCGGGACTGTCGGCCTACTGCGCCTCGAAGGCCGCGGTGGGGATGCTGACCAAGAGCCTGGCGCGGGAGTGGGCCCGCCGCGGCATCGCCGTCAACGCCCTGTGCCCGGGCTATATCGACACCGACATCAACACCAACTGGTGGCCGACGGAGGGCGGCCAGAAGCAGCTCAAGGGCTTCCCGCGGCGCCGGCTGATGGAGGCCTCGGACCTGGACGCGGCCTTCCTGATGCTGGTCGGGCCGGCGGCCTCGGCCATCACCGGCACCCTGGTGACGGTGGACGACGGCCAGTCGCTGCCCGGCGGCGGCTGAGCGCCCTTGGCTGACGGCGCGTCAGGATTCCTAGAATCGCCGGCAAGTTCGGAGGAAACACATGCGCCAGGGACCGCTGACGGGCCTCAAGATCATCGAATTCGCAGGGATCGGGCCGGGGCCGTTCTGCGGCATGCTGCTGTCCGACCTCGGCGCCGACGTCGTCCGGATCGACCGCAAGGGCGGTCGGGGCGGCGCCCCGTCCGACATCACCTCGCGCGGGCGGCGCTCGGTGGCCCTGGACCTGAAGGACCCCGCGGCGGTCGAGACCTGCCTGAAGCTGATGGAAAAGGCCGACGCGGTGTTCGAGGGCTTCCGCCCCGGCGTCATGGAACGGCTCGGCCTCGGCCCCGACGTGGCGCTCAAGCGCAATCCCAAGCTGGTCTATGGCCGCATGACCGGCTGGGGTCAGACGGGACCCTACGCCCACGCCGCCGGCCACGACATGAACTACATCGCCATCACGGGGGCGCTGCACGCCATCGGCACCGAGGACAAGCCGGTTCCGCCCCTGAACCTGGTGGGCGACTTCGGGGGCGGGGCGCTCTACCTGGCGTTCGGCCTGCTCGCCGGGGTGATCCATGCCCGGGAGACCGGGCAGGGGCAGGTGGTGGACTGCGCCATGAGCGACGGGGCGGCCTCGTTGATGGCCATGTTCTACGGCTTCAAGGCGGCCGGAGCCTGGACCAACGAGCGGCGCGCGAACCTTCTCGACGGCGGGGCGCATTTCTACGACACCTACCGTTGCGCGGACGGCAAATGGGTGTCGATCGGCTCCATCGAGCCGCAGTTCTACGCCCTGCTGCTGGAAAAGACCGGCATCACCGATCCCGACTTCCAGCGGCAGATGGACAAGACGGCCTGGCCGGTGCTGCGCGAGAAGCTCGCCGCCGTCATCGCCACCAAGACCCAGGCCGAGTGGTGCGGGCTGATGGAAGCCACCGACGTCTGTTTCGCCCCGGTGCTCGACCTCGACGAGGCGCCGAAGCATCCGCACAACCAGGCCCGGCAGACCTTCGTCGAGGTGGCGGGCGTCACCCAGCCGGCCCCCGCGCCGCGCTTCTCGGCCACTCCCGGCAAGATCCAGGGCCCGCCGCCGCAGATCGGCGCAGACACCGCCAAGGCCCTGGCCGACTGGGGCCTGACCGAGGCCGAGATCCAGGCGCTCGGAAGCTGAAAGCGCCGTTCAGACTGGGTTCAGCCACAGAGCCGCATTTTCGCGTCCGGACGGTCGTCGCGCTCTCCCGTCCCTCGAAGCGGCGGCCGGCCCGGATGGAACGACACGCCCATCGGCGGCCCGTCACTCGCAAGGTGGCGGGCCGTTATGGTTTTCGCCTGGCGGGTTGCGAGTCAGGAGCGCCTTGACCACCCTGCGCCCGATGAAGAGCCTTCCCGACCGGCTGCGCGCCGCTGACTGGGATCCGGTCCACTGGGCGCGGACGACCCTCGTGGTGCTTGGTCGGGCGCTGACCCGGCTCTGGGGGCGTGACGTGATGCTCTACACGGGCGGCGTCAGCTTCTTCGCCATGCTGGCGATCTTCCCGGCCCTGGCCATTCTGATGGGGGTCTACAGCCTGGTGTCGGACCCGGCCCAAGCCGCGCGGCAGGGCGAATACCTCGCCAGGATCCTGCCCGACGCCGCCCGGCTGATCTTCCAGAACGAGATGCTGCGGCTCAGCCATGCGCCCTTCGAGACGGTGTCGCTGCAGAGCGGCGTCGCCCTGGTGGTCGGCGGCTACGCCACCCACCGCGGCTTCAAGGCCCTGCTGGCGGGCCTGTCGTTCATCCACGACGAGGACAAGCCCCGGGGATTCGTCGGCTTCAATCTGCTGGCCCTGGCGGTGCTGCTGGCCGTGTTCGCCGGGCTGGGCGCCCTCTCGGTGGTCTTCTTCGGCTTCCGTATCCTGGGTGAGACCTTCGATCTTCGGCCGCTGCGGGGCGCCTCGTGGCTCTTCAGCGAATGGACCTGGGCCAGCGTAGGCATGAGCACCGGCATGGCGATGATCTACCGCTGGGCCATGTCACGCGACCCGGTGGACTGGCGCGCCTCCCTGCTGGGCGGGATCGCCGCGGCGGCCCTGTGCATCTTCGCCTCGTGGGCCCTTGGCTTCTATGTGGAGCAGATCGCCCAGCTGGGCGCCACCTACGGCTCGGTGGCCACGGTTGTGATCTTCCTGATCTGGCTGTCGTGGAACGTAAACGCCCTGTTCTTCGGCGGGGCCCTCGCCACCGAGGTGGAGCTGGCCCTGCACGCGGGCGTGCTTAGGGCTTGACCACCACGAAGCTGAGCGTCCCGTCGCGTTCTGACTGCTCCAGGACCGTCGCCCCGGCCTGGCCGGCGAAGTGGGGCACGTCGATACGCGCCAGGGGGTCGTCGGCAAGCAGCCGCACATGGGAGCCGGCAGGGGCGGCTTCCAGGGCGCGCCGGAGGCGCAGGGTGGGCACCGGGCAACGGTGGCCGCGGGCGTCCACCAGGATCTCGTCGGAGGGCATGGCCGGCCTCTACACCGGCGCGGCGCCCTGTCCTAGATGGCGCGGCGCATCGCCGGCGCCGCGTGGTCGGCTTTCAGCAGCGTCCAGCCGTCGCGGGTGAGGAAGAAGGCATGGGGCGATCCCCGCCAGCCGTTGGCGGCGGCCACGCCGCCAGACCGCTGCAGGAGGCCAAGGCTGCACAGACGGACGCAGGCGGCGAGCTCCTCCGCACCAAGATCGACCAAGGGGCCGTTCAGGGCCGCATGGAGAAGGCCGCGCTCTTCGGGGGTCAGGCCGAGATTCGGACCAGGCATAGGGCTCATGCGGGCTGAACGCAGAGAGCGGCGGTATGTTGCCGCCTAGCGGGCCAGATGCAGGGCGGCGATCTGGCCGGCGATGCTCTGGAACGCCAGGGTCATCTGCGAGGCGTCCCTGACGTCGTAATAGTGGTCGGCGGACGAAGCGCAGGTTTTCAGAACGGTGCTGGATCCCGACTTAACCTCGACCCGGATCGTATAGATTTCAATGTCCTTGGCCGACGCCTTCATGTTGGCGCAGAGCAGCTTCAGGCGGTGATCGAGCGCCGCCGTCCGGTCTGGATTGCTGGTGTTCTGGTCGATGCCGACGCCGGCGGCGTTGAGGACGCGCTTCTGCCGGATGTGGCCGATGCCCGTGTAGCTGGAGCCGTTGGGGGTATCGATGGAGGAGATCTGGTTCTCGCCGTCGGTCATCAGCACCACGATCTTCTTGTGCTTGTCGGCCCGGTAGGGGACGCCGTCGTTGAAGGGCGGGAGGGGCGCCAGGGTGTGCCAGCCCCAGACCAGGCCCATGGGAATGTTGGTCGAGCCCGAGGCCGTGAGGTTCCTGATCGCCGTGCGCAGGGCGGCGAAGTCGGTGGTGAGCCGCACGATGGGGCGGATGTCGCAGCCGGTGTTCGGGCCCTTGCTCCAGTCGGTGCGGTGCTTGCGCTTGTACTTCGCAAGGTTGCCCTGACGGACCCGCCATTTGGCGTTGAGCGTCTCGTCCGACAGGTAGTTGTGCGGGAACCGGTCGAAGTACCACTCGGCCTTCAGGTCCGGTTCGTCGGGGGCGAAGTAGGGGGTGAAGAGCGTCGCGCCGCTGGTCGGCGGGGTGTCCTGGATGTCGTAGGGCGCCTGGCGGCTCTCCACGCAGCCGGCCCAGGTCTCGCCCAGCTGCTCGAGCAGGGTGAAGCGATTGGCCCACTGGACGCCGTTGGCCGTGGTGAAGATCTCGTTGTTGATGGGCGAACTGCCGTTCTGGTCGATCCAGGCGGCGTGGCGATAGACCGACGGCTCCAGCCGGACGGTGTGGGAGAACGGCACCAGCGAGATCTTGATGGTGTTGGGCTCGGAGGCGCCCCGGGCCGCTTCCTCCATCTTGTTGACGAAGGCGGTGGCCGCGTCCTTCAGGTGCTTGAGCTTGTTGTTCTGGTCCATCGAGCCGGTGTTATCCAGCACGAGGGCGATCTCGAGCTTCATGCCCGCGCGCACCACCTCGGCATCGACGGTGATGTTCATGTCGGAGGCGCCGATCAGGCCGGCCACATAGGGCTCCACCCGGACCTGGGCCCGGGCCAGCACCCTGTTGCCTTCCGCGAACCGGAAGGACGAGGACACCAGCTCGAAATCCTCGCCGAGGGACAGGTTCTGGCGCAGCAGCTGCTCGCCCCTGGCCTGCAGCACGGCCGGATCGGCCGAGGTGGCGCGCGCCGCTCCGAGCGCGGCCGCGTCCAGGGCGTCCTGCAGCTGGACGCGGGCGCTGGCGCCCCGGGCCAGGTCCACCGCCGCCAGGGTCCCGAACGAGATGGGCAGCATGGCGAGCGCCACCGTGATCGCGACATTGCCGCGATCCTCGGCCAGCCGCTGAAGGCCGCGGCGCAGCCGCCGCGGCATGGGGATACGCATCCAGCCCATGGCGGCGGGAGCATGGGGCCCGCGGGGATAACGGCGCGTGTGCGGAACTGGTTAAGCGCGCGTCCACCATGGCGCGCCTGGGCTTAACCCGGCCTTTGCGCCGAGCGTCGAGGATGGCCGCCGGTTTCAACTGTCTTCGGCGAGGAGGCGCTCTTGGCCGTGCGCCGTTTCCACCGTGACGAGCGGGGCGGAACCGCCATCGAGTTCGCCCTGGTGGCGCCGATCCTGATCTTCCTGCTGTGCGCCACCCTGGAGGTGGCGGTCCTCGGCATGACCTCGGCGGTCCTCGACAATGCGGTGGCCCGGGCTAGCCGGATGATCCGCACCGGTCAGGACGACGGACCGGCGGACGCGGCCGCCTTCAGGGCGCTCATCTGTCGCGGCCTCGGGGAGGACGACGACCGGTGCCGCGAGCGGGTGCGGGTGAGCGTGGAGCGCTATGCGAGCTTCGCCCAGGCCGCCGCGGCGGCGGACGACGCCCCCGACGGCGCCTTCGACAAGGGCGAGGCGGGGGACATCATCGTGGTGCGCGCCAGCTATCGCTATCCTCTGTTCATGCCGCAGATCGCGCTTGTGGGCGAACCGGCCGGGCGGGGCGAGGTGATGCTGGACGCCCGCACCGCCTTCAAGAACGAGCCCTATCAATGAGGGCGGCGCTGGGACGCCTTGTCCGGGACGAGCGGGGCGCGGCGGCCGCGGAGTTCGCCCTGATCCTGCCGTTCCTGGTGATCCTGCACTTGGCCGTGGTGGAGTTCGTCCAGGCCTGGCAGGTTCGCACGCGGGTGGGCCATGTGGCGGCCTCGATCGCCGACGTCGCCTCCCAGTCCCGGTCGCTGGGCGAGGCCGAACTGAACGACATCCTCCGGGCCGGCGACGCCATGATGCGGCCCTATCCCACCGCGCCGTTGGGGGAGCGGATCACCAGCCTGTCCACCAACGCCCAGGGCGTGGTCTCGGCCGACTGGAGCGTCAGCCGCAACTTCCCGTCCAGCCCGGCGCCCACCACGCCGCCCGGGTTCCTGGGGCCGAACGAGAGCGTCATCGTGGGCGAGACGATCTACGACTACCGGCCGGGCATCCGCATCATCATGGCCGACCGCTTCCGCCTGCGGCAGGCCGCCTATGTGAGGCCCCGGGTCTCGGCGCGGGTGGAGAAGCGCTGAGCGCTCAGCGCGGGGCGGCGATGCGCACCCAGACCTGCGACTTGCAGGCGATGTTGGCGATCAGGCAGCCCCGGGCCCGCAGGTGATCGTTGTCGACCAGTTCGGCCATGCCGGTGAAGGTCACATTGAGGTCGGGCACGAACACCTTGCCGCGCCAGCGGCCATTGGCCTGCTGGTTGAAGTTGCGGAACAGCTGCAGCCCGATGAGGTTTGGGGTCCCGCCCTTGCGGGCGTCGGCCTGGGCCTCTGCATTGGCCCAGACGACATAGCCGCAGGCGCTCTCGCCGCAGGGGCGCACGTCCACATGGACGCTGTTCTTGGGGTTGCGCCACACGCCGTAGATCGACGCCCCGGGCTGGGCCTGCGCCGCCGCCGGGGCCGCGAGGGCCATCGTGGCGAGGAGGGCTAGGACGATCTTCTTGATGGACATCAGGACGCTCAGCTACCGCAGTTCGCCCGATGTGCAAACGCGGGCTATCGACACGGCCTATGCCGCAAGCCGGTTAGATAGGAGATGAACAAACCGCCTCAAGCGCAAAAGAGCAGGGCGCAGCCTTGCCTGGCGGATGGGGTGGGATTCGAACCCACGGTGGGCGTGAACCCACGGCGGTTTTCAAGACCGCTGCCTTAAACCACTCGGCCACCCATCCGGCGGCGCCGCCTATAGCAGGGCCGGGCGGGCGGCTCCACCGCAACCCTCCGTTAACCCTGGCGCAAGCGTTGGCCCGCAAGCTTTCCGGGAATTTCGGGAGGGCTCGGCATGGCGCGCGCTCGCATCGTGAACCTGCTCGGCGTGCTGCTGGCCAGCGCCCTCCTGGCCGCCTGCGTGACGCCCAGGTACGCGACGGAGGGCGGCAAGGGCGGCCGCCCGCCGGCCACCGCCGGGGCCGGCGGCTATAAGGTGGGCAAGCCCTATCAGGTGGGCGGGGTCTGGTACGTGCCCCGCGAGCAGCCCAACTATGACGAGGTCGGGATCGCCTCGTGGTACGGCGACGCCTTCCACCTGAAGGCCACCGCCAACGGCGAGATCTTCGACATGAACGCGGTGACCGCCGCGCACACGACCCTGCCGCTGCCGTCCATCGTCGAGGTCACCAATCTGGAGAACGGCCGCAAGATCCGGGTGCGGGTGAACGACCGGGGGCCGTTCGTGGGCAACCGGATCATCGACCTTTCCCGGGAAGCAGCCCGGCAGCTGGGCTTCGAGCGGGCGGGGATCGCCCGGGTGCGCGTGCGCTACATCGGGCCGGCGCCGCTGCTCGATCGAGACGCCGGGGTGCGCTACGCCTCGGCGCCCGTTCGGCCTGACCGAACGCCGACGCCTGCTCCGGCGCGGGCCGCACGACCGCAACAGCCGGCGGTCACCGAGGTGGTCAGCCGCTTCCCGTCCCCTGAACCGATCACGGCGGCGCCGCTGGCGGCCCCGCCGGCCCGGCCCGCGCCCGCGCCGATGCTGGCGTCCGCAGCCCCGTCGGCCTTCCGGATTCAGGCCGGCGCCTTCGCCAATCCCGGCAACGCCGAGCGCGCCGCGGCCCAGCTCGCCTTCGCCGGTCCGGCCACCATCGAGCCCCTGCAACGGGCCGACGGGGTGACGCTCTACCGCGTGCTGCTGCCTGCGCCAGGGGACGAGGCCCAGGCCTACGCCCTGCGTGATCGGGTGGCGGAAGTCGGCTTCGCCGACGCCCGGGTGCTGAGGTCGTTCTAAGCGGCTGGACATCCGTCGCGAACGGGCCATTTTGGCCCCCGTGGCGCGCGGGCGGTTCATCACATTGGAAGGCGGCGAGGGGGCCGGCAAGACCACCCAGGTGAAGCGGCTGGCCGCGCGCCTGGGCGCGCAGGGGCTCGAGATCGTCACCACCCGTGAGCCGGGCGGCTCGCCCGGGGCCGAGAGCATCCGCGATCTCGTCCTGAACGGCGCGGCCGATCGCTGGAGCCCGGTCACCGAGACCCTGTTGATGTACGCCGCCCGCCGGGATCACATCGAGCGGGTGATCCGGCCGGCCCTGGATCGGGGCGCCTGGGTGATCTGCGACCGCTTCGCCGACTCCACCCGGGCCTACCAGGGGGCGGCCGGCGGGACCGATCCGGCCCTGATCTCCGCCCTGGAGGCCCACATCCTGGAGGACGTGCGCCCCCACCTGACCCTGGTGTTCGACCTTCCGCCCGAGGTGGGCCTGGAGCGGGCCCACGCCCGGGTCGGCGGCGAGATGCGCTTCGAGAGCAAGGGCATGGCCTTCCACACCCGCCTGCGCGAAGGCTTCCGCGCCATCGCCGAGGCGGAGCCGGAGCGCTGCGTCCTGGTGGACGCCACGCAGTCAATGGATGCGGTGGAAGCCGCCGTCTGGCAGGCGGTGGCCGAACGGCTCGCCGTCCATGGCTGAAACCCAGGTCCCGCATCCCCGCGAGGTCTTCCAGCTGCAGGGCCAGGGCGGGGCCGAGTCCGCCTTCGAGGAGGCCCGCGCCCGCGGCCGCCTGCACCATGCCTGGCTGCTCACCGGTCCCGAGGGCGTCGGCAAGGCCACCTTCGCCTACCGCGCCGCCCGCCGCCTGCTGGGCGCCCCGCCGGCGCCGGCCTATGGCGGGCTGGGCTCCGATCCCGAGCATCCCGTCAGTCGACAGGTGGCCGCCCGCAGCCACCCCGACCTGCTGGTGTTGGAGCGGGAAGGGGCCGACGGCAAGCCGCGCAAGGTGATCCCCGTGGAGGACGCCCGCCGCCTGGGCGAGTTCTTCTCCAAGTCGCCCGCCGCCGCACCGCACCGGGTGGCCATCATCGACGCCGCCGACGACCTGAACGTCAACGCCGCCAACGCCATCCTCAAGACCCTGGAGGAGCCGCCGCCGCGGGGGGTGCTGTTCATGATCTCCCATTCGCCGGGGCGGCTGCTGGCCACCATCCGCTCGCGGTGCCGCCGGCTGGCGTTCCATCCGCTCGAACTGGAGGACGCCGCGGGCTTCGTGCGTCGCCATGCCGACGTGAACATGGAGGAGTCCCTGCGCCTGGCCCGCATGGCCGGAGGCGCGCCCGGCCGGGCCCTCGCCCTGGCCGCGGCCAATGCGCTCGCCGTGGACGACGCCGCCCGCGAGCTGATCGCCGACCTTCCCCGGGTGGACGAGGCCCGCGCCCTGTCGCTGGCCGAGAGCTTCCGGGGCGGGGAGGGGCCGCAGGCCTTCGCCCTGCTGTTCGACCGCCTGGCCGACCGGGTGCACGCCATGGTCGCCGATCGGGCCGCCCAAGGGCTCGGTTCCCTTGATCGCTGGGTCCAGGCGTGGGAGACGCTGCAGCGCCTGCCGCGGGAGGTCGAGGCCCTAAATCTCGACCGCACCGATGCGCTGTTCGCGGCGCTCTCGGAACTGAAGCAGGCCGCCCAGGCCTAATTTTCCCATGCTCATCGACAGCCACGTCAATCTGCACGCGCCGCAATTCGATGACGACCGCGAGGCGGTGATCAGCCGCGCCCTGGCGGCGGGCGTCCGGCTGATGGTCAATATCTGCGACCGTGTCTCGAACTTCGAGGCGGTGCGGGCCGTGGCCATGCACCCGGACATCTGGTGCACCGTCGGCACCCATCCGCATGAAGCCAAGGAGAACCCCGAGCTCGCCGCGGCGACGCTGGTCGACCTGGCCCAGGACCCCCGCGTGGTGGGCATCGGCGAGTGCGGCCTCGACTTCCACTACGACCTCAGCCCGCGGGACATCCAGGCCAAGGTGTTCCGGGTCCACTGCGAGGCGGCGCGGGAAACCGGGCTGCCCCTGGTGGTTCACACCCGCGAAGCCGACGACGTCATGGGCCAGATCCTCGAGGAGGAGTACGCCCGCGGCCCGTTCCGCATGCTGATGCACTGCTACACCTCGGGGGCGGACCTGGCCCGCAAGGCGGCGGGCCTCGGAGCCTGGTTCTCGGTGGCGGGGATCGCCACCTTCAAGACCGCCGATGACGTGCGCGCCGTGATCGCCGAGATGCCCGCCGACCGGATCATCGTCGAGACGGACTGCCCCTACCTGGCGCCCGTACCGTACCGCGGGCGGCGCAACGAGCCCGCCTTCCTGCCGCACGTCCTGGCCAAGCTGGCCGAAATCCGCGGCTGGACCCTGGAAGAGGCCGAAGCCCGCACCGAGGACGCCTTCTTCGCCCTGTTCGACCGGATTCCGCGGCCGTGAGCGGGACGCTGGAGGTCGTGGTCCTGGGCAGCGGCTCGTCGGGGGGCGTGCCGCGCGCCGACGGCGAATGGGGCGCGTGCGACCCGGCCAACCCCAAGAACTTCCGCACCCGCTGCTCGCTGCTGGTCCGGCGCAAGGGCGAGGGGCCGCAGACGACCCTCCTGGTCGACGCCTCGCCCGAGCTGCGCATCCAGACCGCCCGGGCCGGGGTGAAGCGGGTGGACGCCGTGCTGCTCAGCCACGACCACGCCGACCAGGTGCATGGTCTGGACGACGTGCGCGCCTTCTATCTGCGCCAGCAGGCGCGCATCCCCTGCTACATGGACCCCGCCACGCACGGGACGATGAAGCGCCGCTTCGGCTACATCTTCGAAGGCGAGGGGGGCTATCCGGCCATTTGTGACGACCGCCCGTTGCCGCCGCACGGCGAGGCCTGGGCTGTGGAGGGGCCGTCGGGACCGATCCCCGTGGTCACCTTCGACCAGGACCACGGCGGCGTGCGCTCGGTGGGCTACCGGTTCGGCGGCGTGGCCTATTCCAGCGACGTGGTGGGCCTGGACGAGGCCGCATTCGCCGCCCTGGCGGGCGTGGAGGTCTGGATCGTCGACACGCTCCGCTACCGGCCGCACCCGACCCACGCGCACCTGGACCTCGCCCTGGAGTGGATCGACCGGGTGAAACCCAAGCGCGCCATCCTCACCAACCTGCACATCGACCTCGACTTCGACACCCTGGCGGCGCAGCTGCCCGAGGGGGTCGAGCCGGCCTATGACGGCCTGGCGTTCGAACATCAGCTCGGACCTGAAAACCTGTGATTTCCCGGCCCCTTAAGATCGGTTTTCTCGCGTCCGGGAACGGTTCCAGCGCCCGGGCGGTGACCGAGGCCATCCGGTCGGGTGATCTCGCGGCCGAGGCGCGGCTGCTGGTGACCAACACCCGCAAGGCCGGGGCGCTGGAATGGGCGCAGGCCGCGGGCCTGCCGACCCTGTGCGTGCCGACGGCGGCTGATCCGGAGGCCGCGGACGTGCGCTTGGCCGAGGCCATGGCCGAGGCCGGGGCCGAGCTCATCGTCATGTCGGGCTACCTGCGCCGCCTGGGACCGGTGACGCTCGGGCGGTTCGCCGGGCGGATCGTCAACATCCATCCCGGCCCGCTGCCGGACTTCGGGGGCCAGGGCATGTACGGCCGCCGGGTGCACGAGGCCGTCCTGGCCTCCGGTCGCGCCCACAGCGGCATCGTCATCCATGTGGTGGACGAGGAATACGACCACGGCCCCGCGCTCGCGACCCTCGACGTCCCGATCGCGGCCGGCGACACGCCCGAGGCGCTGGAGGCGCGGGTCAAGGCGTTGGAACCGGCGTTCTTCGTCGATACGCTCCGGAAAATCGCCCAGGGCGAGCTGGAGCTGCCGGATGTGGCTGGATCGTAGAGCCTTCGCCCTGGGGACCGCTGCGCTCGCGGCCACGCCCGCCGCGACGGCCGAGGGAGGGTCGCGCATGTACGGACTGATCGGAAAGGTGCTGGCCAAGCCGGGCCAGCGGGACGCCCTGGTGGAGGCCATGCTCTCGGGCTCGAAGGGCATGCCCGGCTGTCTGAGCTATGTGGTCGCCGCCGACGCGGAGAACCCCGACGCCGTCTGGGTCACCGAAGTCTGGACCGACGCCGAACATCACAGGGCTTCGCTGCAGCTGCCGCAGGTCCAGGCTGCGATCGCCCGGGCCCGACCGCTGATCGCCGGCTTCGGCGAGCGTTTCGAAACCATCCCGCTGGGCGGCGTCGGCCTCTGATCCGCCCGCCCGGCCCGGCCCCTCAGGCCGACGCGCGCGCCCGCTGGACCAGCCCTTCGATCCGGGGGTCCGGCGTATCCGACGGGCGGGCGCCATAGGCCCCAGCGGCGGGGAGCTCCACGCCGAACAGGCGCCGGGCGAGGGCGGCGGCGTCGAGGGGCGGCGCGACCTCATCCTCCGCCCTGCGGACCGAAACCAGGGCCAGGACCTCGCGCCGGCTCGCCCCGCCGCCGCGGACCGACAGGCCTGGAGCCTCACCCGAGACGAGGGAGCCGCTGCGGCTTTCCCGCCGGGTGAGCGATCCGGTGGAGCCGACCAGCACGGCCTTGCCGAACGGCACGCGGGCCGAGACCTCCACCCGCGACTTGTCGGTCTGCAGGAGGCTGGCGCCGCGGCCGGCGCTGTTCACGCTCTGGCCGGTGATGTTGGACAGCTCGAGGGTGACGGCCAGATCGACCTCCTCCGCGCCGATCCGCTCGGGGGTGACCTCGAGCACGATGCCCACGTCGCGCTCGACCGGGTCGCTGTCGTCCGCCAGCGGGACGATGAGGACCGAACCGCCCTCCAGGAACTTGGAGGTCTTTCCCTGGCGCGCGAGGACCACGGGACTGGCCTCCAGGGACACGCGCGAGAGATCGCGGCTGGCGAGGTTCAGGGAATAGGTCACCGCCGGAAGGGTGATGGCGACCGAACCGCTGGTCTCCGAGGAGTCGCCGCCATAGCTGTAGTTGACCAGCGTCCCCTCGAACTGGAGGGCCAGGCTGTCCAAAAGGTTCAGGCCCTGGTTCAGGTTGGCGCTGCGGCTGTCGCGGATCAGAAAGGCCTCGATGAGGATGTTGCGCTCCGCGTCCGGGACAGGCGCGGCCGGGCGCGACGGCTGGACGGGCGCCGGACGCCAGGCGCCGCCGCCTTCGAACGCACGACGGAGGAAAGCTGCTTCCGGCGCCATGGCGGCCTCCGGCCCGGCGGCGGCGAAGGCGAGGCGCGCCAGCTCAGGCTCCTGGGCCCGGTAGGCCAGGAGGGCATAGGGGAGGGCGAGGTCGCCGAGACTCCCCCGGCGTTCCACGGCCTCCGACAGGGCGGCGAGGGCCTCGCGATACTCGCCCAGGCGGTAGTGGGCGGCGGCGAGGGCGGCCATGGGCTCCCACAGGTCGGGGGCCAGACGCCCGGCGGTGGCGAAGGCGCTGCGGGCGATCTCCACATCGGCCCGGGTGCGGCCGGCGCGGCCCATCAGCCCCAGCCCGGTGACGAGGTGGGCCCTGGCGTTGAGCGGCTCGCGCTGGGCGACCTCGAAACCGGCCGGCTCGGCGGGTGCGCCGGTCATGGTCATCGCGCGTTCAAGACTGGTCGAGGCGCAGCCGCCGAGCAGGCCCGCCGCCAAAAGCGTGACCGCGAGAGGCGCGGCCGTCCGGGGCGACCGGCGCCGCTTGCGAAAGTCCGCCATTCCAAGATCCCCCATCACCGGTCCGGCGATAGGCGTCCGGGCCGCTGCGGCCCATCCCATGTTTATGGGACGCCGGCGTCCGCCTGAGGTCGCCGCGGGCCGTCCGCCGCGGCCTCGGCGGTCATCGGCAGGCGCAGAATGACGCAGGTCTCGTCGCCTTGGCGGCCGACGCTGAGCTCGGCGCCCAGCCGCTCGGCCCGCAGGCGCATGTTGCGGATGCCGGCGCCGCTTCCACCGGGGTCGAAGGCGTGCCCGTCGTCGCAGATCGCCAGGGTGATCGCGCCGGCCTCGGTGGAGACGGACACCCGGAGCCGCCCGGCGCGGGCATGTTTCATGGCGTTGGTGGCCGCCTCCTGGACGATGCGCAGGATGTCGAGCGCCTGGGCGGGGCCGAGGCCGGGGAGCTCGGGCACGTCGTCCACATCCCAGGCCAGGGTCAGGCCGGCGGCGCGCAACTGCGGCTCGGCCCGCTCGCGCCAGGCCCCCAGCACCAGGGACAGGTCGCCCCCGTAGTCCTCCAGCGAGCCGATGATCAGCCGCATGTCGGTGAGCGCCGCCCGGGCGTGGGCGGCGATCTCCGGTGCGGAGGGCTTGGGGGCGTCGGACAGGGCGAGGATCGAGGCCAACTCGCCGCCGAGGCCATCGTGCAGGTCGCGCATCAGCCGGGCCCGCTCGCGCTCGACCGCCTCGGCTTCGCGCCGGGCGCGGAGCTCTTCGTAGGTGGCGCGCAGTTCGGCCTCCACCTCGGCGACCCGCTCTCGCAGTACGATGGCGGTTTCGTCCACCCGGCGCATGGCGCGGATGAACCGCAAGGTCATGAAGGTGGCGACGGCGGCGAGGAAGCCCAGGTAGGCCGTCCGCACCAGGAAGACCCGGCTGGGGTCGGCGTTGAGCGCCATGGCCACATCCCGGGCCCCGAAGGCCAGCAGCATGATCAGCCCCGGCGCCACGAGCAGGGCGTCGCGGTCGCCCCGCCGGGCGGCGTAAAGCAGCGTCACGGTGGAGGCGGCGAAATAGAGGCCGACGGCGGCGACGCAGGCGAGGAGCGCCCAGTAGGCGATCTCCATGGGGGGCTGGATCACGAAGAGGACCGTCGCCGCCGTCGGCGGGGCCGCGAGCAGCCAGGTTCGCCAGGTGGTCGGCCGGCGGGTGAGCGCCCGGCAGAACATCAGGCAGGTGGCCGCCTCCCACATGACCAGGACGTTCCAGTAGGGGCGCTCCAGGGCCGAGATGCCGAAATCCGGCATCAGCACCGAGCCGCGCAGGGCCGCCAGCCCCAGGGTGGCCGCGATCCACCCGAATTCGGTCTCCCGCGGCCGGGCCACCCAGATCAGGCCGAACATGCAGGCCAGGGCCAGCTCGGCGCCCACGGCGACGGTGGGGATCACCGCCGCGGCGAACCAGCGGGCGTGGTAGAACGGCTTCAGCCGCGCGCGGTCGCCGATGAACACCCGGTTCAGCGCCAGGGCTCGGCCAGGCAGGGTGGTCACCGTCACCCGGAACTGGTTCGTTCCGGGCTCCAGGACGTCTCCCAGTCGCGGGAAATAGGCCGGGAAGGTGGCGAAGCGCAGGTCGCGCATCATGTAGAGGTCGGCCACCGCCACCCGCCGGCCATTCACCTCCAGGGTCACCGAGTCGGCGAAGGAGGGGATCAGCATGGCCGCCGCGCTGACCTCGTCTTCGGTCAGCGTCAGCTCGAACTCGCAGCGCAGGGTCCGCCGCTCGGAGGCCGGCGCGCCGGGCTCCACATAGGGCAGGTGGACGATCCGGCCGGCGCCCTCCACGCCCGGGGCGGGCAGGCGAAGGCACTCGGCGCTCTGGACGGCCAGGCTGTAGTCCGGCTCGCGGGAGGCGGCGACCAGGGCTACAACCCCGAAGACCACAAGGGCGACGATGAGCCAGGCTACGGCCAGGACGTGGCGCCAGGCGGCGTTGCCGGCCGCCTGGGGCCTCAGAGCTTGATCAGGCCGCACTGAATCGCCTCGTAGACGGCCTCGCCGCGGGTCGCGACCTGAAGCTTGCGATAGATCGCCTTGATGTGGCTGGGCACGGTGTGCCGCGAGAGGCCGAGCCGGTCCGCGATCTCATTGTAGGTCAGGCCCTTGGCGATCCCCCACAGGATATCGAGCTCCCGGGGCGTGAGGCGCGGGGCGGGCAGCTCCTCGGCGGCGGGAGCGGGGGCGGCCGGCGCCTCACGCATGCGCCGGACGATGAAGCGGGCGATGGACGGCGAGATCGGCGAGCCGCCGGACAGCACCTCGATGGCCGCGGCGTGAATATCCTCGGGCAGGGCGTCCTTCAGGATGTAGCCCGAGGCGCCGGCGGCGATGGCGGCGAGGATGGTGGTCTCGTCCCCCAGCACCGAGATCACCAGGATCTCCACCGCCGGATACTGGGCCCGGGCCTCGGCCAGGAGGTCGATCGCGAGGCCATCGGGCAGCCGCAGGTCGGCGACGATCAGGTCGAAAGGCTGCCTGGCCAGCAGCGCACGCCCCTCGGCGAGGGTGCCGGCGGTGGCCACCTGACAGTCGCCCGGGGCGGCGAGGGCGTCCCGAAGCCGTCGGCGGATCGCCCGGTCATCCTCGATCAGGAGGACCTGATGGACCCCGGCCCCAGCCAACTCGGTACTCGCACCCGTCATGGGGGAAGCTTAGGCGTAGGCGAGCCGCCGCCGCCACCCCATGAATCAGGGACTACGTTCATGGGATACCCGCCGACCGCCGCCGCGCGCATTTCCGGACCGCCCCGAACTGGGGGGAAACGGAGCAAACGAGGTACGACATGCGCACCATCTTCACCGCCGCGGCGGCCGCCGCCCTGATGATCGGCACGCCGGTCCTGGCCAAGGACATGCACTGCAATGTCAACGCGGACTACGCGCCGATGCTCAACGGCAAGGAAGTCAAGGTTGGCGGCACCACCTACAAATTCAAGGTCAAGGACACCTTCCAGGGCGTGCCTGAGAGCGTGTCGAGCCGCGACTATAACGGCTTCGTCAACGTGAAGTTCGGGGCCGAGCGGACCAGCAGCAAGTCGGTCAACGTCCAGGTGCGCCCGCGCAAGTCGAGCGAGTGCCTGAACGGCGTCTATGACGACAACAAGAAGCAGATCTGGGGCGGCGCCTACTGCGACACCAGCAACCACAAGAAGGCCTCGAGCCTGACGCTGCGTGCGGCCGACGACAAGCACAAGCTCTACATCGCCGGCGGCGCGGCCACGACCACGTCGAAGCAGAACCACCTGATGGGGCTCTACATGAGCCAGGGCTCGCAGTACGTCCTGACCGGCGTCTGTGTGGAAGACAAGTAGCCATCTGCGCCCCGTCCGTCGGCGCAGGCGGACGGACGGGGACATCGGCTGGGCCCGATCGGATGAGGCGCGCCCGAAAGACGGCCCAAAGCGCCGAACGTCTCGTAATAGCCAGAAGCGAGCTTGGCATTATTTCTGATAATATTCCTTAGGCGAGAAGTTGGCGGGGCTCAAAAGGGCGGATGCGCCTGCCCCGGGTCCCGCCCCCTTGGCTTCCCGCTCCGGGTTCACGCCGCAGCCTCTGCCATCACGCCGTACGCGAGGCGGCATTCGGTCACGACAGCAGCCCGGCTCGTGGTGGTCTCGCGTCGTCCCGCGGTAACGCCTTGAGGCCGTCCGCTTTCGAGCGAGCGGACCATCCATAGGACTGGACGGCGCGCGCGCCCTCGCCCACAACGCGCGGCGTGACCGAGCCCTTGCCGGACGAGACCCTCGCGCGCGCTGTCCTGCAGCGTCTGCCAGATCCCGTTCTGATCGTCCGGGGCGAGCCGCCCGAGATCACTTGGTCCAACACCGCGGCGCGGGAGCTGTTTCCCCTGAGCCGCGCCCATGCGCCGCTGGAGGCGGCCCTGCGCCAGCTGGACCTGCTGGAGGCGGTCGATGCGGCCCGGACGGGCGGCGCCGCGCACGAGGCGGCGTTCGCGACGATCGGCGCGACCCCCAGATTCTGGCGGGCGACCGTCCGGCCCCTGGGTCCCGGTCAGGCCTTCATCGTCCTGCACGACGAAACCGACGCGCGGCGGACCGAACGGATGCGGGCTGACTTCCTGGCCAACGCCAGCCACGAACTGCGGACGCCGCTGGCCTCTCTGTCCGGCTTCATCGAAACCCTTCGCAGCCACGCCAAGGACGATCCCGAGGCCCGCGACCGGTTCCTGGCGATCATGGACGAGCAGGCCGGCCGGATGCGCCGGCTGGTGGACGACCTGCTTTCGCTCAGCCGCATCGAGATGAACGAGCATGTGCCGCCGGCCGACGAGGTCGACCTGGCCGGCGTCGTTCGGGACGTGGCCGGAGCCAGCGCGCCGATCCTCGCCGCGCGCAGGCTGACGCTGGAGGTGGATGCGCCCGCTCCGTTGAGGGTCGTCGGCGACTACGACCAGCTGGTGCAGGTGGCGCAGAACCTGGTGGACAATGCGTTGAAGTACTCCCCCGACGGCGGGGTCGTGCGGCTCGCCGCCCGGGCGGTGACGGCGCAGGCCGCGCGAGCGCCCTTACGGGAAGGCGCCGTCTCGCTGTCCCTGCTCGATCCCCAGGGAGACGCCAGGGGGCTCTATGGCGCGATGTGGGTGATCGACCAGGGGCCAGGGATTCCGCGCCAGCACCTCCCGCGCCTCTCCGAGCGCTTCTATCGGGTGTCGGGACAGAGGACCGGCGGCACCGGCCTGGGGCTCGCCATCGTCAAGCACATCGTCAACCGCCATCGCGGCGGCCTGGTCGTGGAAAGCGCCGAAGGGATGGGAACGACGTTCTGCGCTTATGTCCCGGCGGCGGACTAGACGCTGTCGCAAAACTGTCGTGGAAGCCCGCTAGAAGCGCGTCGGGAGATTCCTGATGTCCGAGACCGCCCGCCCTGCGGCGACCGAGCTGCGCAGCCTGAGCGCCGACCTGATCCGCATGGGAGGTCTCGCCGAGGCCCAGGTGGTCGACGCGGTGGAGGCCGTGGTGCGCCGCGATGTCGCCCTCGCCCAGGCCCTGATCGTCCGGGACCTGCGCCTGGACGCCCTGCAGGTGGACGTGGAGCGCCGAGCTCTGGCGCTGATTTCCCGACAGGACCTGGCGGACGACCAGCTGCGGGTTGCAGTCTGCGCCCTCAAGCTGGCCGGGGCGCTGGAGCGCTGTGGCGACCTCGCCCGGAACATCGCCAAGCGAAGCCTGATCCTCTCGGCTGCCGAGCCCGCCACCGGCCTGATGGGGGCGGTCGAGCGCATGGGCCGGCTGGTGGCCGCCCGCCTGCACGAGGTGCTGGACGCCCTGGCGGCCGGGGAGATCGCCGGGGCGCTGGATGTCTGGCGCCGTGACGGCGAGGTGGACGAGCATCACGAGAGCCTGTTCGCCGAGCTGCTGGCCTTCATGAGCCGCGAGCCCGCCCAGGTGACCACGGGCGCCCATCTGCTCTTCGTCACCAAGAACCTCGAACGGATCGGCGACTACGCCACCAACATCGCCGAAGTGCTGCACTTCCAGCTGACCGGTCAGGACATCCTGGGCGAGCGGCCGAAGTACAGCCTGGCCGAGGCTACGACGCGGGAGACGCAAGCATGAGCGCACGCCTGCTCATCGTCGAGGACGAGGACGCGCTCGCCACCCTGCTCGACTACAACCTCTCGAAGGAAGGCTTCCTGACGGAACGGGCGGCGGACGGCCAGGAGGCCCTGCTGCGTGTAGAGGAAGCTAGGCCCGACCTGGTGATCCTGGACTGGATGCTGCCGAAGGTGTCGGGCGTCGAGGTGTGCCGCCAGATTCGGGCCCGGCCGGAGACCCGGGCGACGCCCGTCCTCATGCTCACCGCCCGGGGCGAAGAGAGCGACCGGGTGCGCGGGCTCGACACCGGGGCGGACGACTATCTTGTGAAGCCGTTCGGCATGGCCGAGCTGGCCGCCCGCGTGCGGGCCCTGCTGCGCCGCGCGAGCCCCGAACTGGTGGAGGAACGGCTGACCTACGCCGACCTCGTCATGGATCGCGGCCGCCATCGCGTGACCCGGGCGGGCCTGGAGCTGCACCTGGGCCCCACCGAATATCGGCTGCTGGAGTTCCTGCTGCAGCGGCCGGGCCGGGTGTTCAGCCGCGAGCGCCTGCTGGATGCGGTGTGGGGCTCGGACATCCACGTGGAGGCCCGCACCGTCGATGTGCACATCGGTCGTCTGCGGAAGGCCATCACGCCCCCCGGCGCCGCCGACCTGATCCGCACCGTGCGCGGCGCGGGCTATTCCCTGGACGAGCGGAACTGAAAGGCGGGAGGCTGCCTCGCGTCGCAGCCTCCCGCCCCTCCTCTCAGAACGTGAACTGCGCGCGGGCGGCGACCGCATCGTAGGTCTGGCCGATCTGAACGCCGACGGCGTTCAGGCGATCGATCTCGACGTGCTGGTAGTTGATCATCGTGCGGATTGCCGGGTTCAGGTACCAGTTCAGGCCGAGGCTCAGGATCTTCTGTTCCCCGCCGCGCACGCCGTCGGCCGGGATCGCGCCGCCCGCCCCTTCCCGGAAGTTGAGGTCGAGGACCGAGTAGCGGGCCGCCAGCTCGAACGCGCCCCAAGCGCCCTCCGCCGGCGCAAAGTTGACGTTCTGTCTGGGCGCGGCGAACCGGCCTTCCAGCGGATCATAGAGGCGCGGCTCGCCGGTCAGGACCCACGAGCCCTGCACGTACCAGCCGTCGAACTTTGGATCGGCCAGGGCGCTGGCCCGGCGTGCGATCTCATAGGCGAAGCGCTCGCCCTCGATCAGGAACGGCCCCACCTGGGCGGCGGCCTCGAGGCCGAAGACCTGGGCGCCCTCGGCGTCGATGGCGCCGGTGTCGACGAGACGCGAGCCGTCCAGGCGCAGTTCCGGTCGGTCGCGGATCTGGATCGGATAGCGGACGCCCGCCCCGCCGCCCGTGGCGTCGTTGGGAGAGATCACCCGCTGGTAGTTCGCGCCGAAGTGCGTCTGCCAGGCCGTGCTGCCGAACGGGGCGATGGCGATGCGGCCGATAGCGGCGGTCTGCTCGTCGAACTGGTGGGAGCCGCCCAGGGTGTTGCCAGTCAGTGCGCCGGAGACCAGCCAGCGCAGGCCGACGCCGGTGTCGCCGTCGCCCCTCATGCCGTTGGCCGTCAGTTGCAGCGCCGCGCGGCTGTCGCCGGCGGCGACGTTGCGGGCGGCTTCCGCCGGAGCCGGGCGTTCCAGCAGCGGCATGGCGCTGGTCGAGGTGGCGGCCGCCAGGCCGATGTTCGGCTCGAAGGCGCCCAACTTGATGCGGAGCGGCTTGAGCGCCGTGTAGGTCACCGAGGCCTCGTAGAGGCGGCCGGCCTCTTCGGCGCCGGACCCGCCGAACTCGTAGACGAAGGCGTAGTCGAAATCCCTGAACAGCCGGCCGTCGAAGCCGACTCGCGCGCGACGGAAGTTGACGCCCTCGTTCAGGTCGCGCCCCACGACCGAGGCGCCCAGGTTGTCCTTCTGGAAGTACTTGCCCGCGTCCGCCATGACGATGGCGCGGATGTTGGCCGTGAAGCGTCCGTCTGCCGTGGCGAAGGACGGCTTGCCGTTGGACAGGGTCGTGGTCACGGCCCCGCCGGTGGGCGGCGCCTTCAGCGTGGCGATATCGGCGGCCGCGTTCTCCTGGGCCTCCTTCACCTCCGCGAGCTGGGCGGCCATGGCGTCGAGCTGGGCCTGAAGGGCCGAGAGCTGGTCGCTGGGCTGGCCGCCCCCCTGTAGGGCGGCAAGCTGAGCGCGCAGCTCGTCGAGTTGCCGCTGCATCGCCTCGAGCCTGGCGGCCTCCTTGGCCGGCGCCGCCAGGGCCACGGTCGAGACGCCGCACATGAGCGTGGCGGCGAAGGTTGCGGCCAGGCCGCGCTGCAGGAAGGTCTCCATGGATCACCCCTCGTAGGGCCGCCGTGATGACGGCTTCGACGGGCGGGCTCTAGAGCGCTCGTGCGACAGTTCCGGCAAAGCCAGGTGACAGCCGCGTGACATCGAAGGGGCCTCGCCGCCGCTGTCATCGAACTGTCGCCGAACCGTCAACGCACCTTCGCAGACAGACCGTAGACGGCCCTCGACCGGCGCCGGGACAGGCGCCTCAACGGTAGGGGTCCTCGATGCTGAAGCGCAGTTTCCTCGGTCTGGCGGGCGCGGCCCTGTTGCTCTCCACGGCGCCGCTTGGCGAGGCCCAGGCGGCCGACATCTCCGGCGCCGGCGCGACCTTCCCTGCCCCGCTGTACGCCAAGTGGGCCGAGCAGTACCGCGCCAAGACGGGCCATCGCCTCAACTACCAGCCGATCGGCTCGGGCGGCGGCGTCCGCCAGATCACCGCCGGCACCGTGGACTTCGGCGCCACCGACAAGCCGATGAAGCCGGACGAACTGGCCGCCAACGGCTTGGCCATGTTCCCCACCGTGATCGGCGGCGTCGTGCCGGTCGTGAACGTCCCAGGAGTGAAGTCGGGGCAGCTGCGCCTCACCGGCGCCCTGCTGGGCGACATCTACCGCGGCGTCATCAAGCGCTGGAACGATCCGCGCATCGCCCGGCTGAACCCCGGCGTGGCCCTGCCGAACCTGCCCATCACCGTGGTTCACCGGTCGGACGGTTCGGGCACGACCTTCCTCTTCACCAGCTACATCAGCCTGAAGGCCGCCCGCTGGGCCGCCGAGGTGGGCGCGAACGATGCGGTGAAATGGCCGACCGGCATCGGCGGCAAGGGCAACGACGGCGTCGCCGCCTTCGTCCGCCAGACGCCCGGCTCCATCGGCTATGTGGAGTACGCCTTCGCCAAGCAGAACAACCTCGCCTACGCCCTGCTGCAGAACAAGGCGGGCGCCTGGGTCGCCCCCAGCGCCGAGACGTTCCAGGCCGCCACCGCCGGCGCCGACTGGGCCAAGGCCCCCGGCTTCTATCAGCTGCTGCTCGACGGTTCGGCCCCCAAGGCCTGGCCGATCACCGGGGCGACCTTCATCCTGGTCCGCACCAAACCGGCGAACCCGCAGAAGACCGCCGAGGCGCTGGCCTTCTTCGACTGGGCGTACCGAAACGGCGACCCCGCCGCCCAGAGCCTCGACTACATCACCCTTCCCGCGCCGGTGAAGGACCTGGTCCGGAAGAGCTGGAGCAAGGTCCGCGGCCCGAACGGCCAGCCGGTCTACACCGCCAAATGAGCGGCGAGGCGGCGGCGGCCGTCCCGGCGCGGGCGGCGAAAGGCGCGGTGTTCGACCGCGCCTTCGAAGCGCTCTGCTTCGGCGCGGCGACCCTGCTGTTGGTCGCCCTGATCGGGGTGATGGCGTCGCTGACGGTGGGCGGCTGGCCGGCCTTCAAGGCCTTCGGGCTCGGCTTCCTCACCAGCGCCGAGTGGGACCCGGTGGCTGAGGTCTATGGCGCATTGGGAGCCATCGTCGGCACGGTCGTGACGGCCGGCCTGGCGCTGCTGTTCGCCCTGCCCCTGGCGCTGGGGGTGGCGATCTTCCTGGTGGAGCTGTGCCCCGCGCCTCTGCGCCGCCCCATCGGCATGGCCGTGGAGCTGCTCGCGGGCATCCCCTCGATCGTCTACGGCATGTGGGGCCTGTTCGTGTTCGCGCCCTGGTTCGCCCGGCACGTACAGATGCCGATCATGATGGCGGCCGAGCCCGGCTCCCTCCTCGAGACGATCACCGCCGGCGTTCCCAACGGCGCCAACATCCTCACCGCCTCGATGATCCTGGCGATCATGATCCTGCCGTTCATCGCCGCCACCCTGCGCGAGCTGCTGCTGACCGTGCCTGTCCACCTGCGCGAGAGCGCCTACGGCCTCGGCTCCACCACCTACGAGACCGTCGCCAAGGTCAGCCTGCCCTACATCCGGGTCAGCGCCATCGGCGCGGTCATGCTGGGCCTGGGCCGGGCGCTTGGGGAAACGATGGCGGTGACCTTCATCATCGGCAACGCCCACGGCCTGCCCACCTCGATCTTCGCCTCGGGCTCGACCATCGCCTCGACGATCGCCAACGAGTTCACCGAAGCAACCCACGAGCTGCACACCGCCTCGCTGATCGCCCTGGGGCTGGTGCTGTTCCTGATCACCTTCACGGTCCTGGGCCTCGCCCGGGCTCTGATCGGGCGGAAGCCTACATGAGCAGCGCCTCCCTCCGCCTCTCGCGCCGGCTCGGCGCCTGGGCCTTCCTGGGCTTTGCGTGGCTCGCCACGGCCCTGGCCCTGCTGGCCCTCGCCGCGATCCTCTGGACTCTGGTGAGCCAGGGCCTCGCCGGCCTGGACCTCGCGGTCTTCACCATGTCGACCCCGGCCCCCGGGTCGCGGGGCGGCCTGCTGAACGCCATCCTGGGCTCGATCATGATGTGCACGCTGGCGATGCTCGCCGCCGCGTTCGTGGGCGTCCTCTCGGGCACCTGGCTGTCGGAGTTCGCGGGGGCCAGCCGTTACGGCAAGGTGGTCCGCTTCGTGAACGACGTGCTGCTGGCCGCCCCGTCGATCCTGATCGGCCTGTTCGTCTACGAGATCATCGTCCATCCGATGAAGGGCTTCTCCGGCTACGCCGGGGCCGTCGCCCTGGCCATGCTGGCCGTGCCGGTCATCACCCGCACGACCGAGGACGTCCTGCGCCTGCAGCCCGTGGCTCTGCGCGAGGCCAGCGTGGCCCTCGGCGCGCCCCTGTGGCGCACGGTTCTGGCGGTGCTCTGGAAGGCGGCCCGGAGCGGCATGATCACCGGAGCGCTTCTGGCCTTCGCCCGGATCAGCGGCGAGACGGCGCCCCTGCTGTTCACTGCACTCAACAACCAGTTCCTGAGCCTCGACCTTTCAAAGCCCACCGCCAGCCTGCCCGCGGTGATCTTCCAGTTCGCCCTGTCGGCCTATGACGACTGGCGCCGCCTCGCCTGGGCCGGCGCGCTGCTGATCGCCCTGGCGGTCCTGACGGTCACCATCCTCGCCCGCCTGCTCTCCCGGGAAACTCGCCGCTCATGACGATCCTCGCCCCCACGGCCGCGCCTGCGACCTCGATCCTGGCCCTTCCCGACGACCAGGTCGCCCTGTCGATCCGCGACCTCGACTTCTTCTATGGCCGGACGCAGGCGCTGCACGGCGTCAGCGTGGGCTTCAAGAAGCAGGCGGTCACCGCGCTCATCGGGCCGTCCGGCTGCGGCAAGTCCACCCTGCTCCGCGTTCTGAACCGCATCTACAGCCTCTACCCCGGCCAGCGGGCCGAAGGGCGGGTGCTGCTGGACGGCGAGGACATCCTGGCGCGGGGCGTCGACGTCGCCCGGCTGCGCGCCCGGGTCGGCATGGTGTTCCAGAAGCCGACGCCCTTTCCGATGTCGATCTTCGACAATGTGGCCTACGGCGTGCGCCTCTATGAGAAGCTGCCGAAGGCCGAACTGGCGGCGCGCGTCGAACAGGCCCTGCGCCGCGCCGCCCTGTGGGACGAGGTGAAGGACAAGCTCAAGGAGAGCGGCCTCAGCCTGTCCGGCGGCCAGCAGCAGCGGCTGTGCGTGGCCCGGGCCATCGCCGTGAAGCCTGAGGTGCTCCTGCTCGACGAGCCGGCCTCGGCCCTGGATCCCATCTCGACCGCCCGCCTGGAGGAGACGGTGGCCGAGCTGAAGGCGGACCACACCGTCGTCATCGTGACCCACAACATGGGCCAGGCCGCCCGCCTCTCGGATCACACCGGCTTCATGTACCTGGGCCGCCTCGTCGAATTCGGCGAGACCGAGCAGGTCTTCACCGCCCCAGCGACTGAGCGGGCCCGCGACTACATCACCGGCCGGTTCGGCTGAGGAGGAACGCCTTCATGGACCACACCTTCAAGGCGACGGGCGAGGACCTGGCGGCCCTGGGCGCCGAGATCTCCGCCATGGGCGACCTGGCGACGGCGCAGCTTCGCGCGGCGCTCGACGCCTTCGTGCGGCAAGACGCCCGGGCTGCGGCGGTCGTGGCCGCCGGGGACGCGCGCCTCGACGAGATGGAAGCCGCGATCGAGCGGCGGACCGTACGCCTGATCGCCCTGCGCCAGCCCCTGGCCGACGACCTGCGCCGGCCGATCACGGCCATGAAGCTCGCCGCCCAGCTCGAGCGGTGCGGCGACCTCGCCAAGAACCTCGCCAAGCGCGTGGCGAAGCTCGACGCCCGGCCGTCTGCGGAGCAACTGGCCGACGTGAGGCGCATGGGCGGCCTCGTCGCCGACCGGCTGGAAACGTCCCTCGCCGCCTACCGACGCCAGGACCCGGCGACGGCCGTGGAGGTCTGGGCCAGGGACGCCGAGGTGGACATCCTGCACGATGAGCTCTTCCAGTCCGTCGCCGCCGCCATGACCGGCGATCCGGGCAAGGTCGCGGTCGGCGCCCACCTGCTGTTCATCGCCAAGAACCTGGAACGCATCGGGGATCACGCCACCAACATCGCCGAACTCGCCTACTACGAGATCACCGGGGAACGGCTGGGGGAGCGACTAAAGGGGTAAGGCTCACTCTCCATGCTCAGGAGGATCGAAGCCCTGGAGCCTATAGGTCGTGCTGATCCTAAAAAGGCGGCGATATCTCCTTGAAATCCCGCAACACTTCTCCGACGCGCACGTCAGCTGGCGCGCAGGCCTTCCGACGCCGCGGCGCGGACCGCGTCGGTCAGGCCGGCGAGCAGTCGCGCCGTGATGCGCAGGTGCTGCCAGAACAGCGGCACGTCCAGATGGACGCCTGGCTTCAGGTCCACCAGCCGGCCGGCTGCGATCAGCGGCGCCGCGAGCTGGAGCGGCGTCATGGACCAGCCCACCCCGCAGAGGGTGAGATCGAGGAAGCCCTGGGTCGACGGAACCCAGTGCGTCGGCGCGTCCATGGCCCCCCCGAACGCCCGGGTCATCCAGCGGTGCTGGAGGTCGTCCCGGCGGTCGAAGCGCAGCACGGGCGCGTGGGCCAATGTCCGCGCCGACACGCCCTCCTTCAGATGCCGCTGCACATAGTCGGGGCTGGCGGCGGCGATGTAGCGAATCGAGCCCAGCGGCAAGCTGCGGCACCCCTGGACCGCCTGACCGCCCGTGGTGACGGCGGCCAGGACCTCGCCCGAGCGGATCCGGTCCGGCGTATGGGCTTCGTCGTCTAGGACGAGGTCCAGCGTCGCCCCGTTCGAGCGCGTGAAGCCGGCCACGGCGGCGGGAAACCAGGTGGCCAGGCTGTCGGCGTTGACGGCGATCCGCAGCGTGGGCGCTCGCCCGGCCGCCGCCCCGGCCCAGCCCGGGCCATCCGCGGCCAGGTCGTGCTCGAGCAGCATCACCTGGTCGAAATGCGCCGCCAGCCGCGCGCCCGCGGGCGTCGCGACGCAAGGGGCGCCGCGCACTACGAGCGGAGCGCCAAGCCGCTCCTCCAGCGCTTTGACGCGCTGGGAGACCGCCGAGGGCGTCACCCCGAGCTCCAGAGCCGCGGCCTCGAACGATCCGGTCCGGATCACCGCGACCACGGCCGCGACGGCTGGGTAATCGAGCATTAGGATGGCTAATCCGGCATAAGATAAATGAGTTTAACTAAATCAGTGAAGCGACCGATCAGGGCGACATGCAAGCGCCCATCTTCTTCCAAGGCGTCGCCGTCGCCGCACCGCTCATCGTCGCCATCGGCGCGCAGAACGTCTTCGTCCTTCGCCAAGGCCTGTTGCGCCAGCATGTGCCGGCGATCGTCATCTTCTGCTCTGCCATGGATGCGGTGCTCATCGCCGCCGGCGTCGGTGGTCTGGGCGTAGTCCTCGGCGCCGCGCCGACGCTCAGACTGGCGATGGCGCTCGGAGGCGCCGGCTTTCTGGCGTGGTACGGGCTGGGCGCGGCGCGCCGGGCGGCCAATCCTGCCGCCCTTGACGCCAACGGCGGTCAGGCGGCGGCGAGCCTGAGGGCGGCTCTGGGCAAGGCCGCCGCCTTCACCCTGCTCAATCCCCACGTCTATCTCGACACGGTGCTCCTGGTCGGCTCGATCGGCGCCGCCCTGCCCCGCGCCGACCAGCCGATCTTCGTCGCCGGCGCGGCGTCAGCGAGCGTCCTGTGGTTCACGGGCCTGGGCTTTGGGGCGCGCGTGCTCGCCCCGTGGCTGTCCAGGCCGAGGGTCTGGCGGGGCATCGAGGCCCTCGTAGCGCTCATGATGTTCGGTCTCTCGGCCAAGCTGCTCCTCGGCGCGATTGCGCTATGGAAAGGCTGGGCCGCCTGATGACCCGGCCCGCGCATGCACTCCCCCATTGTGGGGCCATCGCGTGTCGCTTAACGAGACCAGCCGTCCCGCCGACTCTGGAGTCGTCTTCCGTGACCGACCACGCCGAACCTGAAAAGGTGTCGGAGATCCTCGGAGCCCTGGCCGCCGGCAAGGCGCGCAAGGTGGCCGTGGGCGACATCCTCGAGGCCTTCGGCAACCGGGCCTTCGGCGCCCTCACCTTCGTGTTCGCCGCGCCGCTTGTCCTGCCGATGCCCCCCGGCGTCTCGGCCGTGCTCGGCGCGCCGCTGCTGTTCATCTCGGTGCAGTGGATGGTCGGCCGCCGCACGCTGTGGCTGCCCAAGGCGATCCTTGATCGCACCATGTCGATGTCGGACTTCCGCAAGCT
Source organism: Phenylobacterium composti DSM 19425 (assembly GCF_059568645.1). Lineage (NCBI taxonomy): Bacteria > Pseudomonadati > Pseudomonadota > Alphaproteobacteria > Caulobacterales > Caulobacteraceae > Phenylobacterium > Phenylobacterium composti. The sequence continues at coordinate 73,987 of NZ_JCANTT010000019.1, read as the reverse complement.
GGTGGCGAAGCTGCGGCCCTATCTGGGAAAGCTGGAACGGCGCCTCAGGCCGCGGCTCACCTTCCTGCTGAACCCGGTGGGCGACCGGCTCGTCGGAGCCATCTGCTTCCTCCTGGCGCTGATCGTGTTCCTGCCGATCCCGTTCGGGAACATGCTCCCGTCCCTGGCCATCGCCGCCTTCGGGATCGGCGCCGTGGAACGGGACGGGCTCGCCGTGCTGGCCGGATGGCTGAGCGCGGCCCTCAGCCTCCTGGTGCTCGCCCTGCTCTCCAAGGCGATCCTGGCCGCCACTACGGCCTTCATCACCACCCTGGTGGGCGCGCTCACCTGAACCCTGGCCGGCGCGCCGTGCACCGGTTCCATTCAGCCCATTGTCAGGAACGCCGGTCCAGCTTCGGATCAGGCTTCAACCTTCGAGCTATCCATGACCGACCGTAACCTCCTCGTCCCGGCCCTCGCCGGAGCCGCCGTCCTCGCTGTCGGCGGCGCGGCGGCCGGCGCCTTGATCGGCAAGGGCCTCGAGAACGCGAGCAGCGGCAATCGCGCCGTCACCGTCCGCGGGCTGTCCGAGCGCATCGTCAAGGCCGACCTGGCCGTGCTGCCGCTGAAGTTCGCGGCCGCCGGCGACGACCTGCAGGCCGTCCAGGCCGACATCGACGCCGACACCCAGGCCGTCCGCCGCTTCCTGGCCGCCCAGGGCTACAAGGACGACGAGATCGACCTCGGCCGCCTGGAGGTCACCGACCAGTACGCCCGCGAGTACCAGCAGCAGAACGTCGCCGCCCGCTACCGCGTGGCCCAGACGGTGATCGTGCGCACCACGGACGTCGACCGCGTGCAGGCCACGACCCGCCAGCTGGACCAGCTCATCCGTCAGGGGGTGGTGCTGCAGGACTACAACGGCCCGTCCTACCTGTTCACCGGCCTTAACAGCGTGCGGCCGGCGATGATCGCCGAGGCCACCGCCAGCGCCCGGACCGGCGCACAGCAGTTCGCCCGGGATTCGGGCGCCAAGCTCGGCGGCATCCGTTCGGCGACCCAAGGCTCGTTCGAGATTCTGGGCCGGGACGACGTCGGCTACGACCCCTCCTCCCAGGTGTTCAAGAAGCTGCGGGTGGTGACCACGGTAAGCTACGCCCTGCGCTGACGCCGTCTTGCGGGCTGACAGCCGCGCACCCATATGTTAAGTTATTACTGTACAAGATTAGGAGACCCGCATGCGCATCCTCGCCATCACGGCCGCCGCGCTCCTGGCCAGCGGCTCCGTCGCCATCGCGGCCCCCGCGACGGTGTCCGTGACCATCGGTCCTGAGCTGCAGAAGAAGGCGGAGAAGACCTATGGCGTCCGCGAGACGGCGCTCCTTGCCGACGAACTGCGCAAGGACGTGGAGCGCGCCCTCGCCCAGTCCGGCGCCCATGAAGACGCTCGGGTGGAGCTGGTGATCACCGACGCCGTACCGAACCGGCCGACCTTCAAGCAGCTGGGCGACAAGCCCGGCCTGTCGATGGACAGCTTCGGGGTCGGCGGCGCCGCCATCGAGGGCCGGATCATCGCCGCCGACGGCTCGGTGACGCCGGTGAAGTACCGCTGGTACGAGACCGACATCCGCCAGGCCTATGGCGACTGGGTGTGGTCCGACGCCCTGGTGACCTTCGACCGGTTCGCCTCGCGGCTGGCGCGCAACGACGTGCGCCTGGCGCAGAACTGATCCATCCAAGCATCGGCTTGCGCCAAGGAACGGCGCGCGGTCTGATCCCCGCGCGCCGTTTTCGTATCCGCCTGCAGAGTCCCAGCATGACCCGCCCTGCCCCGCCGGCCGACCTTCGGCCCATCGACCGCCTGCTGGCCATCATGGCCCGCCTGCGCGACCGGGAGGACGGCTGCCCGTGGGACCAGGAGCAGACTTTCGAGACCATCGCCCCCTACACGGTGGAGGAAGCCTATGAGGTGGCCGACGCCATCGAGCGGGGCGACCTCGCCGACCTGAAGGAGGAGCTGGGCGACCTCCTGCTGCAGGTGGTCTTCCATGCCCGCATGGCCGAGGAACAGGGCGCGTTTGACTTCGAGGACGTCGCCCGGGCCATCAGCGAGAAGATGGTTCGCCGCCACCCGCATGTCTTCGGCGAGGAAACCTATGGCTCGATCGCCGAGCAGAAGGCCGGGTGGGAGGAGCTCAAGGCGCAAGAGCGCGCCAAGAAGGGCCGCCAGGCCAGCCTGCTGGACGACGTCCCCGTCGGCCTGCCCGCCCTCACCCGCGCCGTGAAGCTCTCCAAGCGCGCGGCCGGGGTCGGCTTCGTCTGGCCCACGGTCCAGGACGTGATGGCCAAGCTGCACGAGGAGGTCGCCGAGCTGGTCCGCGAGGTGGACGCGGGCGACCTCGAGAAGGCCCGCCAGGAACTGGGCGACGTGCTGTTCGTGGTGGCCAACCTCGCCCGTACGCTCGACGTCGATCCCGAGGACGCCCTCCGCTACACCAACGCCAAGTTCGCCCGCAGATTCCGCTACATTGAGGAGCAGCTGGCCGAGCGGGGCAGGACGCCAGAGCAGTCGGACCTGGCCGAGATGGACGCCCTCTGGGACGAGGCCAAGGCGGCCGAGAAGGCCTAGCGGCGGCCGTCCCGGGCGATGGCGTCCAGGTCGGCGTCGAAGCGGCGCGCCGCCACGATCAGGGTCGCCACCGAGCGCGCATAGAAGTCCTGGGGAATCTTCTCGAAGTCGTCGCTGGGCCGGTGATAGTCCGGATGGTCCTCCACGCCGAAATAGGCGAACGGCACGCCGGCGGCGTGGAACGCGCCATGGTCCGAGCCGAACGTCCAGTCGTCCGATCCGGTCCAGGGCGGCCCGTCGTGGCCCAGCTTCAGCGTCACCTGCGCCTCTGCGGCCAGGGCCTCCAGCCGCGGCTTCAGGAACGGATAGTGGCGGGCGCCCGCCACATAGAGCTCGCCCCGGTCGCCGCGGCCGACCATGTCGAGATTCATGGTCAGCGCGATGCGGGACATGGGGATCGCCGGCGCCGTGACGAACGCCTTCGCCCCCATCAGGCCGCGTTCCTCGCCGTCCCACAGGGCGACCAGCACGTCATGCTGCGGCGGCTGGGTGCGGAAGGCCTCGGCGATGGCCAGGGCGGCGGCGACGCCCGAGGCGTTGTCGTCTGCCCCGTTGTGCACCTGGCCGCCGGCCAGGCCCAGATGGTCATAGTGGGCGGACACCACCATCACCCGGTCGCTGCCCGAGGTCCCCGGGATCAGGCCCAGCAGGTTCACTCCGGCCAGGACCGCGCCGCCGCGCCCCTCGCCACGGAAGGAATGCTCGAACCCTCCGCCCACCGGCTGCAGACCGACCTCGGCCATCCGCCGAAGCAGATAGGACCGCGCCTTGGCGGAGCCCGGCTGGCCGATGCCCCGGCCCTGCATGTCGTCGGCGGACAGGATGCGCAGGTCGGCAAGGGCCTGGAGTTCCTGACCGGGCGCGGCGCCCGGCGCCGTCGCCAGGCCGAGGACCGCAGCGGCGAGCAGGCCGGTCCGGCGGGCCGCGCAGGTCATCGGGGCTGGATGCCGGCCTGCGGGAACAGGCGCTCGAACTGCCCCAGGGCCTGGGCGGTGAGGCTCACGGACAGGCGAACGCCGCCCGCCTCGTCGGTGTCGCGCTCAAGCACCCGGCCGTGCTGGTAGAGCCAGGCGATGGCCGCCCCCTCGCCCGCCGAGGTGCGGATCTCCACCGGCGGCGCCTCGTCCACCAGGCCGGCCACCGCCTCGAGCAGGTCGTCGATACCCTCGCCGGTGACCGCCGAGACCGGCACGGCCGGCGGATGGGCCCGGCGGGCGTCGCCGACGACCGTTTGCCGCCCGTCCTCGGGCAGCAGGTCCACCTTGTTCCAGACCTCGAGTATGCGGCGCTCGTCCATGTCGAGGCCGAGGCGCTCCAGAACCTCGCGCACGTCAGCGGCCTGGGCCTCGGCTTCCTCCCTGGCGATGTCGCGAACGTGCAGGACCACGTCGGCCTCGCGCACCTCCTCGAGTGTGGCCCGGAAGGCCTCCACCAGTTCGTGCGGCAGGTCCGAGATGAAGCCCACGGTGTCGGACAGGATCGCCGAGCGCCCGTCCGGCAGCTTGAGGCTGCGCAGGGTGGGATCGAGGGTGGCGAACAGCATGTCCTGGGCCAGGACCTCGGCCCGGGTCAGGCGGTTGAACAGGGTCGACTTGCCGGCGTTGGTGTAGCCCACCAGGGCGACGCTCGGGAACGGCACCCGGCGACGGGCCGAGCGCTGCAGGGTCCGGGTGCGGCGCACCTCCACCAGCTCACGCTTCAGCTTGCCGATCTTCTCGGCGATCAGTCGGCGGTCGGTCTCGATCTGGGTTTCACCGGGGCCGCCCATGACCCCGAAGCCGCCTCGCTGACGCTCCAGGTGGGTCCAGGTCCGCACCAGGCGCGAACGCTCGTAGGTGAGCCGCGCGAGCTCCACCTGCAGCCGACCCTCGCGCGTGCGGGCCCGGCGGGCGAAAATCTCCAGGATCAGGCCCGTGCGGTCGATGACCTTGGCCTTCCAGGCCTTTTCCAGATTGCGCTGCTGGACCGGCGTCAGGGAGTCGTCGACGACCACGACGTCGAGCCCCTCGACCTCCACCAGGGCGGCGATCTCCTCCACCTTGCCGCGTCCGAACAGGGTTGCGGGCGTCAGCTTGCGAAGGGTCACGATCATCCGCTCGCGGACCTCGAGATCGAGGGCGAGGGCGAGGCCGGCGGCCTCTTCCAGCCGCGCCTCGGGATGACGCGCGCCGTCGCGGCCTTCCCGATCCGGATGGATCACGAGGGCGCCCTGGACGGGCGCCTCTCGGTCAACGAATTTGGATGAGCTCAATCGGCCTCGTCATCGGCCGGCTCGTACAGCTGTACGGGCTGGGCCGGCATGATGGTGGAAATCGCGTGCTTGTAGACCAGCTGGGACTGGCCGTCCCGGCGCAGCAGGACGCAGAAGTTGTCGAACCAGCTCACGACCCCCTGCAGCTTCACTCCGTTCACGAGGAAGATGGTCAGCGGCGTCTTCGACTTGCGCACGCTGTTCAGGAAGGTGTCCTGGAGGTTCTGTTTCTTGTCGCTCATGGCTTTTCGCCTTCTGGTTCTGATCGGGCGGCCAAATCCGCCCACACACGCGAGGTCACGCTAAGCAGGGTTTGGCGACGGGCGCAATCGTACCCGCCGGCTCAGATGGCGCGCTGCTTCGCACGCTCGATATAAAGGCGGCGCAGGCGCATCGCCACCGGCCCGGGCGTCCCCTCGCCCACCGGCTTTCCATCAACACTGACCACAGGCAGCACGACGCTGCCGGCGCCGGTGATGAAGGCCTCGCTCGCCTCCAGGGCCTCCTGCGGCGTGAACGGCCGCTCCTCCAGCGTCAGTCCCGCCTCGTGGATCACGTCGATCAGCGTGTGGCGGGTGACGCCGCGGAGGATGTTGGCATTGGTGTCCCGGGTGCGCAGCACCCCGTCGCGGCCGACAATCCAGGCGTTCGAAGAGGCGCCCTCGGTGACGAGGCCCAGGTCGTCCACGAACCAGGCCTCGGCCGCACCGGCGGCCCGGGCCTTCTGCTTGGCCATGGCGTTGGGCAGCAGGCCCACGGTCTTGATGTCGCAACGGCCCCAGCGGTTCTCCGGAGTGGTCACGACGCCCACGCCCTTGGCGGCGCGGGCCTCGGTGGCGGCCCGGTCCACGCGACTGACGGTCACCACCACGGCCGGACGCACGGGCGGGTTCGGGAAGGCGTGGTCGCGGGGCGCGACACCCCGGCTGATCTGCAGATAGACGAGTCCCTCGCGCACGCGGTTACGGCGGACCGCCTCGCGCAGGACGGTGGTCAGGGCCGCCCGGGTCATCGGCATGGCGATGGAGAGTTCGGAGAGGCTGCGCTCCAGGCGGGCGAAATGGCCCTCGGCGTCGGCGAGCTTGCCGTCGAACAGGGCCCAGACCTCATAGACCGCGTCGGCCAGCTGGTAGCCGCGGTCCTCGATGTGGACGAAGGCTTCGGCGTGGGGAACGAACCGACCGTTCACATAGGCGATGCGTCCCACCTCAGGCCTCCTCGGATTCGAGCGCGCGGCCGCCGGACAGGCCCAGGGACTTCAGTTTGCGATGCAGGGCCGACCGTTCCATGCCGATGAAGGCGGCCGTGCGGCTGATGTTGCCCGAGAAGCGCAGCATCTGGGCGCTAAGGTACTCCCGCTCGAAGACCTCCCGCGCCTCGCGCAGCGGCAGGGCGATGATGCGCTCGGCGCCGAAGGCGCCCGCCTGGTCGCTCACCGAAGCCTCGGGGGGCAGCATGTCGGCGGTGATCGGGTCGTTCGGCGAACCCGAAGCGAGGATCAGCATCCGTTCCACATTGTTGCGCAGCTGGCGCAGGTTGCCCGGCCAGGCGCGGACCTGGAGCATGGCCAGGGCATCGTCCGACAGCCGCCGGCGCGGCAGGCCGGTGGCTTCGCAGATTCGGGTGATGAAGTCCTCGATCAGTTCGGGGATGTCCTCCCGCCGCTCGGCCAGGCCCGGCACGTTCACCGGCACCACGTTCAGGCGGTGGAACAGGTCCTCGCGGAAGCGGCCGGCCGCGATCTCCTCGCGCAGGTCCTTGGAGGTGGACGAGATCACGCGCACGTCCACCTGGACGTCGGAATCGCCGCCCACCCGACGGAAGCGCTGCTCCACGAGAACCCGCAGGATCCGGCCCTGGCTCTCCCGCGGCATATCGGCCACCTCGTCCAGGTAGAGAGTGCCGCCGTGGGCGCGTTCGAACACGCCGATCTTGGCGGGACGGCCGCCCTCGCCTTCCTGGCCGAAGAGTTCGATGTCGATGCGCTCGGGCGTCATGCCGGCGGCGCTGATCGGCACGAACTCAGACCGGGCGCGATGGCTGGCGTCGTGGATCAGGCGGGCCACCGTCTCCTTGCCGGCGCCCGGCGGCCCCGAGATCAGCACCCGGCTGTTGGCCCCGGCCAGCTTGGCGATCATCTGGCGCAGCTGCTGGGCGGCCACGGACTTGCCGAGCAGGCCCTCGGGCGTGATCGCCTGGGCCCGCAGGCGACGGTTCTCCCGGCGCAGGTTCGCCGCTTCCAGGGCCCGCTCCACCACCAGCAGCAGGCGGTCGGACTTGAACGGCTTCTCCAGGAACTCGTAGGCGCCGCGCTTGATGGCGCTGACGGCGGTTTCGATGTTGCCGTGGCCCGAGATCATGATCACCGGCAGGTCCGGATCCAGCTCCTTGACCAGGTCGAGGAGCTCCAGGCCGTCCATGCCGCCGCCCTGCATCCAGATGTCCAGGATCAGCAGCGCGGGCTTGCGCGCCCGGATGGCCGCCAGGGCGGACTCCGAGTCGTTGGCGGTGCGCACCGCATAGCCCTCGTCCGAGAGGATGCCCGCGACCAGTTCACGGATATCCGCCTCGTCGTCGACAACCAGAACGTCAGACGCCATGCCTTCCAGTCCTCTACGCCGTCACCACGCCGGCTTGGCCGCCGACGCGGGCGGCGTGGGCCGCCGGCAGGCGCAGGACGGCCAAGGCCCCCTGCCCGCTGCGCGCGTCGGCGAGTTCAAGCTCGCCGCCATGGTCTTCCAGAATTCGCTTCACGATCGCGAGGCCCAGGCCGGTGCCTTTCTCGCGGGTCGTCACATAGGGCTCGGTGAGCCGATCCCGATCCTTGTCGGGCAGGCCCACGCCGTTGTCTTCCACCTCGATCGCCACCTGGCCGTCGTCGACCACAAGGCGGGCGGTGATCCGGCCCCTCAGCCTGGGCGTGCGGGCGCGGCGCGCCTCTACGGCCTCCGCGGCGTTCTTCAGCACATTGGTCAGGGCCTGGGCCAGCATCCGCCCGTCCGCCAGCAGCTTGGCGCGCGGCGTCGGCTCCTCCAACTCGACGATGAGCTCGGGGCTGGCCACCCGCTGGGCGAAGACCGCGGCGCGCAGCAGCTCATCGGCCTCCACCTCGGCGAACTTCGGCGCCGGCATGCGGGCGAAGGCTGAAAACTCGTCCACCATCCGGCCGATGTCGCCCACCTGGCGGACGATGGTGTCGGTGCAGCGGTCGAAGGTCTCCAGTTCAGCCTCGGCGATGTCCTTGCGGAACTTCTTCCGCAGCCGCTCGGCCGAGAGCTGGATCGGCGTCAGGGGGTTCTTGATCTCGTGGGCGATGCGCCGGGCGACGTCGCGCCAGGCGGCGTTGCGCTGGGCCGCCACAAGCCGGGTGATGTCGTCGAAGGTCAGCACTAGGCCGCCTTCGCTGTGGCTGGCGCGGACCCGCAGGCGCCGGCTCTCGCGGCCGCGCACCACATCCACCTCCTCCTCGACGTCAGCGCCGCGCCCTGCGCCGGCCGCCACCTCGGCGAGTTCCGGCGCCACGTCGGCCAGCAGGCCGCCGCGGCCCCGATCCTCCGGCAGGGCCAGGAGCAGGGCCGCCTGCCGGTTGACCACGGAGATGCGCCCCCCGCGATCGAGGCCGATGACCCCGGCGCTGACCTCGGCCAGCACGGTCTCGATGAACTGCCGGCGGCTTTCGGCCTCTTCGCGCGCGTTCTTCAGGGCTTCCTGCTGCGCCTGAAGATCATGCGTCATGCTGTTGAAAGCACGGGACAAGACAGCGATTTCTTCAGGGTCGTTGTCGGCGTCCACCCGAACATCGAGATCGCCTCCGGCCACGCGCCCGGCGGCCTGCACCAGCCGCGCCACCGGCGCCGAGATGGCGTTGGCCGCGCCCAGGCCCAGCCACACCGCACCCACCAGCACCAGCAGCGCCGTCTCGGCGTAGCTCAGGGCGAAGATGGTCTGGATGCGCTCCCGGTTCTGGGCGACGTCACGATAGGAGACCAGCGAGCCCTCGGCCTGCCGCAGATAGCCGGTGATGCCCTCGCGCAGCGGCCGGGCGATGTAGAGATAGACGTCCTCATAGGCGCTCAGCTTGTAGAGCGCCCGCATCACGTCGGCGCCGGTGAAGTCCGGCACATAGATTTCGCCCTGGTCGGCGGCGGCGAAACCCGCCTTCGGCGGCATGACATAGGGCGGCGCATCGGCCATCTCGGCCTTGGCCAGCACCTCGCCCTGCCCGTTCACCAGATAGGCGGCGGGAAAGGCGTGATACGAGGCCAGGGCCCCCAGATACTGGTCCACCTGGTCCGGCCGCGCCTGCAGGGCGCCCGCCTCGCGGTTGAGGTCGGCGGCCATGGGCGTGACGTGCTCGACGATGTAGCGGGTCTGCTCGTCCACATAGGAGCGGAAGACGGTGGCGGCGTTCTCCACCACGGTCTGCACCCGCTCCGAGAACCAGTTCTCGACCCCGCGGCTGACCAGAACGCCATAGAAGATGAACACCACGGCGGCGGGCGCGACGGCGGCGAAGGCGAACAGACGGACGAATCGGACATGCAGCCGAGCGCCGGCGTCCTGTGTCCTTGCCCGCAGCAGCTCGAGGATCCGCAGGGTCACGGCCGTCATCAGCAGCAGGATGATGACGAGGTTCAGCCCCAGCAGGGTCAGGATGGCGCGACTGGCCGGGCCGAGCGGCCCCGTTTGCGGGGGCGAAGCGGCCAGGATGATGGCGAGCACCGTCAGCGCCACGGCCACGCCATAGCCGACGCCCAGCACGAGCCGGGATCTCAGCGTGCGCCGGGCCCAGGCGAGCACCGGCGGCACGAACGCAGGGCCGTTCAGCAACGCCATTGAGCCGGAGACTAGGGCGCTGTGCTCCGAACTCAACAGCTATGTTGCCGTGATGCTTCACACGGCCGTGGAAGGCCGGTCAGCGCCGGCCGCGGCTCATCTCGACGCCCAGGTCCTGGATCTTCTTGCGCAGGGTGTTGCGATTGAGCCCCAGGATTTCCGCCGCCCGCACCTGGTTACCCCGAGTGGCCGCCAGGGTCAGCTGGATCAGCGGCCGCTCCACCTCCTCCAGCACCCGGTCATAGAGGCCGGACGGCGGGATGCCGTCGGGCTGGTCGGCAAAATAGGCGGCCAGCTTCTGCTCGACCAGCTGGGCCAGGGTGGCGGGGCCTTCCTGCCCCTGCACCACGGGCTGCTGATCGGCCAGCTCCTTCTCGACGATCCGGGCGGTGATCAGGTCTTCGCCGTAGAGGGCGCAGATGCGGCGGATCAGGTTCTCCAGCTCGCGGACGTTGCCGGGCCAGCTGTGCCGCTTCAGGCGCTCCAGGGCGCCCGCATCGATGGTCTTGGCCGGCAGGCCCTCCCGGTTGGCGCGCAGGAGGAACGCCCGGGCAAGGTCCGGGATGTCCTCGGCGCGATCCCGCAGCGGCGGCAGGCGCAGGGGCGCCACATTGAGCCGGAAGAACAGGTCCTCTCGGAACAGCCCTTGCTGGATCAGGGCCCGCAGGTCGCGGTTGGTGGCGGCGATGATCCGCACATTGGGCCGGCGGCCCGTCTTGGGGTTCAGGGCCGGCTCGGAGCCGTCGATCACCCGCAGGAGCCGGGTCTGGGCGTCCAGCGGCATGTCGCCGATTTCGTCCAGGAACAGGGTGCCGCCGTCGGCCTCCACCAGCTTGCCGTAGTCGCCGTCCTCCTTGCCGAACAGCTCGGCCTCGACCCGCTCGCGCGGGGTGGCGGCGAGGTTGATGACCACGAACTTGCCGTCGCGCCGGCGGCCCATGTCGTGCATCGCCCGGGCGACGAGCTCCTTGCCGGTGCCGCTTTCGCCGGTGATCAGAACGGTGAGGTCCGCCCCCACCAGCCGGGCGATGGTGCGATAGACGTCCTGCATCGGCCCCGACCGGCCGATCAGCGGCAGGCGGTCGTCCCGCACGGCCCGGGCCTGGGCCTTGGCGGCGTCGGCGTCGGCCGGACGCGACAGGGCCCGCCGGGCGGCCGAGGTCATGTCGTCCAGGTCGAAGGGCTTGGGCACATATTCGAAGGCGCCCACCTCGGCGGCGTTGACCGCGGTGATCAGGTTGTTCTGGGCGCTCATCACGATGACGGGCAGCTTGGGCCGCTGCTTCCTGATGCGCGGCAGCACGTCGAAGACGTTCTCGTCAGGCATCACCACGTCAGTGACCACGAGGTCGCCCTCGCCGTCCGACACCCACTTCAGCAGGGTCGTCGCATTTCCCGTGGCGCGGACCTGATAGCCCAGCCGGGTGAAGGCCTGGCTCAGCACTAGGCGGATCGAGGAGTCGTCGTCGGCGATCAGGATTTTCTTCGAGGCCGCGTTCATTCGGAAAAGTCCTCCGCGGTGGCGATCGGGAGCAGGACGCGGAAGACCGTCCGGCCGGGTTCGGATTCAAAGTCGATGAGGCCGCCATGGCCGGCGACCAGCTTGGCCACCAGCGCAAGGCCCAGCCCGGCGCCGCTCGGCTTGGAGCTGACAAAGGGCTGGAACAGGCTCTCGCGGATGTGCTCGGGCACCCCGGGGCCGTTGTCCTGAATCCGCACCTCCAGCGGCGCGCCGCGCAGGGCCTGGCCGCTGGCGGCGCGGACGCGGACGCCATGGCGATAGGCCGTATGGATGATGATCTCGCCCCGGCCGTCGCCCCGGGCGTGGGCCGCCTCGGCCGCGTTCTTCACGAGGTTGAGAAACACCTGGATCAGCTGGTCCTCGTCCCCCAACACCGGCGGCAGCGACGGGTCGTAGCGTTCGCGCAGCACCAGGCCGTCGGCCACCCCGTTCACCGCCAGGGCCCGCACGCGGTCGAGGATCTGGTGGATGTTGAGCGGCGCCACCGCCGGCAGGGCGTCGTCAGAGAACGCCTCCATCCGCTCCACCAAGCGCTTCACCCGGTCGGTCTCGTCCACGATGAGCTGGGCGAGCGGCGCGTCCTCGGCCTTGGCGCCGGCCTTCAGGAGCTGCGCCGCGCCGCGGATGCCGGCCAGCGGGTTCTTGATCTCGTGAGCGAGCATCCGGCCCAGGCCCACCAAAGAGCGCAGGCCCGCCGCTTCCTGCGCCCCGCGCTCCACAGCCAGGCCGGATCTCACCGTGAGGGTCAGCAGCACCGAGCCGTCCCCCAGCGGCGCCGCGGCCCCGTCGGCCTCGAACGGGGGCAGGCCGAACAGGCTGATCTGCACGCCCCGCTCGCGCACCCGGGCGCCCTCGTCCAGGGCCCGGTTCAGCAGCGAAACCAGAGCCGAGCCCGGCGGCAGGGCGGCCCGGAAGCGCCCCCGGGCCAGCAGCCCCAGCCCCTGGCCGAACAGGGCCTCCGCCGCCTCGTTCACCGCCACCAGCGCGCCGTCGGCGTCGACCACCATCGATGGGTCGGGACTGAGATCGAACGCCGCCGCCTTCAGAGCCGCGGGGTCGTACCCCTTGGCCTGTGTCCTTGTTTTCCCATTCATGCCGCCAACCTGTGATCCGAAGCTCCCCACAGGGCCGCGAGGCCCCGCTCCACTTCAGAGGCGTCCTCCAGACGGCATAGCGCCGCGCGCGCTTCTCTCCGGGCCTGCGCATCTTCAGGCCAGGGGGCGCTTTCGATGTAAGCGGCCAGGTGCTTGCGGAAGATCCGCAGGCCGAGCCGGTCGCCGTAGAACTTGAGGCTGTCGCGCAGGTGATCCAGCGCAATGCCCAGCCGCGTCTCGCGGTCGGGCTCTTCGTAAGGGCGCCCGGCCAGTTCGGCCTCGATCTGGGCGGCCACCCAGGGCTTCCCATAGACCCCGCGCCCGATCATCACCGCGTCGGCCCCGGAGGCGTCCAGCGCCGCCCGGGCGGTGGCCCCGTCGACTATGTCGCCGTTGACGATGACCGGGATGGAAACCTCGTCCTTCACCGCCTTCACGGCGCGCCAGTCGGCCGAGCCCTTGTAGAACTGGCAGCGGGTGCGACCGTGGATGGTCACGGCCTGCACGCCCAGCGCCTCGGCCCGGGCGGCGATCTCGGGGGCGTTCTTCGAGGCGTCGTCCCACCCCAGGCGCATCTTCACCGTCACGGGCGCGTCGACCGCATCCACCGCCGCGGCCATCAGCTCGGCCGCCAGGGCCGGCTCGCGCATCAGGGCCGAGCCCGACAGGACGCCGGTGACCTCCTTGGCCGGACAGCCAAAGTTGAGGTCGATGATCTGAGCCCCCGCCTCCACGGCCAGGCGCGCACCGTTGCGGATGTGGACGGGATCGCGGCCCACGAGCTGGACCACCATAAGCGGCAGGCCCTCGCCCACGGCCGCACGGCGCACCACATCCGGACGCCCCCGGGAGAACTCGGCGCAGGCGACCATCTCGGTGGCCACATAGGCCGCGCCCTGGGCGCTGGCGGCTTTACGGAACGGAAGGTCGGAGACGCCGGTCATGGGAGCGATCCAGGCGCGCCCGCCAACGTCCACCCCACCGACCTTGAGCAGGTTGCTCATTTTCTAATCATCCCCAACGCCGCGTTTTTAGGCACTTTCCCGGCCGCCGTAAAGCTGGAACAAGCCGGCGCAGTTTTCTAAGACGGCGCCATGAGTTTCTCGGCGGTTGTGGTGGCGGCGGGGTCGGGCCAGAGGGCCGGCCCTGGAGAGCCCAAGGTCTGGCGCAGCCTGGGCGGTCGTCCCCTCGTGCGGTGGTCCATTGAGGGCCTGCTGGCCGCCGGCGCGCGCGAAATCGTGGTCGTGGTCGCCAGCGACAGACTGCCGCATGCAGGCGAAGCCCTGGCTGGGCTCCCGAACTGGCGGGCGGTGGCGGGCGGCCAGACGCGGGCGGAGTCGGTGCAGGCAGGCCTGACGGCCGTGACCGCCGAAGCCGACGAGCCGGTGCTGATCCACGACGCCGCCCGGCCCTTCGTCACCAAGGCCCATGTGGACCTGCTGCTGCAGGCGCTGGAGGCCGCGGACGGGGCGATCCCGACCCTGCCCGTTCCCGACACCCTGAAGCGTGGCGATGGCCTCGTGGACAGGACCGTTTCCCGTGACGGGCTGTGGCGGGCCCAGACCCCGCAGGCGTTCCGCCTCGGGCGGCTGAAGGCCGCCTACCAGAGCTGGCCCCCTGGCGAGGAGCCCACCGACGACGCCTCGGTGATGGAGCGCGCCGGCGGCTCGGTGGCGATGGTCCCGGGCGATCCCCTGCTGATGAAGCTCACCTATCCGCAGGACTTCCTGCTGGCGGAGCAGCTCACCGCCGGGCGGCGGATCGTGCGGACCGGCCAGGGCATCGACGCCCACCGTTTCGGCTCCGGGGACGCGGTCTGGCTGTGCGGGGTGCGCATCCCGCACGACCAAGGGCTGGTGGGCCATTCCGACGCCGACTGCGCCCTGCATGCTCTCACCGACGCGGTCCTTGGGGCCATCGCCCAGGGCGACATCGGGGAGCACTTCCCACCCTCCGATCCGCGCTGGAAAGGCGCCTCCTCCGACCAGTTCCTGGTCCACGCCGTGAACCTGGCCGGCGCGGCCGGGGGCCGCATTCTCAATGCGGACGTGACCCTGGTGTGCGAGCGTCCGAAGATCCGTCCGCACCGCGACGCCATGCGCGCCCGGATCGCCGAACTGCTGGGCCTGTCCCTGGACCGGGTCAGCGTAAAGGCCACCACCATGGAAGGCATGGGCTTCACCGGCCGCGAGGAAGGCCTGCTGGCCCAGGCGGTGGTCTCGGTCGAGACCCCGGCCTGACGCCGCGCCCTCAGGGCAGCCAAGTCCAGCGCATCCTGAGGTTGGCGTACAGCGCCCCCGGAAGGTTCGTGTAGTCGTCCCGCCAGGGCTTGGCGAGGAACGGGTTCACGCGCTCCCAGCGCGGATCGGCCGCGAAGGGCGCGAGCGCCGCCTCCGTGCGGCCCACGATCACTACGTCCTCGGCCGACTCCCAGCTGCCTTGCGGGTCCTCGGCCGGGCGATAGGCCTGAACCAGCCCCCGCCCTCCTGCAGCCCGCGCCACCGCCTGGGCAGGGCTCGTCAGGTCGAGGTTGCGGTTCGACAGGTGCAGGATGACGACCCCGTCGGGCTTCACGCGCGTCAGGTACCCCTGCACCGCCTCCACGGTCAGCAGATGCGCCGGCACCGCATCCGACGAGAAGGCGTCGATCAGCAGGACGTCGAACGCCTCGGCCGGCTGCCGGTTGAGCGTCAGGCGGGCGTCGCCGATCACATAGTCCACCCGGCCCTGGGCGCACTTGGTGGTGTAGGTGAAGTACCGTGGGTCGGTGGAGATCCGCCGGACCAGCGGGTCGATCTCGAAGAAGGTGAGATGGTCGCCCGGCCGGGTGTAGGCGGCCACTGAGCCGGTCCCCAGCCCCACGGCCCCGATGCGCAACGCCTGCCGCTCGGCCTTCTTGGCTTCGAACACCTGCCCGATGGGCGTGCGCGGGGTGTAGTAGACCAGCGGATTGCAGGCGTACTCGGGATTGAGCGCCTGGGCGCCGTGCAGCGTTGTGCCGTGGGCAAGCATCCGGACCCCGCCGCCCAGGCTCGTGACATGGGTCTGGGACAGGCGCATCACCCCGAAGAAGCTGCGCCAGCTCTCGCGGGTGTTCACGCGGTCGGCTGCCATTTCGGCGGCAAAGGACAGGACCGCCACCACCAGGAAGAAGAACAGCGCCCGCGAGCGGACCAGGAAGACGCAGATCACCGCCAAGCCCAGAAGGGCCTTCATCCCCATGTCGAACAGTTCGGACTGGTCGAACGTCCCGACCACGGTCTCGGCGGTGACCCGCGACCCCAGCCAGCCCAGCAGGACCGGCATGCCGGCCGCCGCCACGATGCCCAGGACGAGCAGCACCCAAGCCCCAGGCTCCACCTTGTCCAGCCGGCCCCAGGGGCGCGCGAGCCCGGCCAGGGCCAGGACTAGCGGATACTCCCAGACGTTGTTGAAGATCACGGGCGCCAGGAAGGCGTTGAAGGCGCCGCCCACCACCCCACCGACCGACAGGCAGAGGTAGAACTCGGTGAGATGGGCCGGGTCCGGCCGCCGGGCCACCAGGCGCTGGTGACACATGAGGGCCGTCAGGAAGAAGGCGCCCAGGTGGATGAAGAACTGCAGGACGAAGTTGGTGGACTTGAACGGCAGGAACGCCGCGCAGGCCGCCAGGGCCGCCGCCTGCAGCACCAGGGTCACGTCCGGCGGGATCAGGGGCCGCGTCTGAAAGGCGATGATGAACGTCGCCAGATAGAGCCCCAGCGGCAGCACCCACACGAACGGCGCCGAGGCCACGTCCGTGGTGAGATAGGCCGTCACGCCCAGCATCAGGCTAGCGGGTATGGCCGCCAGGACGATCCAGGCCAGGCGGTCGGCCCAGCTGGGCGACGCGGCGCTGGACTTCGGCGCCGCCTCGGCGTCGGCCACCGGCCCGCGGGTCGCCATCAGGCCGAGGGTCGCCATCAGCAGCACGAAGCCCACATAGGCCGCGCTCCACCCGTACCGCTGCCCCGCCAGGGTGACGGCGGGCTCCACCACCAGCGGATAGGCCAGGAGGGCGAGGAGGCTGCCGAGGTTGCTGGCGGCGTAGAGGGCGTAGGGCTCGCGGCCCTCGGCCTGCCCCACCGTGCGCGCATACCAGGCCTGCACCAGGGGCGCCGTGGCCGACAGGATCGCGAACGGCGCGCCGATGGAGAGGCCCAGCACCGCCAGCAGCCAGAGGTTCGGATGGTCGGAAGACGGCGGGCCGGCCAGGCCGTTCACCCGCAGCGGCAGTACGATGGCGGCGAGCGCCAGGGCCGCCACATGAATCATCGCCTGCCGGCGCACCGAGGCGACCCTCTGCAGGGCATGGGCGTAGAAGTAACCGGCCAGCAGGGCGAGCTGGAAGAACGCCATGCTGGTGTTCCACACCGAGGGGCTGCCCCCCAGCAGCGGCAGGACCAGCTTGGCTACCATCGGCTGCACCAGGAACACCAGGGCGGCGCTGTAGAAGGTGGTGAGGGCGAACAGCGCCGGCGGCGCAAACGCGGGTCGCGAGGTGGCGGCGAGCGTTGTCATGCGGTTCCCTGCCCCTTGATTGCACCGGACCTTCCGGTGCTTGTGGACGCGCGACAACCCCAAAGAGAGTCGACACGATGTTCCCGCTTGAGATCGTCACCCTCGCCCGGCTGCTGATCGACGAGGCCCGGGCTAGGTCCCTGCGCATCGTCACCGCGGAAAGCTGCACGGCGGGCCTGGTCGCCGGGGCGATCGGCTCGATCCCCGGCGCCTCGGACGTGCTGGAGCGGGGGTTCGTCACCTATTCCAACCGGGCCAAGCAGGAGCTGCTGGGGGTGCCGGGCGACCTGATCGCTGATCTGGGGGCGGTGTCCGAGCCGGTGGCGCGGATGATGGCGGAAGGCGCCCTGGAGGCCTCGAACGCCCATCTCGCCGTGGCGATTACGGGCATCGCCGGTCCTGGCGGCGGCACGCCCATGAAGCCCGTGGGCACGGTGCACATCGCCACCGCCCGCACGAACGAGCGCATCCTGCACCGGCACGAGCTGTTCGAGTTCGAGACCCGGGAAGAAATCCAGCTCGCCGCGGTCCAGGCCGCCTTGCAGGCCCTCCGCGATCGGCTCGCCTAGCCGGGAGAGACTTCCCGCGGCGCGCCGTACAGCAGGGCGGCGCGATCCTCGAAACAGGTCATCAGCCGCTCCACGGCGTGGTGGAAATTGGCCTTGAGCAGGCCCTCAAGCAGCCGCGACTTGAACTGGAACTCGATGTCGAACTCGATGCGGGCGCCCGCCTCGCCTGCATCGATGAAGCGCCAGCGGTTCACGAGCTTGCGGAACGGTCCCGACAGCAGGCTGACATCGATCTGCTTGTTGGCCGCATCCCGCCGCACGCGGGTGGCGAACTTCTCCTTCAGGAAGGCGAAGCCCACGCTAGCCTCGGCGTCCAGGGTGTCCACGTCCTCGCTGAGGGCCCTCGCGTTCCAGGTTCGCAGGGCCGTGATCCAGGGGACGAATTCCGGATAGCGCTGCACGTCCCCGACCAGGGTGAAGAGCTGGTCAGGCGTGTACGGAAGCTGCTTGGAGACGTGGTGCCGCACGGGGGGTCAGACGGCCGCTTCCTTGGCCCGGCGGGCAGCCTGGAGCCGGGCGAAATCCTCGCCGGCGTGGTGCGAGGAGCGGGTCAGCGGGCTGGCGGAGACCATCAGGAACCCCTTGGCGCGGGCGATCTCCTCCAGGGCGCGGAACTCGTCGGGATGCACGAAGCGGTCGATGGCCGCGTGCTTGCGGGTGGGCTGCAGGTACTGGCCGATGGTGATGAAGTCGACGCCGGCCGAGCGCATGTCGTCCATCACCTGCATGACCTCTTCCTTGCTCTCGCCGAGGCCGACCATGATGCCGGACTTGGTGAACTGGGCGGGGTCGCGCTCCTTCACCCGCTCGAGCAGGCGCAGGGAGTGATAGTATCGGGCGCCGGGGCGGATCGACAGATAAAGCCGCGGCACGGTTTCGAGGTTGTGGTTGAAGACGTCCGGGCGGGCGTCGATCACCGACTCCAGGGCCGCGATCGGCTTGCGGGCGAAGTCGGGCGTCAGGATCTCGATGGTGGTCGCGGGCGAGGCGGCGCGAATGGCCTGGATGGTCTCGACGAAGTGCCGGGCGCCGCCGTCGGCCAAGTCGTCCCGGTCCACCGAGGTGACCACCACATGCTTGAGGCCCATCTTGGCCGTGGCTTCGGCCACCCGCGCAGGCTCGTCTGGATCGAGCGGGAGCGGCTTGCCGGTGGCCACGTTGCAGAAGGCGCAGGCCCGGGTGCAGGTCTCGCCCATGATCATGAAGGTGGCGTGGCTCTTGTCCCAGCACTCGCCGATGTTGGGACAGCCGGCCTCCTCACAGACGGTGACCAGGCGATTGGTCTTCACGATCTCGCGGGTGGCCATGTAACCGGGCGAGCCCGGGGCTCGCACCCGCAGCCACTCGGGCTTGCGCAGGATCGGCGTGTCGGGATTCGCCTGCTTCTCGGGGTGGCGCGGACGCGCGCCCACGGTGTCGATGACCACGGCCATGGGGCCTAAATCGTTCCTCGGAGCCGCGGGATCAAGCGTTGATCCCGTCGCAGCCCCTCAGGCGGCGACGGTCACGTCCTGTTACCGATCTTTTCATCGCCATGACGGACGTTTAGGCTCGCCGGTCAACGATAACAGTTCGGGAGCGCGCGCCCTTGCGTTCGTTCGACAGCGCCCAGGCGCAGTCTTCCATCTTCGACGCCCTTCTCGACGCGGCGAAGACCTATGGGACCAAGAAGCCGATCCTGGAGGATCAGGAACGCAATCCCCTCACCTACACCGACCTGATCCGCGCCGCGTTCGCTCTCGGTCGCAAGCTGTCGGCCGTGACGCGCAAGGGCGAGCGGGTTGGCGTCATGCTGCCGTCCAGCGCCGGCGGGGTGGTGACCTTCTTCGCCCTGCACGCCTTCGGCCGCGTGCCCACCATGCTGAACTTCACGGCCGGCATCCGGAACCTGCGCGCGGCCTGCGAACTGGCCGGCGTCACCCGGGTGCTGACCTCCCACCGCTTCGTCGAACAGGGCAAGCTGCATGACCTGATCGACGCGCTGGAGAACAAGGCGCAGGTCACCTATCTGGAGGACGTCCGGGCCGCCATCGGCCTGCCCGACAAGCTGTTCGCGGCCGCCGCCGCCGCCTTCCCCAAGCGCTTCCGCACACCGGTCTCGCCCTCCGATCCGGGCGTGATCCTCTTCACCTCCGGCAGCTTCGGCGCGCCCCGGGGCGTGGTGCTCACCAACGCCAACCTGATCGCCAACTGCCGGCAGATCGCGGCGCACATTCCGCTGGATCCCAACTGGGTCTTCTTCAACCCGCTGCCGATCTTCCACGTCTTCGGCCTGACCGGCGGGGCGCTGCTGCCGGTGCTCACCGGCATGAAGGCCTTCCAGTACCCCTCGCCGCTGCACACCAAGCAGATTCCACCGCTGATCAAGGACAGCAAGGCGGCGGTGCTGCTGGCCACCGACACCTTCGTCAATCAGTACGCCCGCGCGGCGGAGGCCGACGAGATGTCGGGCCTCACCTTCGTGGTCTGCGGCGCCGAGAAGGTGCGCGAGGAGACCCATAACCTCATCGCCGAGAAGTTCGGCCCGATCCCGCTGCTTGAGGGCTATGGCGCCACCGAAGCCTCGCCGGTGATCGCGGTGAACAAGCCCACCGACAACCGCCGGGGCACCGTGGGCGGCCTGCTGCCGGGCATCGAGGTGAAGCTGGAGCCGGTGGAAGGCATTCCCGAGGGCGGCAAGCTGCTGGTCCGCGGCCCGAACGTCATGGCCGGCTATCTTCGCCCGGACGGCACGGTGGAGCCGCCGGCCGGCGGCTGGCACGACACCGGCGACGTGGTCTCGATGACCGACGACGGCTGGATCAAGATCCTCGGCCGGGTGAAGCGCTTCGCCAAGGTCGGCGGCGAGATGGTCTCGCTCACCGCCGCCGAAGACCTAGCCTCGGCCGTCTGGCCCGACTGCCGCCATGCCGTGGTCGCCATGCCCGACCCCAAGAAGGGCGAGCGGCTGATCCTGGTCACCGACCGGCGCGACGCCGAGACCGGGCCGCTGCTGAGCCATGCCCAGCAGATCGGCGCGCCTGAGCTGGCCGTGCCGCGCAAGATCATCCGGGTGCCCGAAATTCCCGTCCTGGGCACCGGCAAGACTGACTATGTGGCCCTGCAGCGGATCGTGGAGGCCGAGCTGCGGCGGGCCGCCTGACGATGCCAGTACGCGCGTAGGGCGCGCCGGCCCCTCCGGCGCAGCAGGTCTGGGGGGAACTGGACCATGCCAAACCTCGACGTCTGGGCGCCTCGCGTCCTCAGCATCCTTCGCATCATCACCGCCCTGCTGTTCATCGAGCACGGGCTCATGAAGCTGATCGCCTTTCCCGGCCCGCAGCCGGGCGTCCCGGACCCCCTGCCGCCGCTCCTGCTGGCGGCGGCCTGGATCGAGGTCGTGGGCGGCGGCCTGATCGCCCTCGGCCTCTTCACCCGGGCCGCGGCGTTCCTCTGCTCAGGCCAGATGGCGGTGGCCTATTTCATGGCCCACGCCTCGCAAGGGTTCTGGCCGGCCCTGAACGATGGCGAGCTGGCCATCTTCTACTGCTTCGTCTTCTTCTACCTAGTGTTCGCCGGGCCGGGGGCCTGGAGCCTGGACGCCGTCGTTCGAAAGCGCGCCTAGGCTCAGATCGGAGCCCTGGCCTGGCCGGGGCTCCGCCGCCGCGATCAGATGTGCAGCACCCGCCCGAAGGCGTCGAGCGCGGCCTCATGCATGGCCTCGCTCATGGTTGGGTGCGGGAAGACCGTGGCCTGAATCTCGGCCTCGGTGGCCTCCAGGGTCATGGCCATGGCGAAGCCCTGGATCATCTCGGTGACCTCGTGGCCGACCATGTGAGCGCCGATCAGGGCCCCGGTCTTGCCGTCGAAGATGGTCTTCACCAGCCCCTCCGGTTCGCCGGCCGCCACCGCCTTGCCGTTCACGCGGAACGGGAAGCGGCCGACCTTGGGCTCCAGTCCCTGCTCCTTGGCCTGCGCCTCGGTGAGGCCCACCGAGGCGATCTGGGGCGTGGTGTAGGTGCAGCCCGGGATCGGGGCGGTGAGATTGGTGGGCTTCAGGCCGGCGATGTGCTCGACGCAGTGGACGCCCTCGTGGCTGGCCTTGTGGGCGAGCCAGGGCGGTCCGGCCACGTCGCCGATCGCGTAGAGGCCCGGCACGCCGGTGGCGCCGTGCTTGTCGGTGACGATGTGGGTCTTCTCGACTTTCACGCCCAGGGCCTCCAGGCCCAGGTCCTCCACATTGCCGACGATGCCGATGGCCACGATGCAGACATCCGCCGTCAGGGTCTCGGCCTTGCCCTCGGCCTCGATCTCCAGGCTGACGCCGGCCTTGGACTTTGAGAGCTTCTTCACATTGGCCGGGACGCGGAACTGGATGCCGCGCTTCTCGAAGGCCTTGCGGGCGGTCTTTGAGATCTCCTCATCCTCCACCGGCAGGATGCGCGGCATCATCTCGATGACCGTCACCTCCGAGCCCAGGGCCCGGTAGAAGCTCGCGAACTCCATGCCGATGGCGCCCGACCCCACCACCACGAGCGACTTCGGCGCCGCCTTGGGCACGAGAGCCTCACGGTAGGTCCAGACCCGCTCGCCGTCCGGCTCCAGGCCGATGGCGGGCACGGTGCGCGCCCGGGCGCCGGTGGCCAGGATCACATGCTTGGCCGTCAGGGTGCGGGTCCCGCCCGCGTTCAGGGCCACGACCACCTTGGGCGCCGGCGCGCCCTTCTCAAGCCGGGCGACGCCCGCCACCACCTCGATCTTGTGCTTCTTCATCAGGAAGGTGACGCCCGAGTTCATCTGGGCGGCCACCTTGCGGGAGCGCCCCACGATGCCTTCGAAGTCGAAGCCGCGCTTCTCCACCGACAGGCCGTAGTCCTTAAGGTGGTCGAGCTGCTCATAGACCTCCCCGGACTTCAGCAGCGCCTTGGTGGGGATGCAGCCCCAGTTCAGACAGATGCCGCCGAGCTCGGACCGCTCGACGATAGCGGTCTTGAAACCAAGCTGCGACGCGCGAATTGCCGTGACGTATCCACCCGGGCCCGAGCCCACCACGACGACGTCGAACGCATCAGACATCAGAGCAAAGCCTCGATCGCGCCTTCCAGCGCCTTGGGTTCGACGGTCGGGGCGTAGCGGTCCACCACCCTGCCCGACCGGTCCACGAGGAACTTCGTGAAGTTCCACTTGATGCCCTCGGAGCCCAGGACGCCCTTCTTCTGCTTCTTCAGGAAGCTGTAGAGCGGATGGGCCTTCGGGCCGTTCACGTCGATCTTCCGCATCAGGGGGAAGTCGACCTCGTAGGTCAGCGAACAGAAGCTGGCGATCTCCTGCTCATCGCCCGGCTCCTGGCCGCCGAACTGGTTGCAGGGAAAGCCCAGGACCACCAGCCCGCGGTCGCGGTATCGGCGGTAGAGCTCCTCCAGCCCGGCGTACTGCCGCGTGAAGCCGCACTTGCTGGCCACATTGACGATAAGCAGCACCTTGCCCCGGTAGTCCGAGAGCGGCGCCGGCCGGCCATCGATGGTCTCGGCGGCGAAGTCGTAGATGCTGCTCATCGCCGGGCTCAGACGATCATGGTCAGCGGTTCCTCGATCAGGGCCTTGAAGGCCTGCAGGAACCGGGCGCCGGTGGCCCCGTCGACCACGCGGTGGTCGCAGGTGAGCGTCACCGACATCACCGTGGCGATCTCGATCTTGTCGCCACGCACCACGGGGCGCTTCTCGCCGGCGCCGACGCTCATGATGCAGCCTTGCGGCTCGTTGATGATCGAGCTGAAGGTCTTGATCCCGAACATGCCGAGGTTCGACACGCTGAAGGTGCCGCCCTGGTACTCCTCGGGCTTCAGCTTCTTGTTCCGGGCCCGCTCGGCCAGGTCCTTGGCCTCGGTGGCGATCTGCGCCAAACCCTTGGTCTCAGCGGCCCGGATGATCGGGGTGATCAGCCCGCCGGGCACCGCCACCGCCATGGAGATGTCTGCATGGTGGTGCATGGCGATGCCCTCCGGCGTGTAGGAGGCGTTGGCTTCGGGCACGCGCTTCAGCGCCACCGCGGCGGCCTTCATCACCATGTCGTTGACGCTGACCTTCACCCCGTCCTTCTCGAGAAGGGCGTTGATCCGGCTGCGCGCCGCCAGCAGGCCGTCGATTTCCAGGTCGATGGTCAGCGGGAAGTGCGGCACGTCGCGGAAGCTGTCCGTCATCCGGCGGGCGACGGTCTTGCGCATGCCGTCCAGCGGGATGAGGTCGTAGCTGCCGGGGGCGATGCCCTGCTGCTCCAGGGTCTGCGCCTGCCGCGGCGCGGGCGCGGCGGCGGGGGCCTGGGGCGCGGCCGGAGCCTTGGCCTGGCCCGGCTGCACCGCGTCGATGTCGGCCTTCACGATGCGGCCGTGCGGGCCCGAGCCCTTCACCGAGGCGAGGTCGATGCCCTTCTGCTCGGCGAGCCGGCGGGCCAGGGGCGAGGCGAAGATGCGCTCGCCGCCCTGGCTCCGGGCCGGCGCCGCCGGGGCGGCCACAGAGGCGGCCACAGGGGCCGGCGCAGGCGCCGCCTTGGGCGCCTCGGCCTTCGGGCCGTCGGGCTGTGGGGCTTCGGCCTTGGGCGCTTCTGCCTGGGGCGCAGGCGGCGGCGGGGCCGCCTCGCCTTCACCCTGCAGCCGGGCGATGGGCGTATTGACCTTCACCCCTTCCGAGCCCTCGGGCACCAGGATCTCGGCCACGACGCCCTCGTCGACGGCCTCGACCTCCATGGTCGCCTTGTCGGTCTCGATCTCGGCGATCACATCGCCGGACCGGACCTGATCGCCCGGCTTCACGTGCCACTTGGCGAGGGTGCCCTCCTCCATGGTCGGAGACAGGGCGGGCATGAGGATGTCCGTCATGCGGGTTCCTTGGACAGATGGGCCAGACTGGCGGCGTTCGCCTCCCAGTTTTGGCCGTCGAAGGCTTCGATGGCGATCTCCAGCCCCTCAACGGTGTCGAGGCAGCGGGCGTTCACGCTCCAGCCGTCGGGATTGGACCTGGGGCGGTAGAAGCTCTTCACGCCACATTCGGCGCAGAACAGGTGCTTCGCCACCCGGGTGTTGAACGTGTACTCGACCAGCCGGTCCGCCCCCGCCGTCAGGCGGAAGCGGCTCTCCGGCACGATGATGTGCACGAAGCCCGTCTTGGCGCACATGGAGCAGTTGCAGGCCTGAGCCTCCACCCGCGCCGGCAGGGCCACCTCGAAGCGGACGCCGCCGCAGTGGCAGCCGCCCGCGCGCCAGGCGAATCCCTCGCTCATCGGTAGCTCACCGCCTTGGCCGCCGCGACGATCTTGTCGACGGACGGCAGCGACAGCGCCTCGAGGTTGGCGGCATAGGGCAGCGGCACGTCTTCCTGACACACCCGCGCCGGCGGGGCGTCGAGCCAGTCGAAGGCATGCTCCACCACCCGGGCCGCCACTTCGGCGCCGACGCCCATGGGGCCCCAGCCCTCCTCGACGGTGACCAGGCGGTTGGTCTTCTTCACGCTCTCCACGACGGTCTCATGGTCCAGCGGCCGCAGGGTGCGCAGGTCGATGACCTCGGCGTCCAGGCCCTCCGCCGCCAGTTCCTCGGCGGCCTTCAGCGCCAGGCCCACCATCCGCGAATAGGCCACGATGGTGACGTCCTTGCCATCGCGACGGACCTTGGCCTTGCCGATCGGCAACACCCAGTCCACGCCCTCCGGCACGTCGAACTCCTGGCCGTACATCATCTCGTGCTCGAGGAAGACGACGGGGTTCGGGTCGCGGATGGCGGCCTTCAGCAGCCCCTTGGCGTCGGCCGCGTCATAGGGCGCGATGACCTTCAGGCCGGGGATGTGCGCGTACCAGGCGGCGTAGTCCTGGCTGTGCTGGGCGGCCACCCGGGCCGCCGCGCCGTTCGGCCCGCGGAAGACCACGGAGGTCCGGATTTGGCCGCCGGACATGTAGAGCGTCTTCGCCGCAGAATTGATAATGTGATCAATGGCCTGCATGGCGAAGTTGAAGGTCATGAACTCGACGATGGGCTTCAGGCCCGCCATCGCCGCGCCCACGCCCAGGCCAGTGAAGCCGTATTCGGTGATCGGGGTGTCGATGACCCGACGCTCGCCGAACTCCTGCAGCAGCTCGCGGCTGACCTTGTAGGCGCCCTGGTACTGGGCGACCTCCTCTCCCATCAGGAACACGGCTTCGTCCCGCCGCATTTCCTCGGCCATGGCGTCGCGAAGGGCGTCGCGCACGGACTGCTTCACCAGCTTCACGTCGGCGGGCAGCTCCGGGTCCTTCAGCGGCTCGGCGGTCGGGCGCACCGCCGCCGGGCCCTCGCCTTCCGGCTGAACCTTGGCGGTTTCCGGCGGCTGCTTCTCAGGATCGCCGGCCGCGGCCTGGCTAGGCGCCTCGGCCGGCGCAGGCGTGGAGGACTGGGCGGCGCCGCCCTCGCCCTGGAGGCGCGCGATGGGCGTGTTGACCTTCACCTCCTGCGAGCCTTCCGGCACCAGGATCTCGGCGATGACGCCATCGTCGACCGCCTCGACCTCCATGGTCGCCTTGTCGGTCTCGATTTCGGCGATCACGTCGCCCGAGCGGACCGTGTCGCCCGGCTTCACATGCCACTTGGCGAGGGTGCCCTCCTCCATGGTGGGCGAAAGGGCCGGCATCAGGATGTCGGTCATTGCGCGGCTTCCGTGTAGACGTCGGTGTAAAGCTCGGAGGGATCCGGCTCGGGGCTGGTGCGGGCGAACTCCGCCGCATCGGCGACGATGCGCTTCACCTCGGCGTCGATGGCCTTCAGCGTCGCCTCGTCGGCCCAGCCGTTCCGCTCAAGCAGCTCCTCGACGTGATCGATCGGGTCTCGGGTCTTGCGGACCGCGTCCACCTCCTCGCGGGTCCGGTACTTGGCCGGGTCGCTCATGGAGTGGCCGCGATAGCGGTAGGTCTTCATCTCCAGGATGTACGGGCCCTTGCCCGAGCGGGCGTGCTCGGCGGCCTTGGCCGCGGCGGCCTTCACCGCCAGCACGTCCATGCCGTCCACCTCCTCGCCGGGGATGCCGAACGAAACGCCCCGCTTGTGCAGCCGGGTCTCGGACGAGGCCCGCTCGATCGAGGTGCCCATGGCGTACTGGTTGTTCTCGATCACATAGACCACGGGCAACTGCCAGAGCTCGGCCATGTTGAAGCTCTCGTACACCTGGCCCTGATTGGCGGCGCCGTCACCGAAGTAGGTGAAGCTGACCTTGCCGTTGTTCCGGTACTTGTTGGCCAGGGCGAGGCCCGTGCCCAGGCTCACCTGCGCGCCCACGATGCCGTGGCCGCCATAGAAGTCGGCCTCGGTCGAGAACATGTGCATTGAGCCGCCCTTGCCCTTGGACGAGCCGCCGGCCCGGCCGGTGAGCTCGGCCATGACCTCGCGCGGGTCCATGCCGCAGGCCAGCATGTGGCCGTGATCCCGATAGCCGGTGATCACCTGGTCGCCCGGCTGCTTGATCGCCTGGACGCCCACGGCGATGGCCTCCTGGCCGATGTAGAGGTGGCAGAAGCCGCCAATCAGGCCCATGCCGTAAAGCTGCCCGGCCCGCTCCTCGAAGCGGCGGATCAGGAGCATGTCCCGGTAGTATTTGAGCAGCTCGTCTTTGCTGGCGTGGGCGTTGCCGCCTGCGCCATTGGCTTTTCGCCGACCGGCCTCACCGGTCTGCCCGCGCGCCATGCGTCACTCCGTGATCGTGTGCAGATGTCCCTTACGAACCCGCGAAGGGCTCTCAGGGCTTCATGCGGATCACATAGTCCCTCGGGTCGGCAAAGCCTAGAAGAGAGCGGGCCCTTTCCTCCAGTAGGTCGGCGGAAAGGCTCTGATCCCGCAGAAGTTGCGCGCGAATCTCCAGATCGCGCCTCTGGGCGGTCACCTCGGCCAGCTCACGCTGCTTGGCGAGCAGAGTCGCGTCGCGCTGGTTGGACCGCAAGATCCCGCCCTCGCCGGTAAAGGCGTGGAAAGCGAAGTAGCAGATCAGCAGCGCAAGGGCGGCTGTCGACAGGTACGGGCGGAAGCGGGCGAGCAAGCGACGATTCCCTACGCAGGCCCGGCCTCTTTGCCGCACCCATGCTTAACGCCCCGCTAACCTCCGACGTTAACGCGGCTGTGTTCCCCGTGCAGACCAGCCCCTCCGATAGGGCTCTGCACCGCGACATCCGGGCCGCGGTCTGCGGCCCGGACTATCTCGGTGCCTCTAGCGACGAGCGCCTTAGAGGGCGCGCAGCGCCTTGCGACCGGCGTAGATCGCCTGGTCGCCCAGCTCTTCCTCGATGCGGAGCAGCTGGTTGTACTTGGCCGTGCGGTCCGAACGGGCCAGCGAGCCGGTCTTGATCTGGCCGCAGTTGGTGGCGACGGCGAGGTCGGCGATGGTCGAGTCCTCGGTCTCGCCCGAGCGGTGGCTCATCACCGCCGTGTAGCTGTTGCGCTGGGCCAGATCGACGGCGTCCAGGGTCTCGGACAGGGTGCCGATCTGGTTCACCTTCACGAGGATCGAATTGGCCAGGCCCTTGCCAATGCCCATGGCCAGGCGCTCGGGATTGGTCACGAACAGGTCGTCACCGACCAGCTGGACCTTGCCGCCCAGGCGCTCGGTCAGCAGCTTCCAGCCGTCGAAGTCGTCCTCGGCGCAGCCATCCTCGATGGTGACGATGGGGAACTTGGCCACCAGGTTGGCCAGGTAGTCGACCATCCCGGCCGGATCGAGGGTCTTGCCCTCGCCGTCCATGACGTACTTGCCGCCCTTGAAGAATTCGGTGGAGGCCACGTCCAGGCCCAGGTGGAAGTCGTCGCCCACCTTGTAGCCGGCGCCCTCGCCCGCCTTGACGATGAACTCGAGGGCCGCCTCGGCGCTCGACAGATTGGGGGCGAACCCGCCCTCGTCGCCGACGTTGGTGTTGTGACCGGCGGCCTTCAGCTGGGCCTTCAGGGCGTGGAAGATCTCGGCGCCCATGCGCAGGCCTTCGGCGAAGGTCTCGGCGCCGGTCGGCAGGAGCATGAACTCCTGGATGTCGATCGGATTGTCGGCGTGGGCGCCGCCGTTGATGATGTTCATCATCGGGACCGGCAGGACGCGGGCCGAGACGCCGCCCACGTACTTGTACAGCGGCAGGGCGGCCGAGCTGGCCGCAGCCTTGGCCACCGCCAGGCTGACGCCGAGGATGGCGTTGGCGCCCAGGCGGGCCTTGTTCGGCGTGCCGTCGAGCTCGATCAGCAGCCGGTCGATGCGGCGCTGGTCCTCGGCGTCCTGGCCAGACAGGGCGTCATAGATCTCGCCGTTCACCGCTTCCACGGCCTGGCGCACGCCCTTGCGGAGATAGCGGGACTTGTCGCCATCGCGCTTCTCCACGGCCTCGTGGGCGCCGGTGGAGGCGCCCGACGGCACCGCGGCGCGGCCCATGGAGCCGTCCTCGAGGATCACGTCCACCTCGACGGTCGGGTTGCCCCGGCTGTCCAGGATCTCACGGGCGGTGATGTCGACGATCTCGGTCATGTGGCTCCTCAAGGGGGATTCTGGCGGCGGGGGAGCCTTAGCCACCTTCCGCCGCGTGGGCAACTTGGCTTGCCGCCGCTTGACCTGACGCAGGGTCCGCGCGCGAAGCCGACGCATCAGGGAGGAAACCCATGCTGCTGGTCGAAAAGCCCTTCGACGGGGTTGCCGTCGTCACCCTCAACCGGCCCGAGGCCATGAACGCCCTGTCCCGGGCGCTGCGGCTGGCGCTGCGCCAGGCCATGATGGAGCTGGACGGCGATGCCTCGGTGAAGGTGATCGTGCTCACCGGCGCGGGCGAGCGCGCCTTCACGGCGGGCCTCGACCTGAAGGAGCTGTCCACCGATCCGCTGGGCATGGGCGCGGCCAACGCCACCGATCCGGCCGACAATCCCGCCCGGGCGCTGCTGGCCACCAGCAAGCCGATCATCGGTGCCATCAACGGCGTGGCGATCACCGGCGGCTTCGAGGTCGCCCTCGCCTGCGACGTGCTGATCTGTTCCACCAACGCCCGCTTCGCCGACACCCACGCTCGGGTGGGGATCACCCCCGGCTGGGGCCTCTCCCAGAAGCTGTCGCGGGTGATCGGACCCTACCGGGCCAAGGAGCTTTCCCTGACCGGCAACTTCCTCGACGCGCGCACGGCCTACGAGTGGGGCCTGGTGAACCGCGTCGTGGAACCGGGCGAACTGATGGAGACCGCCCTCACCCTCGCCCGCCAGATGGCCGACATCGAGGCCGAGATGCTGGTCACCTACAAGGCGATGATCGACGATGGCTATGAGAAGAGCCTGGGCGAAGGCCTGGCCCTCGAGCACGAGCGGTCCATGGCCTACAACGCCGCCGTGACCCCGGAGATGGTCGCCCAGCGCCGTGCGGCCGTGCAGGCCCGCGGCCGCAGCCAGTAGGCGGGCATGCAAACGGCCCCGCCTGTCGCCAGGCGGGGCCGCGCGAAACTCTCCTCGGAAGGAAGCTTAGTCTTCCTTCGGCGTCAGAACCTGACGACCGTTGTACATGCCGGTCTTCAGGTCGACATGGTGCGGGCGCTTCAGCTCGCCCGTTTCCTTGTCCTCGTGATAGGCGTTCGGGCCCAGCGCGTGGTGCGAGCGACGCATGTTCCGCCGCGAGGGCGAGGTTTTTCTCTTAGGAACGGCCATCGGAGTATCTCGAAATGATTGCGGCGGCCGAACCGGGCCGCCGACGTGAGCGCGGGTGTATGCATGAAACCCCGCGCGGGATCAAGCACCTGACGTCAGAAGCCGCATCCAGCCGCCTGTCGTCGAGGGGAAACGGCTTCCGGCGGACGGAGCCGCAGCCTGAGCGCCGCGCCCCGTCCGGCCGAATCAGTCGCTAGACCAGCCGGCTCCGCTCCTTCGCCGCCCCAATGAAGCTGGCGAACAGCGGGTGCGGATCGAACGGCCGGCTCTTGAGCTCGGGGTGATACTGCACGCCCACGAACCACGGGTGGTCCTGGCGCTCGCAGATCTCCGGCAACTGCCCGTCGGGCGACAGGCCGGTGAACTTCAGCCCCGTCGCCTCGATCCGGTCGCGGTAGGTGATGTTCACCTCGTAGCGGTGGCGGTGCCGCTCGGAGATCACCTGGGTCCCGTAGATCTGCGCCACGCGCGACCCCGGCTCCAGCACGGCCTCATAGGCGCCGCAGCGCATGGTGCCGCCCAGCTCCCCGCCCTCGGAGCGGGTTTCCCTGGCGTTGCCGCGCACCCATTCGGTCATCAGGCCCACGATGGGCTCGGACGTCGGGCCGAACTCGGTGGACGAGGCCTGCTTGATGCCGGCCAGGTTCCGGGCCGCCTCGATCATGGCCATCTGCATGCCGAAGCAGATCCCGAAGTACGGGATGTCGTGCTCGCGGGCGAACTGCACCGCCCGGATCATGCCTTCGGAGCCGCGCTCGCCGAAGGCGCCGGGCACCAGCACCCCATGCACATTGGTGAGGCGCTCGGCGATCATCGCCTCTTCCTTCTCGAAGGCCTGGCCCTCGATCCAGTCGAACTTGACCCGAACGTTGTTGGCGACGCCGCCGTGGATCAGCGCCTCGACCAGCGACTTATAGGCGTCGGTCAGGGCCGTGTACTTGCCTACGATGGCGATGTTCACCTCGCCGTCGGGATGGCTGAGGCGGTGGGATATCTCCTCCCATCGCGACAGGTCGGGCTTGGGCGCGGTCTCGGCCAGGCCGAAGACGTCCAGCACTTCGCGATCCAGGCCTTCGCGGTGGTAGTCCAGCGGCACGGCGTAGATGTTGGCGCTGTCCATCGCCTGGATGACGGCGCTCGGACGCACGTTGCAGAACTGGGCGATCTTCCGGCGCTCACCTTCCGGAATCTCCTGCTCGCAGCGGCACAGCAGGATGTCCGGCTGAATGCCGATGGACCGCAGCTCCTTCACCGAGTGCTGGGTCGGCTTGGTCTTCATCTCCCCAGCCGTCTTGATGAACGGCAGAAGGGTCAGGTGGATGTAGCAGGCATGGCCGCGGGGCAGCTCCTGCCCCAGTTGGCGGATCGCCTCGAAGAACGGCAGGCCCTCGATGTCGCCCACCGTGCCGCCCACCTCGATCAGCACGAAATCCACGTCCGGGCCGGGATCGGACAGGACGAAGTCTTTGATCTCGCCGGTGACGTGCGGGATCACCTGGACGGTCGCGCCGAGGTAATCCCCGCGCCGCTCCTTCTCGATGATCGTCTTGTAGATCTGGCCGGTGGTGATGTTGTCGTTGCGCGTCGCCGACACGCCGGTGAAGCGCTCGTAATGTCCGAGGTCGAGGTCGGTCTCCGCCCCGTCGTCGGTCACGAAGACCTCGCCGTGCTGATAGGGACTCATCGTCCCCGGATCGACGTTCAGATACGGATCCAGCTTGCGCAGGCGGACCTTGTAGCCGCGCGCCTGAAGAAGCGCGCCAAGAGCGGCGGACGCGAGACCTTTACCCAGAGAGGAGACGACGCCGCCGGTGATGAAAATGTACCGGGCCATGGGCGTTCAGAGTAGCCGTGATTCGGCGGGGTCGCCCGCCGTACGTTCAAAATGATCCACGGCTTATTGCTGCGGGGCCGGAGTCTGGGTCGTGAAGGGGTTGCTGACCACCGGGGCCGGGGCCTGGAACGGCGCCGGCGCCTCGGGCGCGGCTTCGCCGGCCGGCGGCTGTTGGATGGACTGGTTCAGGCTGTTGGGGTCGATGGCGTTGACCTTCAGCCGGTCGACGACCGACGACGAGCCCCCTTCCCGACCGGCGATGACCGTCAGGAGCAGGCCGAGCACGAAGAAGGCCGAGCCGAGGATCCAGGTGATGCGGGTGAGCAGGTCGCCCGCGCCGCGCGCCGTCATGAAGCCCGAGGGGCCGCCGCCCATGCCCAGCGCGCCGCCTTCGGACCGCTGGAGCAGGACCACGACGATCAGGAAGAAGGCGACGATGACCTCGAGCACGAGGAGCAGCGTGAGCAGCATTGACCTATCCGGTGCGCTTCGGCGGACACACCCGCCCGAAATGAAGCGCGCGCTCTACCACCGGCGCGCGCCCAAAGCCATAGCTAGTGGGTCGTATCCGTTGGACAAGAGATGATTCTCGACCCCAGTCGCCCGCCCGTCCTGGAGACCGAGCGTCTCCGGCTCGCCCCGCTGACCGTCGAGGACGCCGCCGCCATCTTCCCCACCCTCGGCGACCCGGACGTGCTCTTCGGCTGGGATGCTCCCGAACCGGACGATCCCGACATGGTGGGGCATGCGGTGCAGGGGCAGGTGGACGCCATGGCGGCCGGCCGCGAGATGCACTGGACCTTGCGGACGCTCGCGGGCGAGGCCTACGTCGGCTGCGTCGGCCTCAGGGAAATCGACCGCCGCCATCGCCGGGCCGACATGGGCTTTATGCTGGGCCGGGACGCCTGGCGCGAGGACTACGGCCGCGAGGCCATGACCGCCGTGCTCACCCAGGCCGCCGGCAGCGGTCTGCGCAGGCTCTCCGCCCGCACCCGCCTCGGCGCCCGACGCCAGGAGGCGATGCTGGAGCAGTTCGGCTTCGAAGAGGAGGGCCTGGTGCGCGGCGACCTGCTCGAGGACGGCGAACGCCGTGATTGCCGCCGCTGGAGGCTTTTGCTTTAGGTCGTCCCATGAGCCATCCGATCCCGATCCAGGGGTTCGATCACATTGTCCTGCGCGTACGCGACAAGGCGCGGATGCTCGCCTTCTACTGCGACGTGCTGGGTCTTTCGGTCGACCGCGACGTGCCGGATATCGGCCTCACCCACCTGCGGGCCGGGCCGCAAATGATCGACCTCGTCACCCTCGACGGCCCCCTCGGGCGCAAGGGCGGCGCCGGCCCCGGGCCTGAGGGCCACAACCTCGACCACTTCGCCCTCCAGGTCCGCCCGTTCGATCCTGCAGCGATCCGCGCCCATCTTGCGACGAACGGCGTCGAGATCGTGGAGGAAGGCCCTCGCTATGGGGCTGACGGCGACGGACTTTCGCTCTACGTGCGCGATCCCGAAGGCAATACGGTGGAGCTGAAAGGGCCGCCAGGCAGCGAGCTTTAGGGTTTCCCGCCGTTGCGTCAACCCAGGCCCTAGGCCGGGCGAACGGGTCGCCGACCCCTCATCTCAAGGATTGTCCATGCGTCACGATGGATTCGGCGCGGTCTTCGCCGCGCTCGCGCTTGTTCCGCTGGCCGAAGCCAAGGCCGACGAGGCCCACCTCGGCGAAGTGGTGGTGACCGCCCAGAAGCGCGAGCAGCGCCTGCAGGACGTGCCGCTGGCCATCACCGCCCTCTCCGCCCCGGCCCTGCGCGACGCCGGCGTGCGGGACATCAAGGACCTGACGGCGGTGGTCCCGGGGTTCCAGGTGACCAGCACGTCCAGCGAATCGGCGACGGCGGCCCGGATCCGTGGCATCGGCACCATCGGCGACAACGTCGGCCTGGAATCCTCGGTGGGGATCGTCGTCGACGGCGTCTACCGGCCCCGCAACAGCATCGGCATCGGCGACCTCGGCGAGCTGGCGCGGATCGAGGTGCTCAAGGGCCCGCAGGGGGATCTGTTCGGAAAGAACACCTCGGCCGGCGTCATCAATGTCATCACCCGGGCGCCCGATTTCACCCGCAGCCTGGACGTCGAGGCCACAGTCGGCAGCTTCCACGAGCGCGGCGGGTCAGTGAGCCTGAACGCTCCCCTTGTTGAAGATGTCCTCGCCGGCCGCCTCTTCGTCGCGGCCCGCAGCCGCAACGGCTGGGTCAAGGTGCGCACGGGCGATGGTCCCCGCGGCTTCGATGAGGACCACGACCGCAACTACGCCACGGTGCGCGGTCAACTCCTGTTCCAGCCGTCCGAGGCTCTCAGCCTGCGCCTCATCGCCGACGCCAGTCGCCGGGCCGAACAATGCTGCCTCGGCATCACCTACCTGGCCGGACCGACCGCCGCCTATGTGGACCTGCTGGCGCCCGACGCCGGCGTCTCGCGCCCGCCCCGCCCGGAAAACCACATCGCCTATGGCAATCGCGACGGAAAGCAGGTGGTCACGGACGAGGGCCTGTCCCTGGAGACCACCTATCGTTTCGGGCCGGACCTCACGCTCACCTCGATCACCGCGCTCCGGGACTGGAAGGTCCGCCTGGGCACCGACGTGGACTACACCAGCGCCGACCTCCTCTACCGCCCCTCCGACGGCAGCTTCTTCAACAGGTTCCGCACGGCCACCCAGGAGCTGCGGCTCAGCGGCACGCGCGGCCCCTGGGACTTCACCATGGGCGGCTTCTTCGCCGACGAGCGCCTGGACAGCGCCCAGGCCTACGACTTTGGCCGGGACTTCGAGGCCTACCTCGGCCTTGTCCTCTCGTCGGGCGCCGATCGCGCCCACGTGGCCGCCTACACAGGCCTGCCGGTGGGAGCGAACTTCCCCGAAGGGCCGAGCCAGCGCGACCGCTTCGAACAGAAGGCGCGCAGCTACGCCCTCTTCACCAACAACACGGTGCGGCTGGGGGGCGGCTTCGAGCTGACCGCGGGCCTGCGCCTCAGTCATGACGAGAAGCGGCTAGCGAGCCGCTATGCCAATGTGGGCGGCGTGCCCGCCTGCACCGCCCTGCTCTCCCGCCAGGCGGTCGGCGCAACGGTTCCCACGGCCGCGCTCAACGCCATCTGCTTCCCACAGGCGGACGTGGCCTTCAACGACCTGCGCACAAGCCAGAAGATCGAGGAGGACGAGGTCACCGGTTCGGCCAAGCTCGCCTGGCGGCCCGCCTCCGACCTGATGGTCTATGCCTCCTACGCCCGGGGCTACAAGGGCGGCGGCTACAACCTCGACCGGGCCCGGCTCGCCGTGGGGGTGGCGGCGACCGACACCAGCTTCCCGGCCGAGTTCGTGGATGCCTACGAACTGGGGCTCAAGGCGACCTGGCTCGAGGGCGACCTGATCCTCAACGCGGCGGCCTTCTACCAGGACTTCCGCAACTTCCAGCTCAACGCCTACACAGGCGTCACCTTTGTCGTGACGGCCATCCCCGAGGTGATCTCGCGCGGCGCCGACATCGACTTCACCTGGCGCACGCCCGCCGAGGGCCTGACGCTCTCGGGCGGCGTCACCTATGCGGAGACCGTGGCCAGCCCGTTCACCCCCGGCCCCGGCGTCAGCCCCCGGCTGCCGGACAGCCGGATCGTGCTCGCGCCGCTGTGGACGCCGACCCTGACGGCCAACTGGGCGCGTCCCTTCGGCGACGGAATGCTGCTGAGGGCCACCCTCAACGCCCGGTACTC
The DNA here is from genome assembly GCF_059568645.1 of Phenylobacterium composti DSM 19425. NCBI lineage: Bacteria > Pseudomonadati > Pseudomonadota > Alphaproteobacteria > Caulobacterales > Caulobacteraceae > Phenylobacterium > Phenylobacterium composti. The sequence goes on along the minus strand of NZ_JCANTT010000019.1, from coordinate 38,327 downwards.
GTCCAGCTACAATGCCGGGTCCGATCTCAACCCGCTGAAGACCCAGAAGGGCTTCCCGCTGCTGAATGGACGTCTGGCGATGGGACCGGCTGACGAGGCCTGGTCGGTGGAGCTCTGGGGCCAGAACCTGCTGGACGAGCTCTACGCCCAGAGCATCTTCGATGCGCCGAACCAGGCCGGGACGCTGGGCATCTTCCCTGGCCTGCCGCGGACGGTGGGCGCGACGGTGCGCGCCCGCTTCTAGGCCTCAGAGGGCGTTGATGATGCCCAGGAAGTCGGCGGCCTTCAGTGAAGCGCCGCCGACCAGGGCCCCGCCCACCTCGTCGGCGCGCAGGATCTCGGACGCGTTCGAGGGCTTCACCGAACCGCCGTACAGGATCGGAACCGCCCTGCCCGCCTCGTCGAACAGCTCGACGAGCGTGGCGCGGATGGCCCGGTGAACTTCCTCGATCTGGGGCGTCTTGGGCGTCAGGCCGGTGCCGATGGCCCAGACGGGCTCATAGGCGACGGCGAAGGCCTTGTCGGCCAGCTCGGCCGGCAGCGAGCCGCGCACCTGCCCGGTGACCACCTCCAAGGCCCGGCCGGCCTCCCGCTCCTCCAGCGTCTCGCCGACGCAGACGATGGGTTCGAGGCCGGCCCGCAGCGCCGCCTTCACCTTGGCCGCCACCACCTCGTCGGTCTCGCGGTAGCCGGTGCGGCGCTCGGAGTGACCGAGGATCACCAGCTTGGCGCCGGCGTCCGCCAGCATCTGGGCCGAGGTGTCGCCAGTGTAGGCGCCGGCGTCGTCCCAGTGGGCGTCCTGCCCGCCGACCAGCACCTTCGAGCCCGCCAGGGCCTCGCTCATGCGGTGGGCGAGGATCGCCGGCGGGCAGATCGCCACCCGGACCGGGCCGTCGGCCACAGCCTTGGCCACCGCCAGCGCCTCGTCCAGCGACGAGGACGTCCCGTTCATCTTCCAGTTCCCGGCGATCAGCGGCGCAGGTCGGGTCATCTTGCCTCCGTGTCTGTCGGATTGCCCGGCGGGCTTCAGGACGGCGCGGTTAAGCCAAGCCGCGACGGCTGTCACCTGCTTGCCGTCCCGAACCGGCCTCCACTATACCGGCCCCGCACCTCGCGCCCGGGAAAGGGTTTTGTTTCATGCTCGCCGCCGTTCGCAACTTCGCGAAATCCTGGGTCGCCGCCGTCCTCATCGGCCTGCTGATCATCAGTTTCGCCATCTTCGGCATCAACGATGTGTTCCGCGGAACCATCGGCGACCAGGTCATCAAGGCCGGGTCGCGGACGATCAACTCCGTGCAGTTCCGGCGCGAGTACGACGAGTACCGCAAGGAGCTGGAGCAGCAGAGCGGCCAGACCATCACGCCGGAAATGGCGTCCGAGAACGGCATCGACCGCCAGGTGCTGAACGGCCTCGCCACCCGCGAGGCCTTCGCCGAGATGCTCCACCGCATGGGCATCCGCCCGTCGGACAAGCTGCTGGTGGCCGAGATTCAGAAGATCCCGGCGTTCTTCGATCCGATCAGCGGCCGTTTCGACCGCAACACCTTCGTCCAGCGGCTCGGCGAGAACGGCATGACGCCGGAGGACTTCGACCGCGCCATCCGCGACCAGATGGCCGCCCAGCACTGGGGCGCGGGCGTCGGCGAGGGCCTGCGCGCACCGCGGGCCTATGGCGCCCTGGCCGCCGTCTACGGCCTTGAGAGCCGCGACCTCGCCTACTTCACCATCACCCCGGCCAACGTCCCCGCGGTGACGGCCCCCACGGACGAGCAGCTCACCAAGTTCATGCAGGAGAACGCGGCCCAGCTGACCCGGCCCGAGATGCGCGTCCTGACCGTGGTGCGATTCAGCCCCGAGGCGGTGTCGAGCACCGGCCCCATCGACCCGGCCGAGCTGCAGAAGCTCTACGATTTCCGGAAGGACACCCTGTCCCAGCCCGAGACCCGCACCGTCGTGCAGATCCCGGCCAAGGACGCGGCGGCCGCCAAGCAGATTCAGGAGCGCCTGAGCCGCAACGAGGAGCCGGCCGCCGTGGCCAAGGCCATGGGCGTCGATCCCATCGTCTATGAAAACAAGCCCCGCACGGCCATCGCCGACCGCCGGGTGGCCGAGACGGCCTTCCGTCTCGCCGCCGGCCAGGTGGCCCAGGCCCAGGGAGAGCTCGGCCTCGCCGTGGTCAAGGTGGTCTCGGTCACTCCTGGCCGGACGATCTCGCTGGACGAGGCGCGGCCCATGCTCGAGGCCGAGCTGCGCAAGAACGCCGCCGCCCAGAAGGTCTACGAACAGAGCCAGGCCTATGACGAGGCCCACCAGTCGGGCGCCGACCTTAAGGCCGCCGCCCAGAAGGCCGGCGTCACCGCGGTCACGGTCGGTCCGGTGGTGAAGCAGGGCGTCGACGAACAGGGTCGCCCGGTGGCCGGCCTGACCCCGGCCATCCTGGAGACCGCCTTCGACCTGCCGGCCGGCAGCGAGAGCGACCTGGTCGACGCCGGCAACGGCGAGTCGTTCGCTGTGCGTGTGGAGCGGGTGATCCCGCCCGCCCTTCCGCCGCTGGCCGAGGTCCGTGACGAACTCGCCCGCGTCTGGACGATGCGCCAGACCGCCTCGCGCATGGAGGCCCGCGCCAACGAACTGGCCGAGCGTGTCCGCAAGGGCGAATCCCTCGCCGCCGTGGCCGCGTCGGCGGGCCTGCAGGTGTCCCAGGCTACGGGCCTGTCCCGCCAGACCGCTGGTCAGCGCGTGGACCTGTCCCGTCAGCTCCTGGGTCGCGCCTTCTCGGCCAAGCCCGGCGAGGTGTTCGTCAGCCAGGCGCGCGAGTTCGCCTTCGCCGTCGGTCAGGTGTCGAACGTGCAGGCGCAGCCCGGCCCGCTGGGCGCCATCCTCGCGGAGCAGAGCCGCCCCGAACTCGCTAACGCCCTGTTCCGCGAGATCGCCCAGGCCGCCCAGGCTTCGGCCCGCGCCAAGCTGAAGGTCCGCACCGATGTGAACCGCGCCCGTTCGGCCGTGGGCATGGAGCCCCTCGCCGCCAACGCGCCGGCGGAGAAGAAGAAGTGACGCCGGAGCCTTCGTTCGACGCGTTCAGGTCCATCTATGAGAGCGGCGCGGCGCAGGTCGTCTGGACCCGGCTGATCGACGATCTCGAAACGCCCGTCTCGGCCTTCCTCAAGATCGGTCACGGGCGTCCGTACGCCTTCCTGTTCGAATCGGTCGAGGGCGGCGCTTGGCGCGGCCGCTATTCGATCATCACCCTCGCGCCCGACCTCGTCTGGCGCTGCCGGGGCGATGTGGCCGAGGCGGCCGAGGGCGAGGACATCGCCGCGGGCCGGTTCACCCGCCAGCCCGGCGGGGCCTTGGACAGCCTGCGCGACCTCATCGCCGCCTCGCGGATCGAGCTGCCGCCGGGCTTGCCGCCAATGGCCGCCGGGGTGTTCGGCGCGGTCGGCTACGACATGATCCGGCTGGTCGAGCGCCTGCCCAACGTCAATCCCGACCCGCTGGACCTGCCGGACTCAGTGCTGGCGCGCCCGTCGATCGTGGCGATCTTCGACTCCATCGCCCAGGAGATCATCCTGGTTACGCCCGTGCGGCCCGGACGGTCGACCGCCGAGGAGGCCTATGCCGCCGCCCGCGCCCGCCTGCAGACGGTCATCCAGGATCTGCGCAAGCCGGCGCCGCCGCTAGCCGGCGACGGCCAGCCGGAGCCCGACAGCTTCACCACCCCGGTCAGCCGCGAGGACTACCGGACCATCGTCGAGAAGGCGAAGGCCTACATCCGCGCCGGCGACATCTTCCAGGTGGTGCCGAGCCACCGGTTCCGCGCGCCGTTCAGCCGCGATCCCTTCGCGCTCTACCGCTCGCTTCGCCGGACGAATCCCTCGCCGTTCCTGTTCTTCCTGGACTTCGGTGATTTCCATCTGGCCGGCTCCAGCCCGGAGATTCTCGTGCGGCTGCGCGACGGGAAGATCACCATCCGCCCCATCGCCGGCACGCGGCCCCGCGGCGCGACGCCCGAAGAGGACCAGGCCCTGGAGGCCGAACTGCGCGCCGACCCCAAGGAGCGCGCCGAACACCTGATGCTGCTCGACCTCGGCCGCAATGACGTGGGCCGGGTGGCGATGCTGAAGGACCAGGGCGCCAATGCGCCGCCCGCCGTGGGCGGTCCGCCCCGGGTCCGTGTCACCGACAGCTTCTTCGTCGAGCGCTACAGCCACGTGATGCACCTCGTCTCCAATGTGGAGGGCGATGCGCCGGCAGGGCTCGATCCCGTGGACGTGGTGCTGGCCGCCCTGCCCGCCGGCACGCTTTCGGGCGCGCCCAAGGTGCGGGCCATGGAGATCATCGACGAGCTGGAGATCGAAAAACGCGGCATCGGCTACGCCGGCGGCGTCGGCTACTTCGGCTGCGACGGCTCGGTCGACACCTGCATCGTGCTCCGGACGGCCCTGTTCAAGGACGGCATGATGTACGTCCAGGCTGGCGGCGGCGTGGTCGCCGACAGCGATCCCGACGCCGAATATGATGAGACGCTGCACAAGGCCCGCGCCCTGCGCCGGGCGGCTGAGGAAAGCTGGCGATTCGTCTGAAGTTTCCGGAGTTTCGTGCCCATTCCGGGTAACAGAGCGCCTTGCCTAGTCGCAATTACATACCGAGGTTACGGAAACTGACGTGCGCCGTGGGGGCGGGCGTTTCAAAGGTGGCATAGGCGTGGAAGAAGGCCTGAAGCAGGACGAGGCGCCCGTTGCCCTCACCCGCCGCGAGCGTGAGCACGGGCGGATGTCGTTCGGCTTCATGCTGGACCAGGCGACCTTGGGGATCGGCGGGCTGTCGAGCCTCGATTCGATTCTCGTCATGGCCATCAACCAGGCCAACATCGCTCCGCTCACCCACGAGCCCCTGACCCGCATCCGCCACGGCCGTCTGGACGCCCCGGCGCCCGACGCCCGACGCCGCCCCGTGAGCATCAACGCCGTCGCCAATTCCCTGCGGATGCCGTTCGAGACCGTCCGCCGCCACGTGCGCCGGCTGGAGGCCCTGGGCGCCTGCGCCTCGGTGGACGGCGGCGTCATCGTGCCCGAGGCCTATCTGGCGTCTCCGGCCTACGTGGAGAGCGTCACCAAGAGCCACCGCCGGCTGGTGACCTTCTTCCACCAGGCGAACGCGGCCGGCCTGGTGGAGTCCCTGCCCCGCTCGGCCTATCCGCCCGAATCCTCGATCCCCGTCCGCGCGGCCGTCCGCCTGCTCTCGGACTATGTGCTGCGCACGACCGACGGCCTGATGGCCGCGGTGGACGACATCGCCTCAGCCATCGTGCTGCTGGCGGTGCTCACCGCCGAGAACGGCCGCACCAACGTCGCCGAAACCGCCCATCGCCTGTCTATGCCCGCGGAGACCGTCCGTCGGCATGTGAAGGCGCTGATGGATCAAGATCACGTCCGGCGGATCAGCAGCGGCCTCGTGGTGCCCTATGAGGTGTTTGAGCGGCCGGTCTGGCAGACCTTTCTGCGCGAAAACGCCGTCAATGTGCAGCGGCTGTTCGCCGGCCTCGCCGAGCGCGGCGTGATCGAGGCCTGGGGCCGGCTGATGCCGCCCGTGGTCGACGGTGACCTTACTCCGGCGCGCTCTTCACCGCCGAGTGGGTGACCAGGGGCGGAGCGAGAATCATCGCCGTCGCGAAAGCCAGGGCCGAGATCGCCAGGGCCGCCGCCGCCACAAGCGCCGGCCACGTACGCTCGGGTGGGCGACTGCGGGTCAGAAGCGCCCGGGCCCGGGCCATCGCCTGAAAATCCAGCATCGAATCGTCTGCCGACATGGGGCGAGCATCCCGCTTGGCGGATGCGTCGGCAAAGCCTAAGGGAGACGCATGATCCTGGTCGTCGATAACTACGACAGCTTCACCTACAACCTGGTTCACTACCTGAACGAACTGGGCGCCCACACGCATGTCGTGCGCAACGACGCCCTGACCGTCGACGAGGCGCTCGGCCTCAAGCCGGATGCGGTGCTGCTGTCTCCAGGGCCCTGCACCCCCAATGAGGCGGGCATCTGCCTTCCGCTGCTGGCCGCCGCGCCGGACGACCTGCCGATCTTCGGCGTCTGCCTGGGCCACCAGTCCATCGGCCAGGCGTTCGGCGGCGCGGTGGTCCGCGCCAAGGTGCTGATGCATGGCAAGACCAGCCCGATCCACCACAACGGCAAGGGCGTGTTCGCCGGCCTGAAGAACCCCTTCACGGCGACCCGCTACCACAGCCTCTCGGTTCGTGAGGCCGACCTGCCTGCTGACCTGGAGGTCACCGCCTGGACCGACGACGGCGAGATCATGGGCGTGCAGCACAAGACGCGGCCGATTTTTGGCGTGCAGTTCCACCCAGAATCCATCGCCACCGAATGTGGCCATGAACTGCTCGGCAACTTCCTCGACATCGCCGGCGTGAAGCGGCCCGCACGGTCCCTGGCCCAAGCCTGAGCGCCGTTCATGTCCGACGCCTTCAAGCCGCTCCTTTCGCGCCTGGCCGACGGCGCGACCCTGTCCGACGCCGACGCCGACACCTTCTTCTCGGCCTGCCTGCGCGGCGAGCCGACGCCGGCCCAGGTGGGCGCGGCCCTCACCGCCATGCGGATGCGGGGTGAGACCCTGGGGGAGATCGCGGCCTGCGCCCGCGCCATGCGCCGGGCCGCCGTACGTCTTGAGCCCGGTTTTCCCACCATCGACGTGTGCGGGACCGGGGGCGATGGCCTCCACACCCTGAACATCTCCACGGCGGTCGGCTTCGTGGCGGCGGGCGGCGGGCTGAAGGTGGCCAAGCACGGCAACCGCGCCATGTCGTCCAAGTCGGGCACCGCCGACGTGCTCACCGAGCTTGGCGTCAACATCGCCGCGTCCACCGAGGCCCAGTTGAAGGCGCTGGAGACGGCGGGCATCTGCTTCCTGTTCGCCCCGGCCCATCACAGCGCCATGCGCCACGTCTCGCCGATCCGGGCCGAACTGGGCTTCCGCACCATCTTCAATCTCCTGGGGCCCCTCACCAACCCGGCTGGCGCCCAGCGGCAGGTGATTGGCGTCTATGCCGAGCGCTGGGTGAAGCCGCTGGCCGAAGCCCTGAGGCTTTTGGGTTCCGAACGGGCCTGGGTCGTCCACGGGTCGGGCCTGGATGAGATGACCACCACGGGCGAGACCTCCGTCGCCGAACTGCGCGACGGCAAGGTGCGGCTGTTCACCGTGACCCCCGAGGCGGTGGGCCTGCGCCGGGCCGCCCTCGCCGACATCACCGGCGGCGCCCCCGCCGAGAACGCCTCTGCCCTGCGGCGTCTGCTGGCGGGTGAACATGGGGCCTATCGGGACATCGTGGCGCTCAACGCTGCGGCGGCCTTCCTCGTGGCCGACAAGGTCGAGACCCTGCGCGAAGGCGTCGAACTCGCCGGCCAGGTCATCGACGACGGACGCGCCCAGGCGGCGCTGGACAAGCTGGTGGAGATCACCGCGGCATGAGCGACATCCTGGCCCGGATCGCCGCCTACAAGCGTGAGGATGTGGCCGCCCGCAAGGCCGCGCGTCCCGTCATCGAGCCGGCCGCCTCTCCGCCGCGGGGCTTCCGCGACGCCCTGGCGCAACGCCACGCTCCCGGCCGCCTGGCGCTGATCGCCGAGATCAAGAAGGCATCGCCGTCCAAGGGCCTGATCCGGGAGGACTTCGACCCGTCCGCCCTGGCCCGCGCCTACGAGGCCGGCGGCGCGGCCTGCCTCTCGGTCCTTACCGACGAACCCAGCTTCCAAGGCAAGGACGCCTATCTCGTGGCCGCGCGCGAGGCGGTCGCCCTACCCTGCATCCGTAAGGACTTCCTGGTGGATCCCTGGCAGGTGACGGAATCCCGCGACCTCGGAGCCGACGCCATCCTGGTGATCCTGGCCATGGTCGACGACGCCCTGGCCGCCGATCTGATGGCCGAAGCCCGGCGGCTGGGCATGGACGCCCTGGTCGAGGTGCATGACGAGGCCGAGATGGACCGCGCCGGCAAGCTTGGCGCTGATCTGGTGGGTGTAAACAACCGCGACCTGCGCACCTTCACGGTGGATCTCGCCACCACCGAACGCCTGGCACGGCTCGCCCCGCCCGAAGCCCTGCTGGTGACCGAGAGCGGCATCTTCACCGCCGCCGACGCCGCGCGCCTTGAGCGCTCCGGCGCTCGGGCCATGCTGGTGGGTGAAAGCCTGATGAGACAAGCCGACGTCACGACGGCGACGCGCGAACTGCTGGGCTGAGTCGGTTTTCGTACTTGGCCGGGAATGATTTTCCCTGATTTTTCAGGGGGAACCGTCGTAACTTGACATTAACTGGGAACATCTACAGAACAAACGCAACGTTTGCGCTTTGTTCCAGAGGTCGCCCTAGATGCTCACCCGCAAGCAGCATGAACTGCTTATGTTCATTCATGAGCGGATCAAGGAGACCGGGGTCTCGCCGTCCTTCGACGAGATGAAGGAAGCCCTGGATCTGGCGTCCAAGTCCGGCATTCACCGCCTGATCACCGCCCTGGAAGAGCGTGGTTTCCTGCGCCGTCTGCCACACCGCGCCCGGGCCCTGGAAGTGGTCCGCCTGCCCCAGCAGGCCACGGCCGCCGCCCCGCCCAAGGGCCGCGCCCCGTTCAAGCCGCAACTGGTCGACGCCGGCAAGGACATGCCGGTGGCCGCCAACGACACGCGCGAACTCCCGATCCTCGGCAAGATCGCGGCCGGGACGCCGATCGAGGCCATTCAGCAGGAACGCGATCGCCTGCCGGTGCCCGAGGCCATGCTCGGCGCGGGTGAGCATTTCGTCCTCGAGATCCAGGGCGATTCCATGATCAACGCCGGCATCCTCGACGGCGACTTCGTGGTGATCCGCCGGACCGACAGCGCCAACTCGGGCGACATCGTCGTGGCTCTGGTGAATGGCGAGGAAGCCACCCTCAAGCGGCTGCGCAAGAAAGGCGCCTCCATCGCCCTCGAGGCCGCCAACCCGGCCTATGAGACCCGCATCTTTGGCCCCGACCAAGTGTCGGTGCAGGGCCGCCTCGTGGGCCTGATCCGGCGCTACCACTAAGTCGCCGCCGGCCGGCGGCGGGCCCTATCGGGGATCGAAGCCCCAGGTCCACGGTCGCCGGCCGCGCAGATCGCTGGCCCAGACGATCCGCCAGCCGCCGTCGGCCTGCCGGTAGAGTTCGGCCGAACCTCCGGCGCGGAAGTCCGCCCCCGTGAACACGACCGCCGCCGCGCAGCGCTCGGGCCGCAGGTCGTTGCGCACAACCACTACCTCGGCGTCGGCGCAGAGGTCGTCCAGCCGCCCGGCCCGAAGCGGACGCCGAAGGTTCCAGGCCGCCGCCAGCCGCACAGGCGCCCCCAGCCCCGGCGCGCAGCTCCAGCGATCACAGTCGAAGCGGATGTCGCGCTCGGCTTCGCTCGCCAGGGGCTCGAGGCCGCGCCGGCGCGCCCAGAGCTCGGCCCCGAACAGCTTCACGTCTGGCCGCAGCAGCACCGCCTGGCGTCCCTCCCGCACCGCCACGGCCGCACCATCGGCGCTGATCCAGACGTCAGGCGTCGGCGGACGAGGAACCCACAGCACGGACAGGGCTAGCGGCAGGCCGACCCAGCGTAGCGGCCCGCGCCAGAGGCAGATGGCGAGGATGCCCAGGAACGCCGCCGGCAGCGTCCAGGCCGGCGCGCTGGCGACCAGCGACTGAGCCATGGGCGCGGCGGCCGCCGTCGCCGCTACGCGGTTCATCAGATCGATGGCGAAGCCGGCCACCTCCAGGGGCGCGCGTCCAAACCCCAGGGGCGACAGGGCCGCGCCGATCGCCAGCGCCGGCATCAGGAGAAACGACGAGATCGGCGCCACCGCCAGATTGGCCAGCAAGCCCCAGGTCGAGACGCGGTTGAAGTGCTGGATCGCGAACGGCCCCGTGGCGAGCCCCGCCACGAAACTCACCGCCAGACTGGCCGCAACCCAGGTCGCCGCCGCCTGGGGCCCGCGGATCCACCAGGGCGCGGAGATCTCGCGAACGGGTTGCGGCCAGGCCTCGGCCAGGGCGACGAGCGCGGCCGTGGCTGCGAACGACATCTGGAAGCCGGGCTCGGTGACGGCCTCGGGCTGGGCTAGAAGAACGCCCATAGCGGCCAGGGCCAGCGCATGAAGACTGATCGCCTGGCGATCCACGAGAATGGCCGCAAAGGCGACCGACGCGGTGATCGCCGCCCGTTCCGCGGGCGGCGGCGCGCCTGACAGCACCAGATAGCCGCCCACGGCGGCCAGGCCCACGATGGCCGCCAGCTTCTTGCCCGACACCCGCAGCGCCAGCCACGGCCAGGCCGCCACAGCCACCCGCGCCGCGGCGAAGGCGAAGCCTCCCACGATGGCCATGTGCAGCCCGCTGATGGAGACGATGTGGGCCAGGCCCGAGGCGCGCAGGTTTTCCACTTGCTCGCGCGGGATATAGGCCTCGTGGCCGGTAGTCATGGCTGCGGCGAGGCCGCCGGTCCGCGGCCCCAGGGTCGACACGATCCGTTCGGTCAGGGCCCAGCGCGCGGCGTTGATTCCCATGGTCAGGCGCAGCCGCCAGGGCGCAAGCGCCGCCGGCGTCCAGGCCTGCGGCGGGCGCAGCGCCAGGCCCACACCGCCCACGCTCTCGAAAAAGGCGTCCCGGGCGAAATCGTAAGCCCCGGGACTGGCGGGCGGCGGCGGCGGGTTGAGGATGGCCAGGACCTGGATCGCCTCGCCCGGGCGCGGCAGGGGCGTTCCTGGCCGCAGGGTGATCCGCACCCGGATCGGGGTCGCCTCCGGGCTGAGATCTCCGACCCGGACCGGGGCGACCAAAAGCCGCTGGCCGCCCTGCCCCGGCGAGGCTACGTCCACCACCCAGCCTTCGACCATGTGAGGCCTTGCCGCCGCATCGGGCGGCGTCGCCATGACCGGGGCCGCGACGCTTTGCGTCCGGAACTTGGCCACGCCAAACCCACCCAGGGCGAAAGCCGCCAGGGCCAGGGCCGCGACCATGGCTCGCCCTCCGGTCCCGCGCCGGGACGCCAGGAGCAGCGCCAGGGCGGCCGCCATCATCGCCCAGGCCAGCCACATCTGTGGCTCGCGTAGCAGGCCGAAGTAGGTCGCGCAACCGGCTCCGAAGGCGACCGGGGTCCAGAGCGTCCAGCGATCGGCCTGGGCCTCGACCTGATTCCGAACCCAGTTCAGCGCCCGCCGCGGACTGGCCCCTGAGGGAATCGACGTGCTAAGAGGCGCCGCTCCGGCGTCCGCGCCCCCCTCCCCAACCCCCTCGAGTTCTATGGCAGACCGCCCCGTCCGCACCCGCATCGCCCCTTCGCCGACCGGCATGATGCACATTGGCACGGCCAGGACCGCGCTTTTCAACTGGCTTTACGCCCGTCACACGGGCGGGACCTTCCTGCTGCGCATCGAGGACACGGACCGCGAACGGTCCACGGAAGCCGCCGTGCAGGTGATCTTCGACGGGCTGAAGTGGCTAGGCCTGGAGGCCGACGAGGAGCCGGTCTTCCAGTTCGTGCGCGCCGATCGCCACCGTGAGGTGGTGGAGGACCTGCTGGCCCGCGGCCAAGCCTACCGCGACTACATGACGCCCGAGGAACTCGAGGCCGAACGCGAGCGCGCCCGGGCCGAAGGTCGCGTCGTCCAGTCGCCCTGGCGGGACGCCGCGCCGGAAGACGCCCCCGACCGCCCGTTCGTGGTGCGCCTGAAGAGCCCGCTGGAAGGCGAGACAATCGTCAACGATGCGGTGAAGGGCGAGGTGCGCTTCCAGAACAGCCAGCTCGACGACCTGATCCTGCTGCGCACGGACGGCACGCCGACCTACAACCTCGCCGTGGTCGTCGATGACCACGACATGGGCATCACCCACGTGATCCGCGGTGACGACCACCTGAACAACGCCGCCCGCCAGACCCTGATCTACAACGCCATGGGCTGGGAGGTGCCGGTGTGGGCGCACCTGCCGCTGATTCACGGGCCCGACGGCGCCAAGCTGTCGAAGCGTCACGGCGCCCAGTCGGTCACCGATTTCGCGGCGATGGGCTATCTGCCCGAGACCATGCGCAACTACTTGGCCAAGCTCGGCTGGGGCCACGGCGACGACGAGATCTTTTCGGACGAGCAGGCCATCGCCTGGTTCGACATCTACGACGTGGTCGGCGCCCCGGCCCGGCTGGACTGGGCCAAGCTGAACCACCTGAACAACCACTACATTCGCCAGGCCGAGCCCGCGCGCCTCGCCAAGCTCGTCGAGGAGGTCCTTGCAAGCCGCGACTGGACCCTTGAGGCCGGTGACATTGCCGTGATCGAGCGCACCATTCCGTTCGTGCGCGACGGCGCCAAGACCGTGGTCGACCTCGCAGACGCCGTGGTCTTCGCCCTCAAGCGGCGGCCCCTGGAGCTGCCCGAGAAGGCCAAGGCGGCCATGACCGAGGAAATGGTCGGCCGGCTCTCGCGCCTGCGCGACACCCTCGCCGCCCAGCCCCACTGGGACGTTCCTACCCTGGAGGCGGCGATCCGCGCCTTTGCGGAACAGGAAGGCGTCGGCATCGGCAAGTTCGGTCCGCAGCTCCGCGCCGTGCTGTCCGGCGGCGCGCCCGCGCCCGACCTTGCAGGCACGATGACGGCCCTCACCCGGGAGGAAACTCTCGCGCGCCTTGACGACGCGCTTTCACCCTCGGCGTAAAGCGGTATAAGGCCGCTCGAACGAGCGTTTATCTCGCATCCGCGAAAGGAGTTCGCATGGGCGACACGGCGAAGATCGGTATCGGCGGCAAGACCGTCGAGCTCCCCGTCCTGAAAGGCACGGTCGGACCGGACGTGGTCGATATCCGAAAGCTCTACGGCGACGCCGACGTCTTCACCTACGACCCGGGCTTCACCTCCACCGCATCGTGCGAGAGCAAGATCACCTTCATCGACGGCGATCAGGGAATCCTGCTGCACCGCGGCTACCCGATTGACCAGCTGGCCGAGCAGTCGACCTTCCTTGAGGTCTGCTACCTGCTGCTGCACGGTGAGCTGCCCACCGCGGCTGAATTCGCCAAGTTTGAGCACAACATCACCTATCACACCATGCTCCACGAGCAGTTTGATAGGTTCTTCAATGGCTTCCGTCGGGATGCTCACCCGATGGCCATCATGGTCGGCGCGGTCGGGGCTCTCTCGGCCTTCTATCACGACAGCACCAACATCGATGATCCCGAGCAGCGGATCATCTCGGCGCATCGCATGATCGCCAAGATCCCGACGATCGCGGCCCGCGCCTACAAGTACTCCCTCGGCCAGCCGTTCGTGTATCCGCGCAACGACTGCTCGTACGCCGAGAACTTCCTGCGCATGTGCTTCTCGGTCCCGGCCGAGGACTGGAAGCCGAATCCGGTCCTGACCCGCGCCATGGACCGCATCTTCATCCTGCACGCCGACCACGAGCAGAACGCCTCGACCTCGACGGTCCGCCTGGCCGGCTCGTCGGGCGCCAATCCGTTCGCCTGTATCGCCGCGGGCATCGCCTCGCTGTGGGGCCCCAAGCACGGCGGCGCGAACGAAGAAGCGCTCAACATGCTCAAGGAGATCGGGACGGTCGAGAACATCCCGGACTTCGTGAAGGGCGTGAAGAACCGCGAGCGCCTGCTCATGGGCTTCGGCCACCGGGTCTACAAGAACTACGACCCGCGGGCGAAGGTCATGCAGAAGACCTGCCACGAGGTGCTGGCGGCCGTCGGCCACCAGGACGACCCGCTCCTCAAGGTGGCGATGGAGCTCGAGAAGATCGCGCTGAACGACGAGTACTTCATCCAGCGCAAGCTCTATCCGAACGTCGACTTCTACTCGGGCATCACCCTGCGCGCCCTGGGCTTCCCGCCCGAGATGGTCACGGTGCTGTTCGCGCTGGCCCGCACCGTGGGCTGGATCGCCCAGTGGAAGGAAATGATCGAGGATCCGTCCCAGAAGATCGGCCGTCCGCGCCAGCTCTACACCGGCGCGCCGCGGCGGGACTACGTCCCGGTGGACAAGCGCTAAGAGCGTCGACACGTCGAATTGCGAAGGCCGGCCCCCTCGGGGCCGGCCTTTTGCTTTGCGGCTCAGCTGAGGCCGCGGGCCTTGAGCAGAGCCAGGACCGCCTCGGCGGCGGCCTCGCTGGGGTCAGGCCCCCCGCGGCCCATCCGGTCCAGGGCTGCATGCTGTCGCGCTACCTGCCAGGCCCGCAGTTCCGGATCGTCCAGCCGCAGGGCCGCCTCCCGGGCCAGGGCCGGCCCGTTGCAGGCGTCCTGCAGCAGCTCGGGCGCCACGAAGTCCTGCGCGGCGATGTTGAACAGGGTGACATACCGGGTGCGGATCAGCCGCTTCAGGATGGCGTAGGTCAGCGGCGCTACCCGATAGCCCACGACCATGGGGCAGCCCGCCAGCGCCAGCTCGGTGGTCACCGTGCCGGAACAGGCCAGGGCGACAGTCGCGGCTTTCATGGCGTCGCGCCGGGCCTCCTCGCCCTCGACCACGTGAGCGCGCGGGAGCGAGCTGCCGATGCGATCCTTCACCATGGCGGCCACGGTGTCGGCGGCCGGCGCCACCACGTGCAGGTCCGGGCGCTCGGCCTGCAGGCGCGCCGCCGCCTCGGCGAAGGGCGGCAGGACGCGCTCGATTTCCCCCGGCCGGCTGCCCGGCAGGACCAGCAGGATCGGGTCGCCCTCGCCTGCCCCGATCCGGGCCCGCAGCCGCGCCGGATCCGCCTGGGAGAAGTCGGTCGCCAGGGCGGAATTGCCCACGAAGGTGACGGGCAGCCCCGCAGCCTCGAAATAGGGCGCGTCGAAGGCGTGGATGGAAAGCAGATGGTCGTAGGTCTGGGCCGTGGTCCTGGCCCGGCCCGGCCGCGAAGCCCACACCTGCGGCCCCACATATTTCACCAGCGGCAGCTGCGGATAGAGCCGGCGCAGAGCCTTGGCGACCCGCAGGGTGAAGCCCCAGGAATCGATCAGGACAGCGATGTCGGGCGGCTCCCGCTGCGCCAGGGCGGCGGTCTCCCGCACCCGGCGCACGACCTTGGGATAGGCCCGCAAGCCCTCCACCAAGCCCAGGACGGAGAGCTCGGCGATGTCGAAGGGACTGGCGAGCCCCTCGGTCCGCATCCGCTCGCCGCCGACGCCGATGAACTGCACGCGCTCACCCAGTCGCGCCCGGAGCGCGCGCATCAGCCCTGCCCCCCGGTCGTCGCCAGAAGCCTCGGCGGCCACCAGCATGACGGTGAGCAGCTTGGGCGTCATCCGAACTCGGGCTCCACGCCCAGGATGAAGACCCCTAGTTCGTCGGCCAGGGAAATCACCTCATGGCGATCCAGGACGAGCAGCCGCCCGGCCTCGCCAACGATCCCGGCCAGCCCCGCCCTGGCGACGCCCTCGACGGTCGCCCGGCCGATGGTCGGCAGGTCGATGCGGGTCTCCTGGATGGGCTTGGGCGCCTTGGCGAGCACGCCGCGCCCGGCGCCCGGCGCGCCCTTCAGATGGGCGGGCAGGCCCGCCACGCGCGCCAGCATGGCGTCGGTGCCCTCCTGGGCTTCCACGGCCAGGACAAGGCCGCCCGCCACCACGGCGGCCTGCCCCACGTCCAGGCGGCCGACGGCCCGGGCCACCTCCAAGGCGCGCTGCGCATCGTGCAGATCCTCGTCGCCGGCCTGCCGCGCGCCGAGATAGCCGAGGGGCAGCGACAGGTCGTCCATCACCTCATGGGCGCCCAGGACCTCGAAGCCTTCCTTCTCGAACTCCTCCACCAGCAGCCGCAACAGGGCGTCATCCCCGCGCCGGGCGGCGGCGATGGCCTTGGGCAGCAGCTTCAGGCCGTGCAGGTCGGGGATCAGGCTGGCGAAGTCCGGCCGCGTCACGATCCCGGCCAGACAGACCGCCTCGCAACCGGCGCGCTTTAGCGCCTTGATGCACTTGCCCACCTCGGCGACGCCCACCTCGGCGCCGGCGTAAGGCGCGAGCTCGGTCCCGGCGAACCCCTTCAGGCGGATGACGAACAGCGGCCGGCCCGAGCGCTCGCAATGCTCCGCGATCTCCACCGGCAGGCCCCCGCCGCCGGCGATCAGACCCAGCTTCTTCATCAGAACTCGCGTTCGGGCAGGCAGAGCGGGCGGCTGGCGTCGGCGCGGATGAAGTCGATGATCTCCATCACCTGCGGGCTGTCCGCATAGGTCTGGGCCGTGTCCTCAAGCCGCTCCTGGAACGTGCCCTCGTTGGCGAACAGCAGGCGATAGGCGGCGCGCAGGGTGTTGATCGTCTCGCGATCGAAGCCCCGGCGCTTCAGCCCCACGAGGTTCAGTCCCTCGAGATGAGCGTGGTTGCCCCACACCGAGCCGTAAGGGATCACGTCCTTCACCACGGCGGCCAGACCGCCGATCATGGCGTGGCGGCCCACCCGGGTGAACTGGTGCACGGCGGCCAGCCCGCCCACGATCACGAAGTCGCCGATCTGGCAGTGCCCGCCCAGGGTCGCCTGCTTGGTGAGGATGACGTTGTCGCCCACCGTGCAGTCGTGCCCCACGTGGCTCTCGATCATGTAGAGGCCGTTGGAGCCCACCCGCGTCACGCCGCCGCCATGGGGCGTGCCGATGTTCATGGTGGCGTGTTCGCGGATGACGTTGTTGTCGCCGATGACGAGCTCGGTGTCCTCGCCCTTGTAGGCCGTGTGCTGCGGCGGCCCGCCCAGCACGGCGAAGGGGTAGACTTGGTTGTTGGCGCCCAGGGTCGTGCGCCCGTCGATCACCACATGGGAATGCAGCCGCGTGCCTGGCCCGATGCGGACCTTTGGTCCGACTACGCAGAACGGCCCGATGCTGACGTCCTCGGCCAGCTCGGCGCCCTCGGCGATCAGGGCGGTGGGATGGATCTGCCCGGCCAAGACGCTCAGGTCTCCACCACCATGGCGGCGAACTCGCACTCGGCCGCAACCTTGCCGTCCACCAGCGCCTGGCCGGCGAACTTGAAGACGTCGCCGCGGTGGCGCACCACTCGCACGGGCATGCGCACCACGTCGCCCGGACGGACCGGCGAGCGGAAGCGGCAGTTGTCGGCCGACATGAAGAAGATCGCCTTGCCCGTGGTGTCCACGTCCAGCGACTTCGACATCAGCACCGCCCCGGTCTGGGCCATGGCCTCGATCAGCAGCACGCCCGGCATCACCGGATAGTCCGGGAAGTGACCCTGGAAGAAGGGCTCGTTCACGGTCACGCACTTGATGCCGACGATGGACTCGCTCGGCTTGTACTCCTCGCAGCGGTCCACGAGCAGGAACGGATAGCGGTGCGGGATGCGCGCCAGCACCTCGGTGATGTCGATCTGCGTCGGGTCCTGCCCCGCCGGCGCCTTACGCGTCATTCCCCAGTCCCCTTACCCTCCGGCCCCCTGCGGCTCGCCATCCGGGCCAGCCACGCCGTTTCCTTAAGCCAATGCCGGATGGGACGCGCGGGCACGCCGCCCCACGTCTCCCCAGCCGGAATATCCTTCATCACGCCCGACGCCGCGGCCACCCGGGCGCCGGCGGCGATGGTCACATGGTCCGCTACGCCTGCCCGGCCGCCGAACTGGGCGCCGTCGCCGATCAGCACGCTGCCCGAGATGCCGGTGTGGGCGGCCATGACGCAATTGCGCCCCACGCGCACGTTGTGGGCGATCTGCACGAGGTTGTCGATCTTGGTGTTCTCGCCGATCACCGTGTCGTCAAACGCCCCCCGGTCGATGGTGGTGTTCGCCCCGATGGTGACGTTGTCCTGCACGATCACGCGGCCGAGCTGCGGGATGTCCATCAGCCCGCCCGGCCCCGCCGTGGCGCCAAACCCGGGCTCGCCGAGCCGGGCGCCGGCCAGGACCCGGACCCGATCGCCCATCAGGGTGAAGCCAATGGTGACGTTCGGACCGATGTCGCAGTCCCGGCCGATGGCCACGCCAGGCCCGACTACCGTGTTGGGGCCGATCCTTGTGCCGCGGCCGATCTTTACGCCGTCGCCCAGAACCACCCCGGCGCCGAGGACGACGCCCTCCTCCACCTCTACGTCCGCCCCACGGGCCTCATACCCCGCCATGCGCGGCCTGTGCAGCCGGCGGCCCGCCAGGGCGTAGGCGCCGTGCGGATTGGCCGTGACCAGGGCGACGCAGCCGTCCGGCAGCGCCGCTGCATCCCGCGCGGTCACGAAGCAGGCGCCCGGCTCCCGCGCAAGGTCGGCCAGATTCCTTCGGTCGGACAGGAAGGTGACGGTGTCCGGCCCAGCCTGAGCCAGGATGGCGATCCCGCGGATCAGGCGGTCGCCGGCCGCGGGATCAGACAGTTCCGCCCCGCCGAGCCTTGCCAACTCGGCGAGGGGAACAGGTCCCAGGTCCTCGAAGAAGCGGGGATCGGGCATGGTGCGCCTCGGGGAAGCGGAAGCTCGATCCGCCCTTCGCCGCTTAGCGGGTCGCGGCCGGCGCGGCCGGCTGCTGATCCAGGCGTTCGCGGTCGAACGTGAACTGGGTGATCTTGGCGTTCAGGGCCGTGATCACGCCGGGGGTGATGTCCATGGCCGGGTTGCCCAGCACGATGGCGTCACGGTTCAGCAGGACCGAGCACTGGCGCTGCTCGTAGACCTGACGGATCAGCGGCTCCATTTCCTGGCCGACGCGGGCCAGGGCCTTCTGTTCCGTGGCCTGAACTTCACGCTCGCGCTGCTGAACCTTGCGGGTCAGGGCGTTGACGCGAACCTGGAGGGCGGCGGTGCGCTGCTCCAGGGTCGTGCGGTCCAGGGTGGCCCGCTGGCTGTCGAGCTGCTTGCTCTCGTTCTCGATGGCGGTGCGCTCGCCGTTCAGTTCGCCGTTCACCTGCTGGATGATCTGCTGCATCCGCGTGTCGACGTACTTGCCCACGGTCGAGCCGGCGATCGCGCCCGGGATCGACATGATGCAGACGCCGGGCACGGCGGCGCCGTGGTTCACCGGCGGCGGCGCGTTGGTCTGGGCGACCGGCGGGGTCTGGGCGGCGGCTTGACCAGCGATGGCCATGAGCGCGGTCGCAGCGCAACCCGCCGCGACGAAAGTCTTGAAATTCATGAGTTTCCTAGAACCTGGTTGAGGTGGAGAACCGGAAGGTCTCGGTCTTGTCGTAGTCCTCTTTAGCCAAAACGCGGCTGAAGTCGAACCGGATGGGACCCATGGGCGAACGCCAGAAGACGCTCAAGCCGGCCGATGCGCGCAGCGACATGTCGTCCTTGATGCTCGGGTCGCGTGCGCCCAGCGGGCAGGACTCGGTGCCCGGCGGCGGGCACTGCTTGTCCTCCTTGTCGAGGAGGCCCAGCGTACCGACGTCGGAGAACAGCGCGGCCTTGATGCCGTACTGCTCAGGCAGGAACGTCGGCACGGTGAGTTCGACGGTGCCGATGGCGTAGGCCTTGCCGCCCAGGGCGTCGGCGCGGGTGAACGACAGGTCGCGGGGACCGATGCCGGCGGTCTCGAAGCCGCGGAAGGTGTTGCCGCCCTTGTAGAAGCGGTCGTTGATCCGGACGCTGTCGCCGGCCCACCCCTCCACATAGCCCGCCGAACCGGTCAGGCTGAGGATGAAGTCCTTTGTGAAGCCGTGGTACCAGCCGCCCTCGGCCTCGGTGCGGACATAGTTCACATCGCCGCCCAGGCCCGCGAAGTCCTGGACGAAGTCCACGTAGAAGCCGCGGGTCGGGTTCAGATAGTCGTTCCGGCGGTCGTAGCGGAGGCCGTAGCCAACCAGCGAAGTGATGTTCGAGCCGCGCTGACCGCAGAGGGCCAGCGACAGCAACGGCGCCGTCGGATCACAGTAGAAGTCGGCGATCTCGATCTCGTCCTGGCGCAGCGAGTAGCGCAGGGATCCGCGGGCGTTGATGCTGAGCGGGAAGTTGGCGCGGAAGGTCGTGCCGACCGTGGTCGTCTTGTAGGCCGAGTAGTCGGACAGGTCGTACCGATAGCCGTAAAGGTCGATACCGGCGGCCACGTCGCGGCCAAGGAAGCGCGGCTCGGTGAACGAGAAGTCCAGCTGCTGGCGCAGGGAACCCACCGACACCCGGGCGCGCACGTCCTGGCCGCGGCCACGGAAGTTGCGCTGGGTGACGCCGAGGTCGAGGACGAGCTGGTCCACCGAGGAATAGCCGGCGCTGAACGACAGCTCGCCGGTGGGCTGTTCCTCGACCCGAACCTGCAGCGCGGTCCGGTCCGGCGCCGAGCCCGGCGTTTCGGTGATGTCGACGTTCTTGAAGAAGCCCAGGCCACGGATCTGGCGGCGGGACCGGTCGACCAGGGCGCGGTTATAGGCGTCGCCCTCCACCACGCTCATTTCGCGGCGGATCACATAGTCCAGCGTCTGGGTGTTGCCGACGATGTCGATGCGATCGACGTAGACGCGCGGTCCCTCGCGGACCTGGAAGGTCACGTCCACCTTCCGCGTCTCGCGGTTGGGCTGGTAGTTCGGCCGCACGTCCACGAAGGCGAAGCCCGCAGCGCCGGCGGCGAAGGTCAGGGCGTCGGTGGCCCGCTCGATGGCCTCGTCCTGATAGGTCTGGCCCTCACGGACCGGCAGCAGGGCGGCGAGGACGTTCTTGTCCAGCTTCTGCAGCTCGGTCTGGACCTCGATCTTGCCGAACTCGTACCGCGGACCTTCGTCCACTGTGTAGGTGACCACGAAGCCGTTCTTGTCCGGCGCCAGCTCGGCCACGG
This sequence comes from Phenylobacterium composti DSM 19425, assembly GCF_059568645.1. Taxonomy (NCBI): domain Bacteria; kingdom Pseudomonadati; phylum Pseudomonadota; class Alphaproteobacteria; order Caulobacterales; family Caulobacteraceae; genus Phenylobacterium; species Phenylobacterium composti. The sequence goes on along the minus strand of NZ_JCANTT010000019.1, from coordinate 17,600 downwards.
CGGACGAGACTCGGAAGTCGTAGTAGCCGCGGTTGCGATAGTGCTTGCGCAGCTGCTCCTTGTCGTACTCGAGCCGGTCCGGATCGTAGTTCGCGTTGTTCGAGAAGAACTTGTACCAGCGGCTCTCCTCCGTCACGACCACGTCCCGCAGGTCGTTGTCGGAGAACGCCTTGTTGCCGAGGAAGTTGACCGAGAGGATGCCGCTCTTCGGGCCCTCGTCGATCTTGAAGATCAGGTCGACCCGCTTCTGCGGCAACTCGATGATCTGCGGCGTCACATTGGCGGAGATCCGCCCCGAGCGCCGGTAGAGCTCGACGATCCGCTGGACGTCATTCTGCACCTTGGCGCGGGTGAAGATGCCGCGCGGACGGATCGACACCTCGTCGCGCAGCTTGTCTTCCTTAAGCCCCTTGTTCCCCTCGAAGATCACCCGGTTGATGATCGGATTTTCCTCGACGGTGATCACCAGGTCGCCGTTCCGGAAGTCGATCCGCACGTCCGCGAACAGGTCGGTGCGGAACAGCGCCTTCAGCGCCAGGTCGATCTTCTCGGGGGAGACGGTCTCGCCAGGGCCGATCGGCAGGTAGGAGACGACGGTCGCCTGCTCGATCCGCTCGTTGCCCTGGACGAGAATCCGCTGGACCACCCCGCCCTCTTCCTGCTGGGCGAGGGCGAGCGTCGGCGCGACGAGAGCGGTCGAGCCCAGAAGAAGGGCAAGGCCGGAGGCGAGCGCGGCGCTGCGGGCGCGGGTCTTGAGCATCGAATCAGCCGTTTTGTGGGACCGAGGGCCTAGGAGAATAGGCCGCCGAACAGATTGAACACACGCAGGCGCTGCAAATCGTTCCAGGTGGCGAACAACATCAAACCAAGGACGAGCGCAAGGCCCACTCGGTAGCCTGCAGCCTGAACCTTGGCGCCAAGAGGGCGCCTTGCGATCGCTTCGTAGGCGTAGAAGAGCAGATGCCCCCCGTCCAGGACGGGCACGGGCAGAAGGTTCATGAAGCCGATGCTCACCGAGATCAGGGCGGCGAGCTGGAGCAGGTTGATCCCCGCCCCCATGACCATGTGGCCCACCGAGGGTGCGCCTTCCGCACCGATGGCGGCTACGTTCTTGGTGACACTGGCGATGCCGAGCGGGCCGCGGAGCTGGTCGGTCCCCACCTGCCCTGTCACCATGCGGCCCAGGTAGTAGACGCTGGTCTCGAGCACGTTCCAGGTGCGCGCGACGCCGCCGGCCACCGCCTCGATCGGCCCGTAGCGCACCCGGATGAAGTCGGTCGGGCGCTGGGCGGGCACGAGGCCCAGGACGCCCACGCGCTGCTCGCCCGCCACGATGTCCTTCTGGGTCTCCCAACGCGGCGTCGCCACCAGTTCGACCCGCTGGCCGCCCCGGTCCACCACGAAGCGCGTCGGCACCTCGGCCCGCACGCGCACCAGCTGCTGCACCTCCTCGAAGCGACGCACCTCACGCCCGTTGGCCTCGACCACCAGGTCCCCAGGCCGGAAGCCGGCCGCCTCGGCGGCGCTGCCGGGGTTCACCTGCGCCACGCGGAACGGCAGGACCAGCTCGCCGAAGCTCATCAGCAGGGCGGCGAAGATCGTCACCGCCAGAAGGAAGTTCGCGAACGGCCCCGCGGCCACGATGATCGCCCGCTGCCACAGCGGCTTGAAATGGAAGTAGCGCTCAAGCGCGCCCTCACCTTCCCGTCGCGAAATCTCCCGCCGCATCTGCGACAGGTCGTCCGCGTCGGGGATGGAGGCGGCGTTCTCGTCGCCGGCGAAGCGCACATAGCCGCCAAGCGGCAGCCAGCCGATGCGCCATTCGACCCCTTGCCGGTCGCGCCAGCTGGCCAGCGCCCGCCCGAAGCCGATGGAGAAGCGGTCGATCTTGGTCCCCAGCCACTTGGCGGCCAAGAAGTGGCCCAGCTCGTGGACCGTGACCACGATTCCCAGAACCACCACGAACGGCAGGACGTAGAGCAAGGCGTTCTGAAGGAACTGCATCGCGGCGATCTACTCCATCAGGCCTGCAGGCCGGCGACGACGCCGTCCGCCACGCGCCGGGCCTCCGCGTCCGTCGTCCGGGCGCATTCCACAGCGTCGCTGTTGTCGACCTTGAAGGCCATGCCGTCCAGTCGTTCCAGCGTCTCCTCGACGACCGAACTGATGTCCAGGAAGCCGATCTTGCGGTCAAGGAACGCCGCTACGGCGCGTTCATTGGCCGCGTTCATGGCCGCGGGGGCATGGCCGCCGGCCCGCAGGGCGGCCTTGGCGATGCGAAGGGCCGGGAACCGGTCGATGTCGGGATGCTCGAAGGTGAGCGGCCCGGCAGTCACCAGGTCGAGCTTCGGCGCGGGCCACGGCAGCCGGTCGGGCCAGGCGAAGGCGCAGGCGATTGGCGGCCGCATGTCCGGCGGGCCGAGCTGAGCCAGGGTCGAGCCATCGGCGTACTCGACCAGGCTGTGAATGATCTGCTGGGGGTGGACCAGGACTTCGATACGCTCGGCCGGCATGGAGAACAGGTAGGCGGCCTCGATCACCTCCAGGCCCTTGTTCATCATGGTCGCGGAATCGATCGAAATCTTGGCGCCCATCGAGAAGTTCGGATGCGCCAGGGCCCGTTCGGGAGTGGCCGCCGCCATCTCCTCGCGCGTCGCGGCCCGGAACGGCCCGCCGGACGAGGTGAGGATCAGGCGCGACACCTGGGCCGCCACCGCCGGGTCCAGGACCTGGAAGATGGCCGAGTGTTCGGAATCCACCGGCACGACCGCCCCGCCCGCCAGCTTGGCGGTGCGCAGCAGCGAGGGGCCGGCGCAGACCAGGCTTTCCTTGTTGGCGAGGGCGATCACCGCCCCGGCCTTGGCCGCGGCCAGGGTGGGCGCAAGACCCGCGAAGCCGACGATGGCCGACATCACCCACTGGGCGTCGGCGGTGGCCGCGTCCTTCACGGCCGCGGCGCCGGCGGCCGTTTCGATTCCCGTCCCCTGCAGCCGCTCGCGCAGCCTCGGCAGCGCCGCCTCGTCGTCGATCACCGCCAGCTTGGGCCGCCAGCGCAGGGCCTGGTCCGCCAGACGTTCGACGTTGCGGCCCGCCGTGAGCGCCTGCACCTCGACCTCGACCCCGGCCTTTTCAAAGAGATCCAGGGTGGAGACGCCGATCGAGCCTGTGGAGCCCAGGACGCTGACCTTGCGCGGCAGGTTCAATGCCATCCCCAAATGTTTGCGAGCCGCACCAGGGCCATCACCACCACGGCGAACATGAGGCCGTCGACCCGGTCCAGCAGGCCGCCGTGGCCCGGGATCAGGTCGCCGGAGTCCTTCACTCCGAACCGGCGCTTGAGCGCCGATTCCCAGAGATCCCCGGCCATGGTGGCGAGGCCGACGCAGAAGCCCACCAGGGCCGCGGCGGCGAGGTTGAGCTGGAAGACGCTGAAGAAGGCCATGCCGAACCCGGCCAGCGCCGAGGCGAAGAGCCCGCCCACGAACCCCGACCAGGTCTTGTTGGGCGAGAACCTGGGCCACAGCTTGGGCCCCTTCAGCAGGCTGCCGACGGCGAAGGCGCCGATGTCGGCGGCCCAGGTCGCGGCGAACAGGGTCATCATCCACCAGTGCCCCTGCTCAGTGGAGCGGAGCCAGACGAGGCAGATGGCGGCCGGGGCGATGTAGATCACCCCGAAGGCGGCGTCGGCCGGCCGCTCGGCCACGCCCCGGGCCACCAGGGCCGCAGCCGCCGCCCCCATGACGACGGCGCCCCAGGCGAGCGCGTCCTGCCCCTGATAGGCCAGGAACACCGACGCCAGCACCGCCACGGTGACCGCCGCCGAGACCCGGGTGGGCGCCACGGGGGCGCTCATGCCGCCCCACTCCAGGGCCAGAAGGGCTACGCCGATGGCGATGAGCACGAGGTACGGCCAACCACCCAGCCACGCGGCCCCCAGCGCGGCCGGCGCGATCACCAGGGCCGAGGCGATCCGCAGGCCGAGGTTGGACCAGTTGAACCGCTTAGCCGGCGGCGAGGACGTCATCGGCCACGATCGCGCCATAGCGCCGGTCCCGGGCGGAGAAGGCGGCGAGCGCGGCCTTCAGATGTTCAGCGCCGTAGTCGGGCCACAGGACGTCCTGGAACACGAGTTCGGCGTAGGCGGCCTCCCACAGGAGGAAGTTCGACAGCCGCTGCTCGCCGGAGGGACGGATGATCACGTCTGGCGGCGGGGAGCCGGCGGTGGCCAGCAGGCGGCCGAAGCGCGCCTCGTCGATGTCCTCGGGACGGGCCCGGCCGGCGGCCACCTCCTCGGCGAAGCGGCGGGCCGCGTCGGTGATGTCGGCCTGGCCCCCGTAGTTGAAGGCGATGTTCAGGAAGAAGCGGTCGTTCCGGGCTGTCCGCGCTTGGGCGTCCTCGATCATCCGCACCAACTCGTCGGACAGGCCCTGGCGGCGGCCAATCACCCGCACCCGCACGCCCTCGCGCTCGAGCCGGGCGATGTCGCTCTCGAAGTAGCGCTTGGGCAGAGCCATCAGCTCGGCCACCTCGGCGGCGGGCCGGCTCCAGTTCTCGGTGGAGAAGCCGAAGACGGTCAGCCAGCGGATGTTGAGTTCGGCCGCGGCCGAGACCGTGCGCTTGAGCGCCTCCACGCCCTCGCGATGGCCGAGCGTCCGCGGCAGCCCGCGGCGCTTCGCCCAGCGCCCGTTCCCATCCATGACGATGGCCACGTGCAGGGGACGGTCCTGGCCGGCGCCCTCGCCCGCGGAGGGGAGCGCGCCCGGGTACGCCGTCTTGTCTTGGGAAGCCATCGGTCGGAACGATCCTGGGAGGCGGCTCACGGAGCGCCGGTCAGACCTGCATGATCTCTTGTTCTTTGGTTTTCAAGGCTTCGTCGATGCGCTTGATCGCCTCGTCCGTCATCTTCTGGACGTCGGCCTCCATGCGCTTTTCTTCGTCCTGGCTGATGACGTTGTCCTTCTGGGCCTTGCGCAGGTCCTCGTTGGCGTCGCGGCGGATGTTGCGCACGGCCACGCGCTGCTGCTCGGCGTAGCGGCCGGCGATCTTGGCCAGGTCCTTGCGGCGCTCCTCAGTGAGTGGCGGGATCGGGATGCGCAGGGTCTGGCCGTCGACAACGGGGTTAAGGCCCAGGTCCGACTGGCGGATGGCCTTCTCCACCGAGACCACCAGGCCCCGGTCCCAGACGTTGACGCTGATCATGCGCGGCTCGGGCACGCTGATCGCCGCCACCTGGTTCAGCGGCGTGCTGGAGCCATAGGCTTCCACGTGGATCTGGTCGAGCAGGCTGGCCGAGGCCCGGCCCGTGCGCAGCGAGCCGAACTCTTCCTTGAGCGCGGCGACCGCCTTGTCCATGCGGTCCTTGTACCTGGAAAGCACCGGCTTCTCGGCGGTGGCCATGTCGGATCTCTCCCGTTCGAATTCAGTCGGCGGAATAACTAGCGCTAGGCGATGGTCGTGTAGACCCCTTCGCCCCGCAGCACCTTGAGGAAATTGCCCCGCTCGCGGATCGAGAAGACCACGATCGGGATCTGGTTGTCGCGCATCAGGCTCACCGCCGAGGCGTCCATGACCCGCAGGTCCTTGGCCAGCACGTCGGTGTAGCTGAGCGTCTCATAGCGTTCGGCGGTGGGGTCCTTCTTCGGGTCGGCGGTATAGACGCCGTCCACGCTGGTGCCCTTGAACAGCGCCTCGCAGCCCATCTCGGCGGCCCGCAGGGCTGCGCCCGAGTCGGTGGTGAAGAACGGCGCGCCCACGCCGGCGGCGAAGATCACCACCCGCCCCTTCTCCAGGTGCCGCTGAGCCCGACGCCGGATGTAGGGCTCGCAAACGGCCTCCATCGGAATCGCCGACTGCACGCGGGTGTAGACGCCGATCTTCTCCAGGGCGGCCTGCAGGGCCAGGGCGTTCATCACCGTGGCCAGCATGCCCATGTAGTCGGCGCTCGCCCGCTCCATGCCGCGTCCGGCCAGGGACACGCCGCGGAAGATGTTGCCGCCGCCGATCACCAGGCAGAGCTCCACCCCCGTGCGAACCACCTCGGCGATGTCCTCGGCGGCCCGCTCCAGGGTGTTGGTGTCGATGCCGAACGGCTGATCCCCCATCAGGACCTCGCCCGAAACCTTCAGCAGCACACGGGTGTAGCGGGGCTTGGCGCCAGTTTCAGAGGGGGGCATCGGGGGTGTCCGGAATCCTGTGGGCGGGACGTAGATACATCAAGGGCGCGGCGCGCGTCGAACGCGCCGCGCCCTTAAAGGGTCGGTTTCGAAGCGGAGCTTAGCCCGCGTTCGTCATCGAGGCCACTTCAGCCGCGAAGTCGTCGACCTTCTTCTCGACGCCCTCACCCAGCATGAAGCGGACGAAGCCCTTCACGCTGACCGGCGAGCCGGTCTGCTTGCTGGTTTCCGCGAGCAGGTCCTCGATCGTCTGATCGGGGTTCATGACGAAGGGCTGCTTCAGGAGCACCACTTCTTCCTGCCACTTGCGGATGCGGCCCTCGACCATCTTCTCGGCGATCTCGCGGGGCTTGCCCGATTCCATCGCCGTCTGGGTCTGGATTTCGCGCTCCTTGGCGACGACTTCCGGATCCAAGTCGTTCGAGGTCAGCGCCAGCGGCGGGGTCGGCGTGCCGGCCACGTGCATGGCGATCTTGCGGCCGACATCCTTCAGCACCGCCGGGTCGCCGGCGCCTTCCAGCGCCACCAGCACGCCGAGGCGGGCCACGCCCTCGCCCTGCACATTATGCAGGTAGAGCGACACGGCGCCTTGCTCGACGGTCAGGCGCTGGCTGCGGCGCAGGCGCATGTTCTCGCCGATGGTGGCGATCAGACCAGTGATGAGGTCGCCGATCACCTCGCCGGTGTCGGTCTTGGCCTCATGCAGGGTCTCGAGCGCCTCGTGGGTCAGGGCCGTGACCGCGATGCGGCGGGCGGCGTCCTGGAACTTGTCGTTCTTGGCCACAAAGTCGGTTTCGGCGTTCAGCTCGATGAGCACGCCGGTCTTGCCGTCTTCGCTTGTGATGCCGGCCACCAGGCCTTCGGCCGCGGCGCGGTCCGACTTCTTGGCCGCCTTCGACAGGCCCTTGGTCCGCAGCCAGTCCGCCGCGGCTTCAATGTCGCCGCCGGTCTCCTGCAGGGCCTTCTTGCAGTCCATCATGCCCGCGTCGGTTTTTTCGCGCAGTTCCTTGACCAGCGCAGCGGTGATCTCCGCCATGGTCGGCTCCTTCAAAATCTAGAATCGTGACGAGCCCCAATATGAGGCTCGTCACTCAAAGTTGCTTGTCAGCGCCGCGCCCAAGGGGCGCGTCGAAAGCTGGTTACTGGCCCGACTGCTCGGCCGGGGCTTCGGCGCCGGTCATCTCGGCTTCGAGGGCCGCAACTTCCGGCGCGGCGACCTCGGGCTCGGCGGCGGGCGTCAGCTCGCGCGCCAGGGCCGGCTCGATCGGGGCTTCCGAAGCGCCAAGGTCCACGCCCGCGGCGGCTTGGCCGGCGGCCAGACCGTCGAGGATCGCGTCAGCCATCAGGTCGCAATACAGCTGGATCGCGCGGGCCGCGTCGTCGTTGCCCGGGATCGGATAGGTGATGCCGTCCGGGTTGCAGTTGGTGTCGAGGATGGCGATCACCGGGATGTTCAGCTTCCGGGCTTCCTGGATCGCGATCGCTTCCTTGTTGGTGTCGATCACGAACATCAGGTCGGGAATGCCGCCCATGTCCTTGATGCCGCCGAGGCTCAGCTCCAGCTTGTCCTTCTCGCGGGTCAGGGTCAGCAGTTCCTTCTTGGAACGGCCTTGGCCCTCGCCGCTCACCACGGTTTCCAGCTCGCGCAGGCGCTGGATCGAGCCCGACACGGTGCGCCAGTTGGTGAGCGTGCCGCCCAGCCAGCGGTGGTTCACATAGTACTGGGCGCAGCGCTTGGCCGCCGCGGCCAGCGGCTCCGAAGCCTGGCGCTTGGTACCCACGAACAGAATCCGTCCGCCGCCCGCGGCGACTTCACGGACCTTCACCAGCGCCTGGTGCAGCAGCGGGATCGTCTGCGACAGGTCGATGATGTGGATGTTGGAGCGCGCGCCGAAGATGTACTTGTCCATCTTCGGGTTCCAGCGGTGCGTCTGGTGGCCGAAGTGGGCGCCCGCTTCGAGGAGCTGGCGCATGGAGAATTCAGGCAGAGCCATCGTCTGTATCTCGTCTTTCTTCCGGTTGAACCGCCGCAGGCCACCCTCTGTCGAGGACCGGAACGGTGATGGACGGGATGTCTCCCCGGCCACGCCGAACACCTGCGTGTGGAATGAGGCGGGCACATAGGGGCTAAGCGCCCGAAATGCAAGCCGTTCCCCCTCAGGCGGCCTCGAGGAAGCTCACCTCCACCGCCCGACGGCGCACCCAGCCCAGCCGCTCGTAAAGCGCGATGGCGCGGGCGTTGTGGTCATAGACATGCAGGAACGGCACGTCGCCCCGTTGGATGATCCCCTGGGTCACGAGGCTCATCAGGCCGGCTGCATAGCCTCGCCCCAAGAAGTCGGGATGGGTGCAGACGGCGCTCAGTTCCGTATAGCCCGGTAGGCTCAGGCGCTCGCCGCACATGGCCGCCAGCCGGCCGCCTTCGCGCACGCCGATGAAGCGGCCCAGTCGATGGGTGCGCTGGAAGAACGGCCCGGGCTTGGTCAGCGTGGCCAGCTCCAGCATCTCGGCGGCGGCGGCGTCCCCCAACTCCACGACTTCGAAGTCCACTGGGGCCGGCTTCGGCGCCTCGGCCACCATCTGGCTGATGGGATCGCCCGGCGTGATGATCACGCCATCCAGCTGCCCGGGCGGGTCGGCCTCGAACAGGGCCGCCGGGCCGGTGGCTCGGACCAGATCGGCGAGCGCGGCGAGGTTCTCAGGGGAATGATCGGCCGCCGCGGCGAACAGACCGTATTCAGGGGCGAGCCGCCGCGCGCGCCCATCGCCCAGGGCGAGATCAGCCTGGCGGGTGGTCAGGGCGCGCCACACCGCCCGGTCGAGGGGATGTTCGAAATGCGAGTCAGGCATGTCCTCACCTGCCCTGCCCGACCGCCCGCCGTCACGCGCTTTGCGACCTATCTCGGCTTGCCGTAGACCGAACCCGGCTTCCACGGCTCGTAGGGCTTGAACGGCTCGGGCGCCTTGGGCGTCGCCGGACTTCCATAGGTCTTCGAAGACGACGCCGGCGGCGACGTCGGGCTCGGCAGCGGCTTCGGCGGCGTGCTGAAACTCGGCGCCTTCGGCGCCTTCACCTGCGAGCCGAAGCCGGACCGAGTCTGGGCCTCGGCCGTCCCGGCAAAGGCCAGGGCGAGCACGAGCGGCAGGGCGGCCTTGATCATCAGACGTCCTCCACAAACACCACGCCGGGCGCGGTCTTGAGGGCCCCGCGGACAGCGCCGTCCAGGGTGTAGCGGCCGGGCAGCTTCACCTCGACCTCGCACCCGATCTCCAGCGGAGCCACCAGCACGATCTCTCCACCCCGGGGATTTGTCACGCCCTCAAGGCGCTTCTTCAGGGCCTCGATCTCCGCGCTGCGCGGCGCCACGTGGACCCGCAGCCCGGCCACCACATTGGCCACAGCCTTCTCCACCGGCTCGACGTTGTCGCCGAAGAAGCGCACCTCGCCCTCATTGGCCTTGGCCCGCACGGTGATGGCCACCGCCTTCCCCGGCTCCAGCAGGTCGCGGCACCGCTTCAGGGACTCCGGCGGGAACAGCACCTCGTACTCGCCCGTGGGATCCGAGAAGGTGACGAAGGCGAACTTCTCGCCCGAGCGGGAAGGACGCTCCTGCTTGCGCCGCACCACCCCGGCCATGCGCAGCGCCTCGGCGCCCGCGGCGGCCTTGGCCACCGCGTCGGTAAGCAGGTCGGTGCGCCGCCGCCGCAGGGCCTCGACCATGTCGTCCAGGGGGTGGCCCGACAGATAGAATCCGACCGCCGCCAGTTCCTCGTCCAGGCGTTCGGTGGGCGTCCAGGGCTCGGCCTTGGTGAGGCGCGGGCGGTGCCCGCCCGACGGATCGTCACCGAACAGGCTGACCTTGCCTTCGGCCCGGTCGGCGGCCAGGGCCTGGCCGTGGCCCACCAGGGCGTCGGCCGAGGCGATCAGCTCGGCCCGGTTCGGATGGATGGAGTCGAAGGCGCCCGCCCGAGCCAGGGTTTCGAAGGTGCGCTTGTTCACCTGCTTGGGATCGACCCGTTCCACGAAGTCGAAGATGTCGCGGAACGGCCCGCCCTCGCGGCGCACCTGCACCACGTGCTCCATGGCCTGCAGGCCCACATTGCGGATCGCGCCCAGGGCGTACACGACCTCGCCGTTCTCCACCTCGAAGTCGGCGCCGGACCGGTTCACGCAGGGCGGCCGAATCTTCACCCCGAAGCGCTTCGCGTCCTGGTAGAACACCGAGAGCTTGTCGGTGTTGGCGATATCGAGGCTCATCGAGGCCGCGAAGAACTCGACGGGCGCGTTCGCCTTCAGCCACGCCGTCTGGTAGCTGACAAAGGCGTAGGCGGCGGCGTGCGACTTGTTGAAGCCGTAGCCGGCGAACTTGTCCACGAGGTCGAAAATGGCCCCCGCCTGGGCGGCCGGCACGCCCTTGGCCTCGGCGCCCGAGATGAAGCGCGCCCGCTGCGCCTCCATCTCCTCCTTCTTCTTCTTGCCCATGGCCCGGCGCAGCAGGTCGGCTTCGCCCAGGCTGTAACCTGCCAGGATCTGGGCGATCTGCATCACCTGCTCCTGGTAGACAATGATGCCGTAGGTTTCCTTCAGCACCCCTTCCAGCATGGGATGCAGGTAGTCGATCGGCTTGCGGCCGAACTTGCAGTCCACGAAGGTCGGGATGTTGTCCATCGGCCCCGGGCGGTACAGGGCGCCGATGGCGGTCACGTCCTCGATGGAACTGGGCCGAAGCTGACGCAGGGCGTCGCGCATGCCCTGACCTTCGAACTGGAAGACGCCGATGGTCTGGGCGTTGCTCATCAGGTCGTAGGTGGCCTGATCGTCCAGCGGCAGGGCGTTCATGTCCACCGCCGCGCCGCGCTTCTCCAGATACTTCACCGCCCGGTCGATGACCGTCAGGGTCTTCAGCCCCAGGAAGTCGAACTTCACTAGGCCCGCGCTCTCCACCCACTTCATGTTGAACTGGGTGGCCGGCAGTTCCGAGCGCGGATCGCGGTACAGCGGCGTCAGCTGAGTCAGCGGCCGGTCGCCGATCACCACGCCGGCGGCATGGGTCGAGGCGTTGCGGTACAGCCCCTCCAGCTGCATGGCCACGGTGATTAGCCGGTCGACGGCCTCGTCGCGCTGGCGCTCCTCCTTCAGCCGGGGTTCGATCTCCAGCGCCTGGGCGAGGGTCACGGGGTTGGCGGGGTTGGCCGGCACCATCTTGGCGAGACGGTCCACCTGGCCGAGCGGCAGCTGCATCACCCGGCCCACGTCGCGCAGCACGGCTCGGGCCTGCAGGGTGCCGAAGGTGATGATCTGGGCCACCTTGTCCCGGCCGTAGCGCTGCTGGACGTACTGGATCACCTCCTCCCGCCGCTCCTGGCAGAAGTCGATGTCGAAGTCCGGCATCGAGACCCGTTCGGGATTGAGGAAGCGCTCGAACAGCAGCCCGTAGCGCAGCGGGTCGAGGTTGGTGATCGTCAGCGAATAGGCCACCAGCGAGCCGGCGCCCGAACCCCGGCCCGGGCCCACCGGAATGCCCCGGGCCTTGGCCCACTTGATGAAGTCCGAAACGATCAGGAAGTAGCCCGGGAACCCCATCTGGGTGATGACCTGGATCTCGCGCTCCAGGCGGGCCTCATAGTCCTCGGGCGGGAAGGCATTGGCCTGCCCCGCCGCCATCCGCGCCTTCAAGCCCTCCCGCGCCTGGTGGGCCAGTTCGTCCGCCTCGGAGCGGCCGGCGTCCGTGGTGAACCTGGGCAGCAGCGGCGGGCGCTTGTGCACCATGAAGGCGCAGCGGCGGGCGATGTCGATGGTGTTGTCGCAGGCCTCGGGCAGGTCGGCGAACAGGGCCCGCATGTCGGCCGGCGACTTGAACCAGTGCTCTGGCGTGACCCGGCGGCGTTCCTCCTGCCCTACGAAGCTGCCGTCGGCGATGCACAGCAGCGCATCGTGCGCCTCGTACATCTGCGGGTTCTTGAAATAGACGTCGTTGGTGGCGACGAGCGGCACATCCTCGTCATAGGCGAAAGCCACCAGCCCGCCCTCGGCGGCCGCCTCCGAAGGGAGGCCGTGGCGTTGCAGCTCCACATAGAAGCGGTCCCCGAAGACCCGCTTCATCTCGGCCAGGGCCGCCCGCCCCTCCTTCTCCTTCCCGGCGGCGAAGAGATGGTCCACCGGGCCGTCCGGCCCGCCCGACAGCAGGATCAGCCCCTCGGACCGCTCGCAGATCTTCGGCCAGGGAACATGCGGCTCCTCGCTGGCGTCGGCGTCCAGATAGGCGATGGACGAGAGCTCGCAGAGATTGAGGTAGCCCTGCTCGCTTTGGGCCAGCAGCACCACGGTCGGGGTCTTGGCCCAGCGCTCGGGCGGCCGATCGCCGATCCCCGACACCGGCAGGGCGCAGCCGATGATCGGCTGGACGCCCGAGCCCTTGGTGGCCACCGAGAATTCCAAGGCGCCGAATAGGTTGGCCCGGTCGGTGAGCGCCACCGCAGGCATGTGCCAGCCCTTGGCTAGATCGCCGATCTTGTCAGCCTTGATCGCCCCTTCCAGCAGTGAATAGGCGGAGCGGACCCGGAGGTGGACGAAGCCTTCGCTGCTATCCCCGCTCAAGGTGGCCTGCTTCCCCATTCGCATCGCGTCAGCTCACGACTGCCGCCAGGTGGCACATCATCCAGACAAAGCTCGCGACCGAACCAAAGGCCAGCGATTCCCGCGCCAGACGAACCATCCCCTGCATCCTTCTGTGGGCGTCCCTGTGGACAACCGTTGCGTTCCTTGTTCGTTCTTATTCGCCTTTTGTTCTCATGGTCAAGCCGGGGCGATGATGCACTTCACATACCAAGCCATCGGGAGTAGCTTCGCCATGGGGAAACAACCATGGGGCGGCGGGTGCGATGCCGTGGGGGACGTTCAAGCTCGGTGAGCTGAAGCTCGATCAGGAAAACATCAGGATTGGCCCAGATCGGAAGCCTGATCAGCGGGCGACCATCAAAGCCATAGTCGCAGACCAGGGGCAAAAGCTGGTCAATTTGGCGCTCGATCTCATCGATGTGGGGCCGAGCCCCGGCGAGCCGATCTGGGTTACCCCCGATCGAAAGCAGAGCGGCCAGTACATCGTACTTGAAGGCAATCGGCGGGTTTGCGCGCTGAAGATGCTCGACAACCCCGCCCTGGCGGCAAACACCGAGGTGGCCAGCGCGTTCGCCAAGATGGCAAAAGACTTCGCGGCCAAGCCAATCCGAAGCCTTGATGCCCAGGTGTTCGCTTCCCGCGAGGACGCTGCGCCCTTCATCGAGCGCCGACACATGAGCGCCGCGTCAGGTGTAGCGCTCCAACGTTGGCGATCTCTGAGGATCGCTCGCGCGGCAAAAGGCGGACGAGTCCGCAGGTCGCTGATCGTCCTCGACTACCTCGATGACGGCAGCGATGATTTCGCCGAGGTCGCCGCGATCATCGACGCCAAATCGACCTCGGTGGACCGCGTTCTAAACGCTCCCGCAATGCGAGAGGCGCTGGGCGTGGACATCGATCTGAAGACGAAGTCGGTCACCTTCGACAATGGAGACGAGATAGGCGGCCGCCGGCTGCTGCGCGACTTGATTACCGCAATGTCTGAACCCGAGTTCACCTTCAGTCGTATCCGTGACAAGGGCGACCGGGACGGATTCGTTAGGGAGTTCTCAGATCGCAGCGTGCGCTCGACATCCAGCGAGCCTCCAGCATCCAGCGGGGCGAAATCGGAGGGCGGCACAACCGCGCCCAGCGGCGCCCCCACTGCGCGCTCGCGAAAGCGCCTTGTTGAGCCCGCTAGGGCCACGCTGGCGCCCAAGTACGGTGACCGCACTTTCAACGTTCAGGGCAAGCGCCTCAACAAGCTCTACAACGAGTGTCGTCTGATCAAGATAGAGGGGAACGAGAACGCGGCGGCGCTGCTGCTGCGCGTCTTCTTGGAGTTAAGCAGCGAGGCGTTCCTCATTGAGAAGGGAGTGCCGCTGCCGGACAAACACGCGTTGAAGAAGGGGCGCTCAGACTGGGGTGAGTTTGGGATTACGATTGAGGACAAGATCAATGCGGCTTTGCCGCTGATCGATAAGACCCCAAGAACGAAGATGCAGTTGAAGCCAGCGCGCACCGCACTGGCAGACCCCCACCGCAGCGGCTCTGTCGACACTCTCCACGCGTACTTCCACAACCTCGAAATGACGCTTGATGCAGCGTCGCTACGCGACGCCTGGGACACCTGGGAGAACTACCTGCGCCTTCTGCACGCAGCCCGGATTTAGCGCTGGCCAACGCGCTGCTTCTTGGCTAAATGGTTCGGCAGAGGGATCAGATGTTCGACAGTCCGCTGCGCTATCCGGGCGGCAAAGGCCGCCTATCTCAGTACGTAATCGACCTGATTGAGATGAACGGTCTCACGGGCGGCCACTACGTCGAAACCTATGCCGGCGGGGCCGGCATTGCGATCACGCTGCTCTACCTCGAATACGCATCGCACGTTCACCTGAACGACGTTGATCCTGCCGTCTATTCATTCTGGAAATCTCTGGTCGATCAACCTGACGACCTGGCGCGGCTAGTGCGGGACACGCCCCTCACGCTAGAGGAACGGGACCGTCAGAAGGCGGCCTATCGCGCCGAGGACTCCTCGGTCCTAGAGCGCGGCTTCGCCATGTTCTATCTCAACCGGGTGAACCGCTCGGGGATCATCCACGGCGGCGTCATCGGCGGCAATCACCAGTCGGGCGCCTACAAGATCGACGCGCGGTTCAATCGCGCTGAGCTGGTTCGCCGGATAGAGAAGGTGGCCAGCTATGCACCGAGGATCAGCGTTCACAATCGGGACGCCGCCGACTTCATCGCGAACGAGCTGCCGAAGATCAAAGACCAGACCTTGGTCTATCTGGACCCGCCCTACTACGCGAACGGCAGCCGCCTCTATCGAAATACCTACAAGCACGACGACCACGCCAAGATTGCGGGCATGGTGGGCTCCATCCGCCAGCCCTGGATCGTGTCGTATGACAATGCGCCCCAGGTCTGCGCCCTATACGCGAAGTACCGCCAGCAGACATTCGGCTTGGGCTATTCCGCCAACGCGCGGTACGAAGGGACCGAGGTCATGGTCTTCTGTGACCAGTTGAAGATCCCCGGCGAAATCGAACCCTTCAGAGGCTTCGCCGCCTAGGAGGCCAAGGTGGCCGACGAGAACGACGAATACAGCCCCGAGGAAGCCGCGCGGCGACGCGATGAGGTGGTCCGGCGAATGCTGGCCACCCCTCCGCAACCCAAGCCCAAGCCGGTCCCTGGCGGGAAGCGCGGGCGCCCTAAGAAGACCTAGGGGGTTTGCAGCCGCGCCAGCGCGAGCGTCGCTTAAGCGTACCCTTCTGCGCCGTAGAGGCCGAAGGACCGGCGCCCGTGAGGCTGTCGGTAGGTGAGCCGCTTGCCGACCACGCCCGCCACCGCGCGGGCCGCGCGGGTGGCATCATCGACGCCATTGGCGACCCGGTTCGTATAGCGGAAGTCAAACTCGGCGACGTAGCGGTGCAGATGGCGGCTGGCGCAGTGTTGATAGACACCCCGCATCCCGCGTTTGAAGATCGAATAGAAGCCCTCGACGGTGTTCGTATGAACCCGCTTGTCGAACTGAGAGACGTACTCGCCCTTGCCGTGGTTGACGATGCCGTGGCCTGAGAAGTTCCACCCCAGGCCGACATAGCGCTGCGCCTCGTCCGTCATCAGCCATGCCTCGCGCGCAAGGTTGGCCTCAATGATGGGCGTGATGGTGGACATGCGAAGATCGGTGACCACGAAGCTGCGCGCCTCGCCGGTCGTGCGATCCACCAGCGACAGCACCTTGTTCATGTTGTGGATGCTGAACTTTTCCTTCGGCGCGGGCGGCCGGAGAATGTCGCGACCGATGAACGTCTCATCGACTTCGACAGGGCCGCCGCCGCCGCCCATCGGTTCGCCAGCTTGCGGTCGCATCGCCTCGCGGATGCGGTGAGCCATGAACCAAGCCGTCCGATAGGAACCGAAGCCCAGCATCCGGTAGAGTTGGTGGGCGCTGATCCCCTTCTTGCTGGCGCACATCAGGTGGGTGGCCAGCAGCCACTTGTGCAGCGGGATGTGCGAGCGCTCGTAAACCGTCCCCATGGTGGCGGTGAACGGCTTGCGGCAGTCCTTGCACTTATAGAGGCCCGGCCGGTGCGACTTGCCCTGCATCAGCGTCGAGTTCCCAACGGTGCCGCAGTGAGGGCACACGCGGCCTTCCGGCCAGCGGATCGCCTCGAAGTGCTCGCGGGCCTTTTCCTCGTCGGTGAAAATCGGGTTGGTCAGGTCGGAAGACATTGGCTTTCTCCAATGTCTTCAATGTAACAGCCGCGTTTGGTATTTCAAGTGCATAATCGCCCAAGCCGGTTATATGCGCAGGTGGTGGGGCGGCTCTTTGAGATTGTCGCTGACTGACCACTAGAGATTGTCGCTAGCGCCGAAGGAAAGTGCCGTGCGCACAGCGGCTTAGCGCTGGACTGGGGACCCATTGGGAAACTTCCTAGGTTTCCCAATCAGGCCGAAGCGAAAAGGCTTGAGAAATCAGAGCGGCTGACAAAGTGGTTTCTCAATCTAGCCCGGTTTGAGAAACCACTTTGCGAAACTGACCCGAGCTAGAGCCTGGCTGCGTGAACGGGCAGCTCCGACACCCACTTCCTAAGTCGCTTCAGGTATTCCTCATCTCTCATCACGTCCTCGCCAGCAGCGACCGGGTCTTTCCCTGTCGCTGACTCGTACTTCTGCAGATGTTCCATGATCGCGTCACAGATGATGGGGAAGCACGCCGCAACCGAGAAATAGATCAGGTCGCGGCCGCCGGTCGCTCCCGCCACCTTTGACCGCTCGTACCAGAACTCGGCGAGGCGAATCGCCACCATGCGGGCCGCGATGGAGCGCAGGGCAGCTCCACCACCACCAGACTCCAACATGCGCTCGAAGCGCAGCAATGAGGGCATGGGCACCTGCCCGCGCACGCGCCAATGCGACACTGTGCTCTGCGCGACACCTAGGAAGCTAGCCAGGTCACGGTCGGTCCGAACGCCCGCGCGCCGCTTCATTTCGTCGATGAGCGATGCCGTGTCACCGCCCCATTCGGTGAGCGCTTGCTGCATTTGGATTTTTGGCATATTCCAAATTATCAATGTCAACGCGGTGGACAGCCGATGCGCGACGAGGCCGGCGATCTGGCAAGAGTTAAGGCAGGTTTCATCTTGGAGGGAACCACCCTGAAGGGTTGGTGCCGCGCGAACGGCGTTGATGCGCGCTACGCCCACAAAGTCCTAGCAGGTCAGCATACCGGTCCCAAAGCCAAGGCGCTGAAGAGGCGCATCATCCAGGCAAGCCGCGCGCCAGGGTTCTGACATGGCGGCATCGGGGGATTGGGTCAG
>NZ_JCANTT010000018.1:0-172774 GCF_059568645.1 Phenylobacterium composti DSM 19425 | reverse complement strand
GCTGCCGGGGCATGACATCCGGCTGATCGACGAGAACGGCAAGGAAGTGCCCCAGGGCGAGATCGGCGAGGTGGTCGGCCGCTCGGGGGCGATGATGGTCGGCTACCACAACCAGCCGGGCAAGACCTCGGACGCCGAATGGTGGAGCCCGGAGGGTCTTCGCTACATCCGCACGGGAGACGTGGGGCGGTTCGACGAGGACGGCTTCCTCACTCTCATGGACCGCAAGAAGGACATGATCATCTCGGGCGGGTTCAACATCTACCCGAGCGACCTCGAGGCCGAGGTCATGCAGCACCCGGCGGTGCTGGAGGTGGCGGTTGTGGGCGTGCCCTCGGAGCAGTGGGGCGAGACGCCCGTGGCCTTCGTGGCCCTGAAGCCCGGCCAGGACATCGCCGCCGAAGAGCTCAAGACCTGGGTCAACGCCCGCCTCGGCAAGACCCAGCGCCTCGCCGACCTCAAGATCGTCGAGAGCCTCCCCCGCAGCCACATCGGCAAGGTCCTCAAGCGCGAACTGCGGGATGGCTACAAGGCTCAGGCGACGGCCTGATGGCGACTTTCCCGTCGGCCGCGCGGCGGCCGACGGGAGCCGTTCTTCCTAGGCCTCTTCCGAGACCGTACGCACCAGTTCGAGCAGCTTGCGCCGCAGGGCTGGCTGGCCGATGCGCGGGAAGGCCGACATCAGCTCCAGCCCCTCGCTGGTCAGCATGAAGTCCTGGGCCTCCTGCGCCGCATTGGCGTTCGCCTCGTCGCTGAGCCCTTCGTAGAAGTAGGTGACCGAGGTCTGCAGAGCCCGGGCGATCTCCCACAGCTTGGAGGCGCTGACGCGATTGGCGCCGCGCTCGTATTTCTGAACCTGCTGGAAGGTGATCCCCAGGGCCTCGGCCAGGCGCTCCTGGCTCACCCCGATTTCCTTGCGGCGCATGCGGATCCGAAGACCCACATGGCGATCGACCGGATGGGGGCCGTCCCCACGGCCCTCCATGACTTCTTCCCCTGACACTTGCGCCCCCAGCATGACACTTTGCAACGGCATATTCATTTCGACACTCCTGCGACGGGACGAGCCGCGCCGTCGCACCTCCCCCCAGAGGTACGTCCTGAGGTTGCGAGAAGATGTTGCGCCGCGGAAGCGCGGCTCTACCCATTTTGGGGCAGGGGCAAGTTCCCGTTTTGATCAGGCGCCGCGAGCAAGCTGAACCCGCTCGCCATCCCAGAGCGCAGCAGGCCGTACTCGGCGCGCCCCGGAACACCCGGGCCAGGTGGGTCTGGTTGTCGAGCATGTAGCTGCCGAACGGCGTGCGTTGAGCACGCGCCCGGGGCCGCGACATAGCCGTCGCCGATCCGTTTGCGGAGGTCGTCCCCGAGCTGCCGGTTGAGGTGGCGGCGGACAGTTTCCTGCGACATTCCAAGGCTGTCGCAGAGGGCCGAGCGCCGGAACGGCGGCCGCGCCTCGTCGCGAAGCAGCAGGCCCGGATCGCTCAGCAGGGCGGCGTCGCCCAGGTGCTCGCCTGGCCTGGACCATGTCCATGAGGATGACGCCGGTGACGAGGTCGCCCAGATGGCCGGCCGACGGCTCGACCAGGCGCAGCATGCAGTCGGCCGAGAGGCGCGTCGCCATGCGGATCGGCGGGAGCCTCTGGATCGAACGGCGAGGGCGCCCGCGGGAGGTTCGCCAGCAGCCCTGCGCGGGACAACGTAGGGTAGAGTTTCCGGGCCTTCCATACTGATCCGTTGCCAGCATGCGATAGAACGGCGAGGCCACGGGCTCTGGGGCAAGAGGGCGTGGTTGCGCCGCCGGGCCGTCTCGAAAATGATGTGCAGCGAGGCGGCCCGGGCGTTGACGCTGGCGAGGCGGACCGGGAGGTGGAACGGCCTGGCTACTTGTAGCGCTCGAACCAGGCGATGATGGCCGCGGCCTTGGCTGCGGACTGCGACGGCCGGGCCGCGAGGCCGCCGTGGCCTGCGCCGGGAACGCGCACCAGGGCCGTAGGTACGCCCTTGAGTTGCAATGCCTGATAGTACTGCTCGGCTTCGGAGACGGGTGTCCGCAGGTCCTCCTCGCCGACCACCACCAGGGTCGGGGTGGTGACAGAGCCCACCAGCGACAGCGGTGAGCGGGCCCAATAGCCCTGCGGGTCCTCCCAGGGCATCTTGCCGAACCAGTTCTTGGTCATGCCCACATAGCCGTCGGCGGTGAGCGTCTGACTGGTCCAGTTGATGACCGGCTTCTGGGTGGCCGCCGCCTTGAAGCGGTCGGTCTTGCCGACGATCCAGGAGGTCAGGACGCCGCCGCCGGAACCGCCGGTGACATAAAGCCGCTCGGGATCCACGAAGCCCTTGGCGATGGCGGCGTCCACCGCGCTCATCAGGTCGTCGTAGTCGTTGCCGGGGTACTTCTTGTCGATCTCGTTGGCGAAGGCGTTGCCGTACGAGGTGGAGCCCCGCGGGTTGGCGTAGACCACGACATAGCCGGCCTGGGCGTAGAGCTGGACGTCGGTGGCGAAGGCCGGGCCGTAGGCCTGGTGCGGGCCGCCATGGATCTCCAGGATCAGCGGGTACTTCTTCGTCGGATTGAAGTCGGGCGGGGTGGCGATCCAGGCGTCGATGGGCTTGCCGTCATAGGACGAGGTCACCGGCAGGTGCTCCACCTTGGCCAGGGCCTTGCCGGCCAGCAGGGCATCGTTCAGCCGGGTCAGGCGGGTGGTCTTGCCGCCACGCAGGACCGCGAGATCAGCCGGATGCTCGGGCGCGCCCAGGGTGTAGGCGATCACCCCGCCGCGCCCGACGGAGAATTCGCCGCCGGCGTAGGGGCGGTCGAAGCCGCCCCCGGCCAGGCCGCTGAGCACCGTCTCGAAGCGGCCGTCCAGGGTGGCGCGCCCGACCTTGGTGACGCCCTTGTCCACATAGTCGAAGTAGATGGCGCGGCCGTCCGGCGACCACTGGGGAACACCCACGGCGCGGTCGAGGCCGGCGGCCAGCTGACGAACGTTCCGGCCGTCGGCGTCCATCACATAGAGCTTGGCGTCCTCGTGGCTGAGGCCACGGTCGTCGTTGCCGATGTAGGCGATCTTGGAGCCGTCGGGCGAGGGGACCGGGGCGGCGTCGGGGCCGACCCGCGTGGTCAGCCGGGTGAGCTGGCCGCTGGCCACATCCACCCGCCAGATGTCGCTCTCGTTGGGCTCCCGCTCCCAGTCAGGATTGCGGTTGGAGCTGAACAGCACGCCGCGGCCGTCGGCGGTGAAGCTGATGGGGCCGTCGCCGTCGAAGCGGCCGAAGGTGAGCTGGCGCGGCTGGCCGCCGTCGGCGGGAACCACGAACACCTGCCGGAAGCCCGGCTTGAGGAACCCTTGCCCGTCGAAACGATAGTTAACCCGGTCGATCACCTTGAGCGGTTCGGCCCACCTGGCCCCCTCGGGCTTCTTGAGCGGCGCCCCGAGCGGCTTGGGCTCGTCCAGCTCGAGCATGGTGAAGGCGAGGGTCTTGCCGTCGGGCGACCAGGCGATGTCGTTGGGCGCCTGCTCAAGGGTGGCGACCTTGGCCGAGCGCCCCGTGGCCACCCATCGGACATAGAGTTGCGGCGACTGTCCCGGCTGGGCGGCCACATAGGCCAGGCGCGTGCCGTCCGGGGACCAGCGGGGCGCGAAGCTCGCGCCCTCTTCGACGACCAGCGGCGACTGTGCGCCGGTGGCGAGGTCGGCCAGCCAGATCGAGCGCTGGGCCCGGTCGGTCATGATGTCGTTGCGGACCCGGACATAGGCCACGGCGCCGCCGTCCGGCCGCACCTGGGGATCGGACACCTGCTGCAGGCCGAAGAGGTCGCGGGCCGTGAAGGTGCGGGACGGGCCCTCCACCACCTGGGCGTAGACCGACGGAGTGGTGGTCGTGGTGACCGCAAGCGCCAGAACGGCCGCTAGAACTGCTGCACGCATGAGATGAAAGCCCCCAGCCGGAACGCGAAACGTGCGGCAGAGAAAGCTGAGCGGAAGGCTTTGTCCAGCCGCGCCGGATCGCTACATGCGATCGCATGGCCGAAGCCTTCAACGAACTCGCCCTGCCCAACGCCAAGGCGGAACGCTACGCCGCCGTGGCTCAGGAGATCGCCGCCGTGCTCGACGGCGAACCGAACCTTACCGCGCGCATGGCGACGGTGGCCTCGATGCTGGCGAACAGCTTCGAGCATTATTTCTGGACCGGCTTCTATGTGGTCGATCCCGACAAGGGCGACGAACTGGTGGTCGGGCCCTATCAGGGCACCCTGGGCTGCCTGAGGATCGCCTTCGGCCGGGGCGTCTGCGGGACTGCGGCGGCCGCGCGCCAGACCCAGCTCGTGGCGGACGTCCACGCCTTCCCCGGCCACATCGCCTGCGACAGCCGCTCGGCCAGCGAGATCGTCGTGCCCGTGCTGGATGCGGCGGGCGCGCTGATCGCGGTGCTCGACGTCGATTCCGAACAGCCGGCCGCCTTCGACGCCACGGACCAGGAATGGCTGGAGCGCATCCTCGCGGAAACGTTCAGCCGAGGGTGATTGTCTTACGCTGCGTCGCCCCGGTTACATCAGCATCGAGGCGCCCGGAGCGGTGGGCGCAACCGAACGAACGGAGCTGTTGAGATGGGCGAAGCCTATATCGTTGCCGCGACGCGGACCGCGGGCGGGCGCAAGGGCGGCCGCGTGCGCGGCTGGCATCCGGCCGACCTTGGCGCGGAGGTCCTGAACGAGCTGGTGAACCGCGCGGGCGTTGCGCCGGACGCCGTCGAGGACGTGGTCATGGGCTGCGTCATGCAGGTGGGCGAGCAGTCCACCAACATCGCCCGCGGCGCGGTCCTGGCCTCGAAGCTGCCGGAAAGCGTGCCGGCCACCTCGGTCGACCGTCAGTGCGGCTCCTCGCAACAGGCCCTGCACTTCGCCGCCCAGGGCGTGATGAGCGGCACGCAGGACATCGTGATCGCCGCCGGCGTCGAGAGCATGACCCGCGTGCCCATGGGCCTGTCGGTCTCGCTGGCCTTCAAGGAAGGCTTCGGCCATCCGAAGAGCCCCCGCCAGGAGGAGCGCTATCCGAACATCCAGTTCAGCCAGTTCATGGGCGCCGAAATGGTGGCCGAGAAGTACGGCCTGACCAAGGACCAGCTGGACGAGTTCGGCTACCAGTCGCACCAGCGCGCCATCGCGGCGACCCAGGCCGGCGCCTTCAAGGATGAGATCCTGGCCATCGACGGCCTGGACGCCGAGGGCAACACCGTCCGCCACGACGTGGACGAGGGCATCCGCTTCGACGTCAGCCTGGAAGGCATCAAGGGCGTGAAGCTCCTGCGCGAGGGCGGCAAGATCACCGCCGCCACCTCCAGCCAGATCTGCGACGGCGCCTCTGGCGTGATGATCGTCTCGGAAAAGGCGCTGAAGGAGCACAACCTCACGCCGATGGCCCGCATCCATCACCTGTCGCTGCTCGGCCACGACCCGGTGATCATGCTGGAAGCGCCGATCCCGGCGACGGAGCGCGCCCTGAAGAAGGCCGGCATGTCGATCGACGACATCGACCTGTTCGAGGTCAACGAGGCCTTCGCCTCGGTGCCGGTGGCGTGGCTGCAGAAGCTGGGCGCCGATCCGGACAAGCTGAACGTGAATGGCGGCGCCATCGCCCTCGGTCACCCGCTCGGCGCCTCGGGCACCAAGCTGATGACGACCCTGATCTACGCGCTGAAGGCGCGCGGCAAGAAGTGGGGGCTGCAGACGATGTGCGAAGGCGGCGGCATGGCCAACGTCACCATCGTCGAGGCGCTCTAGTCGCGCTATAGCGGCGGCATGGCTGGCCGCATCATCGCAATCACGGGCGCCGCAGGCGTCCTGGGCTCCGCCGTGGCGAAGGCTGCGGCGGAGCTTCCCGTTCAGCTCGCCCTCATCGACCACGCCCAGCATTGCCCGGGGCCGGAGGGCGCTTTCATCCAGACGGGCGTCGACCTCACCGATCCGGTCCAGGCGGGGGCGGCCATCGATGCCGTGGCCGAGCAACTGGGCGGCCTGGACGTGCTGCTGAACATCGCCGGAGGCTTCCGGTGGGAGCCCGTGGAGGGCGGCGATCCCGAGACCTGGCCGCATCTTTTCCGGCTGAACGTCCTGACCGCGACCAACGCCAGCCGGGCGGCCATCCCGCACCTGAAGCGCAGCGCAGCCGGTCGGATCGTCAATGTGGGCTCGGCCGCCGCGCTGAAGGCGGGGCTGGGCATGGGCGCCTATGCGGCCTCGAAGGCGGGGGTCCACGCCCTGACCCAGGCCCTGGCCGAGGAACTGAAGGGCGATGGCGTCACGGTGAACGCGGTGCTGCCGTCGATCATTGATACGCCCACCAATCGCAAGGACATGCCCGACGCCGACTTCTCGGCCTGGGTGGCGCCTGAGCACCTGGCCTCGGTGATCCTGTTTCTCGCCTCCGAGGCGGCCGGGGCCGTGACCGGGGCCCTGGCGCCGGTGACCGGCCGGGTCTGATCGCGCGTCCGATATCGGCGGCGTCGGGGCGTCACGAGTCGTTATGGAATAGCCGCTAACGCCCTGCGCACGCACTGCGTAGGGGATAGTTTCATGTTCAGGTCACGCACGCGGCTCCTCGCCGCGGCGAGCGTTTTCGTGCTCTCGGCCGGTGCAGCCGGGGCCCAGGAGTCCACGGCGGTCCAGGAGATCGTCGTCACCGCCCAGAAGCAACAGCAGCAGGCCATCGATGTTCCCATCGCGCTGACGGCCTTTGGCGCGAGGCGGCTCGAGGACCTTGGGGTGCAGGACTTCGCGGACCTGTCGCTGTTCACCCCCGGCTTCGAGGTGCGGGCCCAGTCGCCCAACAACGCGGGCTTCGTGATGCGCGGGATCACCTCCGACTCCACCGAGGCCTATGCCGAGGCGCGGGTCTCGGTGTTCCAGGACGGCGTCTCCATCTCGAAGGCCCAGGCGGCCTATGTGGAGCTGTTCGACCTGGAGCGGGTGGAGGTGGCCAAGGGGCCGCAGTCCACGCTGTTCGGCCGGGGCGCGCTGATCGGGGGCGTGAACCTGATCCAGGCCAAGGCCTCCACCGACGGCTTCGAGGGCTACGCCAAGGTCGAGGCGGGGAGCCACAACGCCTGGCTTGGCGAGGCGGCGGTGAACCTGCCTATCACCGAGCGCGTGGCGCTGCGGATGGCGGGCCGCCTGCGCAGCCGCCACGGCTATGTGGACAACGCCCTGGGCGGCGACGCCTTCCAGTCCATCGACAGCGGCGCCTTCCGCGTCAGCCTGCGCCTGGAGCCCACCGAGCAGGCCACGGTGGACCTGATCGCCAACTACCAGAAGGACGCACCCACCAGTACGGCCTTCAAGTCCAACGGCTTTTCCCCCACCGATCCTGCCACGGGACGGGTGCTGGCCGACCGCAGCCCGCACAGCGCCGCCGCCCTCGCCGCGGGCCCTGGCTTCCAGGGCGGCCGGGAGATGGGCCTGATCCGAGAGGTGCGGAGCCTCACCGGCCTCACCACGGTGGAGCTGACCGACGTCCTGACACTGAGCTCGATCAGCGCCTACCGGGACTATGACAGCGAGGAGCTGTTCGATCCGGACGGCCTGTCCCTGCCGATCCTGACCAGCCTGAACGACGCCTATGGGAAGCAGTGGAGCCAGGAGCTGCGGCTGAACTACGACGCCGGCGGCCGGATGCAGGGCTTCGTGGGCGCGAGCTTCTTCAAGTCGAAGGACTACCAGGCCCGACCCCTGCAGTTCGACGAGCGGATGACCCTCGCGGTGGTGGCCGGCCAACTGCACGCGGGCGCGGCGGGCTCGGGCCTGCCGGTCACCACGCCGGCCCCCGCGGCGACCTTCGCCTCCACGGCCTTCACCGGCGCCCTGTTGCGCGGGGTGGTGGCGAGCCTGAGCGATAACCGCCTGGTCCTCACGCCGGCCCAGGCCGCCGCTATCGCTGCGAACCTGCGGCCCAACCACGTGGAGGAGGGCGGCGGTCGGTCGGACCTGGAATCCATTGACCTGTTCGCGGACGTCAGCTTCGACCTCACCGACCGCCTGGAGGTCTCGGCAGGCCTGCGCTTCACTCATGACGAGAAGACCACCAGCTTCAGCTCGCGGGTCGTGGGCGGCCGCAGCGTGCTCGGCGGCGCCATCGCCGCGGCCCAGTTGGCCGCCGACGGCGCGCCTCAGGGCCTCGCTCAGGCGCAGGCTCTTGTCGGCGCCCTGGCCCAGCCGCTGGTCCAGCAGATCCCGGACGGCGTGCTGCCGCTCTTCGGCCTGACCTTCCAGCCCACCACCGGCAATGGCGAAGCCGCCAGGGCCAGCCTGGAGGACGATGCGCTCACCTGGCGGCTCGTGGCGCGCTACGGCCTTTCGGAAGACGCCAACCTCTACGCCTCCTACGCCCGGGGGCGGCTGCCGAAGGTGCTGGCCGCGTCCGCGCCGAGCACCCCGGGAACCCCGGCCCGGTTCGGCGTCGTGGAGGCCGAGACGGTGGACAGCTACGAGGTGGGGGCGAAGCTGGCCCTGCTGGACCATCGCCTGCGCCTGGACACGGCCGCCTATCGCTACGACTACGACAACTTCCAGACGGTGGAGCAGCGCGGCACGCTGTTCGTGATCACCAACGCCGGCGAGGCCCGGGCGTACGGCTTCGAGACCCAGGCCGATCTCGCGGTGACGCCGAGCTTCAGCGTGCTCGCCACCTACGCCTACAACCACGCCCGGTTCAGCGCCGGCGCCTATGACGGCAACCGCTTCCGCTTGGCGCCGGACCATTCGGCCTCGCTGGCGGCGAGCTATCGTGTGGCGCTGCGGGGCGGCAAGCTGGAGGTGCGCCCCAGCTACACTTGGCAGTCGAAGGTCTTCTTCGAGAACAACAACGACCGGCCTGAACTGCAGCAGCCCCCCAACGCCTTCGTGGCCGACAATGTGCAGGACGAGTTCCAGAAGGCCTACGGGCTCCTGAACCTGCGCCTCGCCTGGACCTCGGGGACGCGGCCGCTGACGCTGGAGGCCTTCGCCACCAACATCCTGGACAAGGCCTACATCATCGACGCCGGCAACACCGGCGACAGCCTGGGCTTGCCGACGTTCATCGCGGGGACGCCGCGGATGGTGGGCGTGGGCCTCACCTGGCGCTACTGAATCCAAACGCTGGCGGCGGCCGACTCGCCGCCAGCCTAGGCGCCCCGTGCGTCAGCGCGCTATCCGTCGGACAGAGTTTCAGGGGAGCTATTGCATGATCGGTTACGCCACCATCGGCGCCAACGACCTCGAACGCGCCACCGCCTTCTACGACCAGGTGTTCGCCGCCCTGGGCGGCCGGCGGACCTTCACCATGGGCGACCGGATGCAGTTCTACGGCAGTAAGGACAGCCCGGGCATGGTGGCGATCTGCAAGCCCTATGACGGCCAGCCCGCCACCGCCGGCAACGGCACGATGTTCGGCCTGCCGGCCGCGACCAAGGAGGCGGTGGAGGCCGCCTATGCCGCCGCCATGGCCGCCGGCGGCCAGTGCGAAGGCCCGCCCGGTCCGCGGACCGAGACCTTCTATGGCGCCTATTTCCGCGATCTCGACGGCAACAAGATCTGCGTCTTCAAGATGGGCTGACGGGCGCGGCCCCGGCGACAGGCGTCGCCGGGGCCACTCGCCAGACCACCTCGCCCACGTCGTCGGCCACCAGCAGGCCGCCGCGGGCGTCCACCGCCACGCCCACCGGCCGTCCGCGCACCTTGCCGTCTTCAGCGACGAAGCCGGTGAGGAAGGCCTGAGGCGGCATCTGCGGCCGACCGCCCGAGAAGGGCACGAACACCACCCGATAGCCGTTCAGAGGCTTGCGGTTCCAGGAGCCGTGCTGGCCCACGAACGCACCCCCGCGGTAGGCCGCCGGGAAGGCGTCGGCGGTGTAGAAGGTCAGGCCCAGCGAGGCGGTGTGCGGGCCAAGGGCGTAGTCCGGCACGATGGCCTTGGCGACGAGGTCAGGCCGCTGGGGCTTCACCCGCTCGTCCACCCGACCACCGAAGTAGCTGTAGGGCCAGCCATAGAAGCCGCCGTCCTGCACGCGGGTCATGTAGTCGGGGACGAGATCGTCGCCGATTTCGTCGCGCTCGTTGACGGTGGTCCAGAGCTGCCCGGTGACGGGCTCCCAGGCCAGGCCGTTGGGATTGCGCAGACCGGTGGCGAACAGGCGCAGCCGGCCGGAGGCGATGTCGTACTCGTGGATGGCCGCGCGCCCGACCTCCTCCTCCATGCCGTTCTCGGCGACGTTCGAGTTGGAGCCGACGGTGGCGTAGAGCTTGGCCCCGTCCGGGCTGGCGATCAGGCTCTTGGTCCAGTGATGGTTGCGGCCCGCCGGGAGGTCGAAGACCGGCTCGCCCGGCCCCTCCACCTGCGTCTGGCCAGGCGTATAGGCGAAGCGGACCACGCCGTCGTCCCGGGCGATGTAGAGGGTCTGGCCCACCAGGGCCATGCCGAACGGCCGGCGGATGTCGGCGGCGAAGACGGTCTTGAATTCGGCCACGCCGTCGCCGTCGGCGTCGCGGAGCAACATGATGCGGTCGGGGCTCTTGGTCTGGGCGCCGCCGGACTTCTTCATCAGCAGGTTCTGGAAGAAGCCGCGCACGCCCTTGGCCGGCTGGGTCTCCGACGAGGACTCGGCCACCAGCACGTCGCCGTTCGGCAGGACGAGCAGCCAGCGCGGGTGATCGAAGCCGTCGGCGAAACGGGTGACTGTGAAGCCCGGCGGCGCAATGGGCGTCTCACCGGCAGCCCAGCCCTTCACCTCGGCGATGTTCACCGTGGGCAACAGCCCTTTGCGCGGGGCGGGCAGGTCAGGGTTCGGGCCGAAGCCCACCCACGGGTCGGGCGAGCCCCCTTCGCTGGAACAGGCGGTCAGGGCCAGGGCTATGGCCAGGGCGGCGGGGGCGCCGGTGCGGCCGGCGACAGACCGGGGGCGGGACATGGGTTTCCTCCGTTTTTCCGCATCATAGCTTACGTCGGGGCGCCGTTGCGCGGGCGCGGGAAAGCGGCTCCGATTACGCCCAGGCCCGAGCGCCTGGGGAGGAGCCGATGGACCTTACGCTGACGCCTGAACTGGAGGCGTTCCGGGAGGAGGTGCGCGCATTCCTGGAGGCGCACCGCTCTGAATATGAAGCCGGCCAGCCGAAGGACGCCCTGGCCTGGCAGCGGCTACTGATCGAGAACGGCTACGCCGCGCGGACGATCCCCCGGGAATACGGCGGCTACGGCGCCGAGCCTGACATGCTGAAGGCGCGGATCATCGCCGAGGCTTTCATCGCCGCCGGCGCGCCGCGGGGGATCGCCAACCAGGGCGTCTCCATGCTGGCGCCGACCCTGCTGGAAGTGGGGACGGAGGAACAGAAGCGCCGGTGGATTCCGCCGACCCTTCGGGGCGAGGTGATCTGGTGCCAGGGCTATTCCGAGCCGGGCGCCGGGTCGGACCTGGCCGCCCTGCAGACCCGGGCGGTGGAGGACGGCGACGACTTCGTCATCTCGGGCAGCAAGATCTGGACGTCGACGGCGCACCTGGCGGACATGATGTTCTGCCTCGTGCGGACCGAACCCGATGCGCCGAAGCACGAGGGCGTCTCCTATGTCCTGATCCCCATGGACGCGCCCGGGATCGAGGTGCGGCCGCTCAAGACCATGACCGGCCATGCGGAGTTCAACGAGGTGTTCTTCACCGACGTGCGCGTGCCGCAGGCCAATGTGGTGGGCGGGCGCGGACGCGGGTGGCAGGTGGCCAACACCACGCTGAAGCATGAGCGGGGCATGCTGGGCGACCCGAACGCCACCGAGGCCCGGCTGCAGGCTCTGATCGAGCTGATGAGGACCGAGACCGTGGACGGGCGGCCGATCATCGAGAACCCGGTCTTCCGCGACCGTCTGATGCAGCTCCAGGCCCGCGTGCTGGCCATGAAGTTCAACGGCCTGCGGACTATGACCGATGAAACGGCGGGCCTGGCGCGGCTGGTGGTCAAGCTCCAGGGCTGCGAATTGAACCATCAGGTGGCGGCCCTGGCCATCGACGCCCTGGGCGAGCTCGGGGTGCTGTACCACGACGGGCCGCACCTGCGGGCGAAGGGCTCGTGGCAGCGCAACTACATGTTCGACCTGGGCCTGATCATTGGCGGCGGCACGGCCCAGATCCAGAAGAACATCATCGCCGAGCGGGGCCTTGGGATGCCCCGCGAGCCGAAGCTGGCGGGGGCGTGAGGCCATGCGATTCGCGCTTTCCGAAGACCAGGTGCTGCTGCAGGACAGCCTGACCAAGGCGCTGGAGCAACTGGCCCCGCTGGAGCGCGTGCGCCGTTTCGCCGACCAGGAGGAAGCCTCGGCTCCCGACATCTGGGCAGGGCTCACCGAGCTTGGCCTGCCGGGCTTGCTAATCCCGGAGCAGCATGGCGGCCTTGCCCTTGGCCTGCTCGAGGCGTCGCTGGCCGCCGAGGCGCTCGGCCGCAGCGTGGCCCCGACGCCGTTCCTGGGCTCGGCCGTGTTGGCGCCGCTGGCCTTGATGAGCGCGGGCTCCCCCGAGCAGCAGGCCTACTGGCTGCCCAGGCTTGCGGCCGGGCAGGTGACGGCGGGCGTGGCCATCGCCGAACCCATCGCCGGGGCCCGCGACGGCGCCGGGGTGACCGCCGGCGGCGGACGGCTCAATGGTCGCAGCCTGTTCGCCTTCGGAGCTTCGGGGGCTGACCTGCTGATCGTCGCCGACATGGCCGGCGGACTGCACCTCGCGGAGCAGGCCGAGGCGGTGGACCTGATGCCGACCATCGACGCCACGCGACGCCTCACCGAGATCACCTTCCGGGACACCCGGGCCGAGCCGCTGGCGGCCGAGGCGGCGCCTGGCGTCGCACTGGCCCGCCTGCGCGACGCGGCCTGGACCGTGCTCGCCGCCGACACCCTGGGCGCGGCCCAGGCGATGCTGGACAAGGCGGTGGCCTACGCCAAGGAGCGCCGCCAGTTCGGGCGGGTGATCGGCTCGTTCCAGGCGGTGAAGCACCTGTGCGCCGAGATGGCGGCGGAGATCGAGCCGGCCCGCGCCCTGGTCTGGTACGCGGCCTATGCGTTCGACCGGGCGCCCGAAGAGGCCTCGCTGATGGCCGCCCATGCCAAGGCCCACACCAGCGAGATCGGCCGGTTCGTGGCGCGCACCTCCACCGAGGTGCACGGCGGCATCGGCATCACCGACCTTCTGGGCCTGCACTACTGGTTCAAGCGCATCGGCCTGAACAGGCAGCTGCTGGGCGGACCCGAGCGGGTGCGGGAGATCGCCGCCCGCCTGCAGGGCCTGGCCGCCTAGGCGTGCACCGGCGGGATGCGCCCGGCCCACGGGCGCGCCGCCTCCAGCTGATAGGCGAGCTGGAACAGGAGGCCCTCCTGCCCGACACGCGCGGCGAACTGGCTTCCGACCGGCAAGCCCGCAGGGGTCCAGTTGAGCGGGACGCTCATGGCCGGCGCCCCGACGACGTTGTGGTAGGTGGTGTAGCCCACATACTCGATCAGCCGGGCGACCAGGGTGTCGAAGGGCGTATCGGGGCCGACAAAGCCGAGCGGGGGCGGCGGGGCCGAGAGCACTGGCGACAGGACGACGTCGAAGCCGCCGGCCACGAACCAGGGATCATAGGCCATGGCTGCGGCGTGCAGGCGTTGGAGCGCGGCGTCGAGTGCGTCCTGCGGCGCCTTCAGGAACATCTCAGCCATGCCCAGGCTGAAGGGTTCGAGCACCCTCTCGTCGGGCGCGCGGCCAAGCGCCTTGCCGACCTCGCCCGCGAGCTGCGCGGCGCCCGAGGCCCACAGCAGCAGGAAGTCGTTGATGAACTCCGGGCCGGTGGGCCAGCGGGTTTCGACGACGGTGTGGCCGAGCTCCTCCAGAAGACGGGCTGTGGAGAGGGTGGCGTCGCGTACCTCTGGCGACGGCTCCAAGCCCGCCATGCCGGGCATGACCAGGCCGATCCGCAGGCGGCGGCGGAGCGGCGTCGAGACCATGCCGACCGGCGGGAACTGGGCGCCGTCGCCGCTGTCCTCGCAGGCAGCGAACATCGCGGCGCTGTCGCGGACGCTGCGGGTGAGGACGTGCTCGGCCGACAGGTCGGTGATCTTGGTGAGGTCGCGGGCGCCGACCATCCGGCCGCGAGAGGGCTTGAGGCCGAACAGGCCGCAGCATGAGGCGGGAATGCGGATGGAGCCGCCGCCGTCGCTGGCGTGGGCGAAAGGCACGACCCCGGCGGCCACGGCCGCCGCTGCGCCGCCGGACGAGCCGCCGCTGGAACGCTCCGGATCCCACGGATTGCGGGTCGGCCCGAAGGCGGCGGGCTCGGTGGTGGGCAGGAAGCCGTATTCGGGGGTAGAGGACTTGCCGATGACGATCACCCCGGCCCGTTCATAGGCGGCCACCAGGGGCGCGCTCTCCCGGGCGGGCGGATCGGCGAGATGGGCCCGCGATCCGTGGCGGGTGGGAAGGCCGGCGTAGTCGTCCAGGTCCTTCACAAGGAACGGTACGCCGGCGAAGGGGCCGGACGGCGGCGCCTGGGCGGCCCGGGCAAGGGCGCGTTCGAAATCGGAATGGACCAGGAAGTTCAGCTCTGGTTGCAGCGCCACAGCCCTATCGATGGCCGTGCGGACGGCCTCCAGCGGCGTAAGCTCCCGGGCCCGGATGCGGGCGGCCATCTCGGTGGCGTCCGGCCATGCCGAGGCGCCAGCTCCGGACGCGGGAACCGTGGCGCAGGCGGCCAGGGCCAAGGGCGCGGCGGCGACGGCCCGGCGCGTGAGATCGATCATGTTTCGCCCCCCTCGTTCCGCCGGTCATTGCGTGCGCCGGCTTGGGAGGCGAGCTTGGCCCAAGCGCAGCGGAGGCGCCAAGCCCCGCCGCGGCAGGCCGAAGCCTCAGGTCTTGGAGACGTGCTCCGGCTTACCCTTGCGCTTGGTGGAGGCCATCTTCTCCAGCTCCTTTTCGGACATGGAGTCGGCCATCGACTTGGAGGCGCCCTTGAGCTTGCTCTTGGGGGTGTCGCCTCGCTTGGCCGACAGGGCCGCGCCGGCGGCCTTCTGCTGAGCGGCGGATTTGGCGGGCATGGCTTGTCCTCGGCGGTTGACCGCGCGACCTTCGCGTGGCGCGGGATGAACCCTCGACCGGCGATCGGGTTCAGAGGCGCGACGGGAGATCGGGCTTGGCGGATCAGATTCCGGATGCGGCGTTGCGGCGACGGCTGCCCAGGCTCCGGGTGCGGCTGCGGGAGCTGTATCACGGCAGGTCGCCCCGGGCGGTCCGCTTCCGGCTCAGCGTCATCGGCCTGGATTTCCTGCTGATCGGCTTCTTCGTGGCCGCGCCGTTCCTGCGGGAGTCGCCGGTCTATCTGGTCATCGACTATGGCGTTGCGCTGATCCTGGCCATCGACCTGACCGCCCGGGCCCTGGCCCACGTCAGCCTTAAAGCCTGGCTGCGCGCGCCCACCGTCTGGGTGGACCTGTTCGTCCTGGTCACGCTGCTGTTTCCGCTCTGGCTGTTCAACCTCGGCTTCCTGCGGGTGATGCGACTGTGGTCGCTTTTCCACTCGAGCTTCTTCTGGGAGACCGTGGGGCGGCGCTACGACGACACCCGCTGGGAGGAGGTCGTCAAGACCGTCGCCACCCTGGTGACCTTCGTCTTCGTGGCCACGGGCTTCGTCTATGCGAGCTTCGCCCGATCACACCCCGGCATTCAGGGCTATCTGGACGCGCTCTACTTCACCATGACGGCGCTGACGACAACCGGCTTCGGCGACATCACCCTGCCGGGCGCCTGGGGCAAGCTGCTGACAATCATCATCATGGTCTGCGGCATCACCCTGTTCGTGCGGCTCGCGCAGGCGCTGATCCGGCCCTTCAAGGTGCGCTTCACCTGTCCGAGCTGCGGCCTCATGCGTCACGACGCCGATGCGGTGCACTGCAAGGCCTGCGGCCGGCTCCTGAACATCCCCAACGACGAGATGTGAGGGCGAACGCCCTTCCTCACGCGCGCCGCCGAACTGCACATCGCCGCCCGGGCGTAGGGCTTGTAGCCCGCTTGTGCCGGCGCCAGAGATCGCTCGTTCGCCAGGAGGATGGATGCCGAAGCCCGCCCGCCGTCAGAAGAGCGCGGTGACGATCCATGACGTCGCCCGCTACGCCGGCGTCTCGCCGATGACGGTCTCGCGCGTGATCAACGGTGAGAAGAATGTCCGCGAGTCCACCCGCAAGGCGGTGAACGCCGCGATCCGCGACCTGAACTACCAGCCGAACCCGGCGGCCCGCAGCCTCGCCGGCGCCGACCTGATCCGCATCGGCCTGCTCTATTCCAATCCATCGGCGGCCTATCTCAGCGAGTTCCTGGTGGGCAGCCTCGACCAGTGCAGACGCAGCAACATCCAGCTGATCGTCGAGCAGTGCGACGAAGAACAGGCCGAGGCCGCGGCCAGGCGGCTGGTGAACTCGGGCGTGGACGGGATTATCCTGCCGCCGCCGCTGTGTGACGCGCCTGAGGTGATCCAGGCCCTGGCGGCCAGCCGGACGCCGGGGGTGGCCGTAGCCACCGGCCGCCCCCCCGCCGACGTTTCGGCGGTGCGGATCGACGACTTTGGGGCCGCCCATGAGATGACCCGCCACCTGGCTGGCCTGGGGCATCGCCGGATCGGCTTCATCAAGGGGCATCCCAACCAGACCGCGAGCGGCCTGCGGCTCGAGGGCTACCTGGCGGGGCTGTCGGAAGCCGGGATCGCGGCGGACGAGGCGCTGATCGAGCAGGGCTACTTCACCTACCGCTCCGGGCTGGAGGCGGCTGAACGCCTGCTCGCCCGGGCGGAGCCGCCGACGGCGATCTTCGCCAGCAACGACGACATGGCCGCGGCCACGGTGGCGGTGGCCCATCGGCGCGGTCTGGACGTGCCGGGCGACCTCACGGTGGTGGGCTATGACGACAGCGCGCTGGCCACCACCATCTGGCCGGAGCTGACCACCATCCGCCAGCCGATCGCCGACATGTCACGTCAGGCGGTGACGCTCCTGGCCGAAGATATCCGCAGCCGCCGGTCGGGCCAGGAAGCTCAGCACCAGCACGCCCTGCAGGCCTTCGCCCTCATTCGCCGCCACTCGGACGGGCCACCGAAGGCCGACTGACGGCCTAGGCTGAGAGCTCAAGCATATGACCGGCCAAGGGCGCAGCGGCGGCTTTAGTCGTCGTCGGCCTTATTCCCATCGAAGCTCTAGGGTATCACCCCTGGATGACTATGGATTCTCCAGGACGGGGGCCGGTCGTCGCCGTGGTCGGCGGCGGCTTCTCCGGCCTCCTGACCGCGATCCATCTTCTGGGCCGCAGCGACCGCATCGCGGTGCGCTTGATCGAGCGCGCCGAGCGGCTGGGCGTCGGCCGGGCCTATGCGGCGGCCAATCCCGATCACCTGCTCAATGTGCGGGCGTCCAACATGAGCGCCTTCCCCGACCGGTCCGATCACTTTGCGGACTGGCTGGCGGGGCGGGGCGTGGCCGGCGGCGGCGACGCCTTCGCCAGCCGGGCGCTGTATGGCGAATATCTGCAGGGCCTGCTTCGCGAGGCCGTGGGCGAGGGCGCGCCCGGGCGCCTGCTGCTGGAGCAGGATGAGGCGGTGGGCGCTGCGCCCCGGGACGGGCGGTTCGAGATCCGCATGGCCATGGGCCGGACCATTCATGCGGACGCCATTGTCCTCGCCGTCGGGCTCGGTCCGCCGAAGCCGCCGCCGGGCGCCGCGCCCGAACTGGAGACCTGTCCGGCCTACGCCGCCGATCCCTGGCGCATCGATCCTGCGGTCTTCCCGGCGGGCGACATCCTCCTGGTGGGGGCGGGCCTGACCATGGTGGATACGGTGCTGTCGCTGGATCGACCTGACCGGCGGTTCCTGGCCGTCTCCCGCCGGGGCCTTGCGCCCCGCAGCCATGCGCCCACAGCGCCGGTGCAGTTGCCTGACGGGCCGCTGGACACGCCAGCCCAGGCGCTGCGGTCCCTGCGCCGGTTGGCGCGGGAGGCCGGATGGCGATCGGCCGTGGACGCCGTGCGACCGATCACGCCCGCCATATGGCGCAGCTGGGGCCTGGCTGAGCGGCGCCGGTTCCTGCGCCATGGCCGCGCCTGGTGGGATGTGCATCGTCACCGCATGGCGCCGCAGATCGCAGCCCGGATCGGCGGGTTGCAGAAAGCCGGCCGGCTTGAGATTTCCGCGGCCCGGATCGAGCGACTGGCGCCGCAGGGCGAGGGCGTGAGCGTCCGCCTGCGGCGCAAGGGCGCCGCCGAGGCTGAAACGCTGACCTTTGCGGCGGTGGTGAATTGCACCGGGCTCTCCGGGGACCTGAGCGGGAGCCCGCTGCTGAACGACCTTGTGGCCCGGGGACTGGCGCGCGCCGACCCGCTGAAACTGGGCCTGGAGGTCGATGACGCCTTCCGGGCCTCGCCAAGGCTCTATGCCGTGGGGCCGCTGGCGCGATGGGCGCGGTGGGAGACGGTGGCGGTCCCGGACCTGAGGACGCAAACGGCGGAGACGGCGGCGACGGTCCTGGCCGACCTCGGGCTTGCAGGCGCCTAGGCGCCGGCGAGGCTGGCCTCGGGGGCCTGCTCGATCCAGGCGCCGTCGTAAGCCTCCAGGTCCAGCACGCCCTGCTCCTTGGCGACGAGAGTGGGCACGAGGGCCTGGCCGGCGACGTTCACGGCGGTGCGCCCCATGTCCAGGATCGGGTCGATGGCCAGGAGCA
The DNA here is from genome assembly GCF_059568645.1 of Phenylobacterium composti DSM 19425. Classification (NCBI taxonomy): domain Bacteria; kingdom Pseudomonadati; phylum Pseudomonadota; class Alphaproteobacteria; order Caulobacterales; family Caulobacteraceae; genus Phenylobacterium; species Phenylobacterium composti. Next base: position 154,034 of record NZ_JCANTT010000018.1, on the reverse strand, counting down.
GGCCGGCCCCCTCGAGCGGCAGGCCGAGGGTCGAGAGCGTGAGGGTCAGCATGACCGTGGCGCCGGTGAGTCCGGCGGTGGCCGCCGAGCCGAGCACCGAGACGAAGACGATCAGCAGATAGTCCTGAAGGTGCAGGGGCACGCCATAGAACTGGGCCACGAAGATCGCCGAGATGGCCGGATAGATCGCCGCGCAGCCGTCCATCTTGGTGGTGGCGCCGAGGGGCACGGCGAAAGCGGCGTAGGCCTGGGGCACGCCCAGGCGGCCGGCGGTGACGCTCTCGGTGAGCGGCAGGGTCCCGATGGACGAGCGCGAGACGAAGCCTAGCTGGATGGCCGGCCAAGCGGCGCGGAAGAAGCGCGAGGGCTTCAGGCCGTGGGCGGCGAGCAGGGCCGGGTAGACCACGAACAGGACGACGGCGAGGCCGATGTAGACGGCAGCCGCGAACTGCCCGAGCTGAGACAGGGCCTCCCAGCCGTACTTGGCGACGGCGTTGCCCAGCAGGCCTACGGTGCCGATGGGCGTCAGGCGGATCACCCACCACAGCACCTTGCGGACCACGGCCAGGGCCGAGGCGTTGAACGCCAGGAAGGGCCGGCCAGCCGCGCCCGCCTTGAGGGCGGCGAAGCCCACCACCAGCGAGATCACCAGGATCTGCAGGACGTTGAAGCTGAGGCTTGTCGTCGCCAGGCCGTCGGCGACGCGGGTGGAGGCGCTGAGGCCCAGGATATTGGCGGGAACCAGGCCGATCAGGAAGTCGAGCCATGTGCCCTTGCTGGACGGCGCCCTGGCGGCCTCGGCGGCCACGCCGGTATGCAGGCCCGGCTCCAGCACGAGGCCGAGGGTGATGCCGATGACCACCGCGATCAGGGCGGTGATGGCGAACCAGAGGAGGGTGCGCCAGGCGAGCGCGGCCGCGTTCTGCAATTCGCCGAGGCGGGCGATGCTGGCGACGATGGCGGTGAACACCAGCGGCGGCACCAGCGCCCGGAGCAGCTGGATGAAGGTCGCGCCCGTGATGCGCAGGGCTTCGGCGAGGGCGTGGCCGGCCTGGCCTTCGTCCGCGCCGAGGCTGCGGGCCATGAGTCCCAGGACGAGGCCGAGCACCATGCCGGCCAGCACCTGCAAACCAAAGCTGCCGATGAAACGCGAGCGCGTCGCCGCCATGGGTCGTCCTTAGCCTTGCCCCCGATCCTCGGAGGCATCTCTAGTACGGCGATAGGAATTGCTGCGCGGCGGAAATTCTATTCGGCGATTCAGAACGGCTGAGAGCCAGCCCCATCAGGCGGCCGGGCGGCTCACCACATAGGCGCTGACGCCGACGAGCACGAGGCCGACCCCGCCGACGATCCAGGCGTTGCGGGTTACGGCGGCCAGGACGCCGAGGCTGGCGGCCATCATGGTCACCGCCAGGATCTTGGCCCGGGTGGGGATGGCGCCGCGCTCTTCCCAATTGCGGATGAACTCGCCGTAGGTGGGATGGCGACGCAGGCGTTCGGCCCATTCAGGCGAGCCGCGGGCGAAGGCCCAGAGGGCGATGAGCAGGAAGACGGTGGTGGGCATAACCGGCAGGACGGCGCCGATGGCGGCCAGGCCCAGGGCGACAAGGCCCAGGCCCCGGTAGATCAGCTGGCGCCGGCGCGGGCGCTCGCTGGGCGGCGGCGTCATCGGCGCGGGCTCGCGAACTGCATCGCCCAAGTGATCGGAGGAAATGCAGCCGGGCGCAACCGGCCTGCGCGCAATTCTCAGGACCTGACACCGGCGGTCGGGCGGCGCCAGGGACGCCCGAGGCAGCGGTCAGCGGGCGATCGGCTGGGCGCGGTTCTGGGCCACCAGGACAGCGAGGGTGGCGCTCACCAGCTGCTGCTCGGGCGTGGCGAACAGCGCCCGGCGGCGGTTGGCGCGGCGCGACGTCCAGACCGCCAGCGGGGCGGCGAACAGCAGGGGCAGCACCACCGGCGCGAAGCACAGCGACAGGTCCGGGCGGAAGCACAGGCCGGCGAGGAAGACGAGGCCGGTGATCATCTGCCAGTGCATGGCCTTGAAGGCGACGTCCCAGGGCAGGTCCTCGGCGTCGCGCTGCTGGGGCAGCCAGCCGGCGTCATGGCCGCGGAAGGTCTGCATGACCGAGTGGGTGTTGGCCACCATCTGGATGGGCGCAAGGATGGCGGCGAGGACGATCTCGAACCCGACGTTCTTCAGGATGGCGCCGGCGCCGCCGAAGGCGCGACGCTCGCGAGGCCGGCTCAGCACCAGCAGGGCCCCCATCACCTTCGGCCCGACCAGCAGGGTGGCCGACAGCAGGGTGGTGAGCATGAAGGGCGAGAACTCGGGGTTCAGCAGATAGAGGAACGAGTTCCAGTCCACCGGGTGCTTCAGCTGCATGGCGAGCCCGATGAGCAGGGCGGCGAACCACAGCGGCGAAGCGATGTAGGCTAGGCAGCCAAAGAACAGCTGCAGGCGGCTGATCGGGTGCAGGCCCGGCGCCATTAGCAGGCCGAGGTGCTGCAGGTTGCCCTGGCACCAGCGCTGATCGCGGCGCATGAAGTCGAAGATGGTCGGCGGCGTCTGCTCGCAGCTGCCGTCCAGGGCGGCGGTCAGGTGCACCGCCCAGCCGTTGCGGCGCAGGAGGGCGCCTTCCACGACGTCGTGGCTGAGGATGTGGCCGCCGAAGGGCCGGGCGCCCGGCAGGATCGGCAGGCCCGAGCTCTCGGCGAAGGCCCGCACGCGCACGATGGCGTTGTGGCCCCAGTAGCTGGACTCCGCGCCCGTCCACCAGGCCAGGCCCGCGGCGGCCACACGACCGTACATCTGGACCCCGAACTGCGAGAGCCGGGCGAAGAGCGTCTGGGCGCCGACGATCGCCGGGGTGGTCTGGATGAGGCCGACGCGGGGATTGCGCTCCATGGCGTCCACGAGGCGCAGGACCGTCTCGCCGGCCATGGTGCTGTCGGCGTCGAGGACGATCATGAAGTCATAGGCCCCGCCGTAGCGGCGGACCCAGTCGCCGATGTTGCCGGCCTTGCGCTCGGCGTTGTCGGTGCGGCGACGCAGATAGACGTTGCAGTTGGCGTGGCTGCGCAGGGCCACATAGGCCGCGCGTTCCTCGGCGGCGATGTCCTCGCGGCGCGAATCGCTGAGCACAAAGATGTCGAAGGCCTTGCTGACGCCCAGCCGCCCGAGGGCTGCGTCCAGGGCGTCCAGGCGCGCCAGGGCGGCGTGGGCGTCCTCGTGATAGAGCGGCATCAGCAGCGCCGTGCGCGTGGTCGGCGCCTTGGGATGCGGCGAGAACGCCAGATCCTCCTGCTCGCGGCCGGTGGTGAGGACGTAGAGGCCGGCGATGGCGTTGCAGAACCACAGGCACATGGCCGTGCCCAGCAGGACGAAGACGCCGAAGCCCAGGACTTCCAGAGGCTCCCAGCCGCGGCGAGCGTAGAGCACAAAGGGGCCCCACAGCAGCAGGGCGGTGAGGATCAGCGCGCCGCCGAACAGGATGACGCGGCGCTCGACGATGTTGCGGGGAGAGGTCGGCGGCGGCGGCGCGAGTTCGGCCTGGTCGCCGCGGCCCAAGGGCTGACGCGGCATGGCCAGCGGCGCCTCGTCCGGCATCCACGGCGAGCTGGTCGACTCGTCCTGGCGCCAGGGCGCGACGGGCTGGAAGAGACTCGCAACGCTGTTCATTCGCTCGCCCCCGAAACTTCGCCCGGCGGCGCGACCCTCGCGGGACCGTCGCCCACCTAGCCTCGGCTAGATGCTCCTTTCAATCACGGACTCGTGATGATTGCCAGTCTAACAAGCGCGTGATCGCGCTTTTGGCGCAATTTGCCTCAGGGAGCCGCGGGTTCGGCGCGCTCGGCGGGGTCGTGGAGACGGCGATCGAGCAGCCAAGCCGCCACCGCGACCCAGCCGACAAGGATCACGGCGTAGCTGCGTTCCCACCAGCCGACATTGGCGTCGTTCACCAGGCCCGGCATCACCAAATGTTTAGTGATGACGGTAAGGAGCCCCATGGCCACGAAGGCGGCCAGGAGGAACAGCTTCAGGCCGCGAAGGCGGGGCGCGCCGCGCAGCGACCACAGGAGCAGCAGCGGCGCCAGCTGGATGCCCAGGGCGAGGTTGATCGCCATGTGCCGCGGATCGGGCCAGGGGAAGATGGCCGCCGCCGCCAGGCCATAGCCGGCCAGGATGAAGACCACGGCGATGAGGGCGCCCGCGAACCGCGCGCCGGTGATCCGGGTGACGGCGAGGCCGAAGCCGATCCCGGCCAGGCCCGCCATCAGGCCGGCGGTGAGAACGCCGAGGTTGAAGATGTGGGGCAGCGGCGCCTGCGCCCCGCCCAACTCGCTGAGATACTGCTTGGCGTGATTGAAGCCCGGATAGGCCAGGGTGGCGGCGACCACCGCAAAGGCCGCGAAGGCCGGGGCGAAGACGCCGAGCTTCAGAAGGGCGCGGCCGGCCGCCTCGCGGGAGATGGGCGGCGAGTCCGCCAGCGGCTTCAGACCCCAGAGCGGCCGCATCCACGGAATGCGACGGACGATCTCATAGATCAGCAGGCTGCCGCCGAAGGTGACGCCGATCATCAGCAGCGCCTCGGGCAGGGCCGGTATGCCCATGGGCTTCACCACCCACACCGCCGCCACCAGGATCGTCTGGTGGGCAAGGTAGCAGGGGAAAATGCCGTCGTTCAGGTAGCGCAGGACGGGGGAGTTGGCCCGGCGCAGGTAGCGGCTGCCCAGGCCGAGGATGGCGGCGATCGTGGTCCACTGGGCGATGGCGAACACCACGTTGCGCGGGATGCCGTAGTAGGCGCCGCCGCCCGGATGCCAGACCTGGACCATGGCCAGCGAGAGGCTGGCGGCGGACAGGGCGAGGAAGAGCCAGCGGCGCTGCTCCAGTTCACGCCACAGCCCCTCGCGGTGTACGGCGGTGAAGCCGAAAAGGAAGGCCCCGAACGACAGGGCGTGGTTGTACCAGTCCACCGACAGCCGGTTGGTGATCCCGAATAGCGGGAAGAGGGTCAGGCGGATGAGGATCAGGTAGGCGGCCGGCGCCCACAGCACCCGCCAGCCGGACAGCGCCCGCTCGAGGAACGCGCCCAGGCGGTCGCGCAGGTCGGGCCGCGCCATCAGGGGCAGAATCGCGATCGTGTAGGTGGTGAGGTAGACGAGGAACCAGAGGTGGTTCACCGGCACGCCGTTGGCGATTCCGCTGGGGCTGAACTCCCGGATCATCCAGGGCAGCAGCCCCTGGTTCCAGTAGCCCTTGTCCATGGCCTCGATCCAGGACTGCAGCGGCACCAGGGCCACCACGCCGAACAGCAGCGGCGGCAGGAGGCGCGAGAGGCGGCTCCGGGCGACCTGGACGACAGTGCGGCGGGAGGCCATGAGGCTGAGCGCCGAGCCCGCCACCAGGAACAGCAGGGTCAGACGCCAGGGGCCGGTGAGCAGGATCGCCTCGCGGATCCAGTCGAAGCGGTGCGTGCTGCGGATGTGCCAGTCGTAGGGCCCGTAGACGAGGGCCACGTGGAACAGGATCAGCAGGCCGAACGCGCCGACGCGGATCCAGTCGAGGTCGGCCCGGCGCTCGCGTGGCGCCGCGGGGACGCTGGCGGACCCGGCGCCTTCGCGCTCCTGGACGGAGACGCGGGCGGAGGCTGGAGCGGCGGTCAGACTCATGGGTACTCCCGACACCCCGGCAGGAACCTCATCACGCGTTTGTGTGCAACGGTAAAGCGACGTGGCGGGGCGTTTCGCCCGCCTGCGGCGGCGCCCGAGAACCGATCATAGGTAGGACGCGGCGCCTGCGGGCCGGGCGCCCCCGGCGGAAATGTCGCAACGGTCGCAGCCAAGCCAAGCGGGGGCGGGCCGCCGGTGGCATGGAGGCGAGGTCGTCGGTCGTTGGCAATGCGGAGCGCGCCCGATGATCCGGAGGCCGCCGTCGAGGCTCCCTAGTCCATGGCGGCGGCCTCTTCTCCCCTTCGCGCCGGCCTGAAGTCGCCGTACGAAGCATAAGGCGGGGCGGCCGCGCCGCGCCGAGGCTTACGATCAGGGGAAATGATCATGCTGCGTCCGGCCCTTCTGCTGCTCATCGCCGGGGTGCTGGTGTCGGGCTGCGCCGGCATGAACGCCGGGCCGGCGACTGCGGCTGGAGTGGCCCTGAGCCCCGCCGCGGCCCGGGGCGAGGCTTTCGCCATGCGGCGCTGCGGCGGCTGTCATGCGGTGGGCCTGGATGCGAGCCCGGCCGCCAGCGGTCCGCCGTTCTGGAGGCTTGAGCGGCGCTACAACGCTCTAGCGCTGCAGAAGCGCTTCGCCGAGGTATCGCAGCACGGCTCGGGCGAGATGCCGCCCATCGAGATCAGCCGCGTCGAGGCCGAAGACCTGCTGGCCTATTTCGAGACACTTCGGCGCTAAATCACGCCCGCGGCGGAGAGCTTCTCCAGGGCCGCGGCGTCGAGGCCCAGGCGGCCGCCCAGGATTTCGGCGTTGTGCTCGCCAACCGTCTGCGGGGCGTGCGAGCGGGCGCCGCCCGGCGTCTGGGAGAACTTGGGGAACGCGCCCTGCATCTTCAGGCCGGGCCAGCGGGGGTGGTCGGGGAAGGAGACGATGGCCTCCCGCGCGGCGAAGTGCGGGTCCTGCAACATGTCGGCCGGCCCGTAGATGCGACCGGCGGGGACGCCGTGCTCCAGCATCAGGGCTTCCAGTTCGTCCACCGTCAGGGTGCGGGTCCAGTCGGCGATCAGCTCGTCCAGTTCGGTCTGGCGCTCGCCCCGGGCGGCGTGGGTGGCGTAGCGGGGATCGTCGGCGAGGGCCGGGCGGCCCATGGCCTCGCACAGACGGCGGAAAACCCGGTCGCCGTTGGCGCCGATCAGATATTCGCCGTCGCGGCAGGGATAGACGTTGGAGGGGGCGATGCCGGGGAGGATGGCGCCGCTGCGCTTCCGGGCCTGACCGGTGACGACGTACTCGGGAATGAGGCTTTCCATGGCCTGAAGCACCGCCTCGTAGAGCGCCGAATCCACCACCTGCCCCTTGCCGACGAGGTCGCGGGCGCGGAGGGCCGCCAAGGCCCCCATGCAGCCGTAGGTGGCCGCCAGGGTGTCGCCGATGGAGACGCCCATCCGTGACGGTGGACGATCGGGCTCGCCGACGATGGCGCGCCAGCCGCCCATGGCCTCGCCGATGCCGCCGAAGCCGGCCCGCTGGGCGTAGGGGCCGTTCTGGCCGTAGCCCGACATGCGCACCATGATCAGCCGTGGATTGAGGGCGTGCAGCCGGTCGGGACCGAGGCCCCAGCCCTCGACGGTGCCGGGCCGGAAGTTCTCGATGAAGATGTCAGCGCCGGCGATCAGCTTGCGGGCGATCTCCTGCCCCTCGGGCTTGCGCAGGTTCAGCGACACCGACTTCTTGTTGCGGGCGATCACCTCCCACCACACGGGCGCGCCCTGGCCCCACTGGCGCATGGGATCGCCCGCGCCTGGAGGCTCCAGCTTGATCACCGTGGCGCCCATGTCGCCGAGGAGCTGACCGCAGAAGGGACCAGCGATGAGCTGACCGGCCTCGACGACGACGAGGCCCTCCAAGGGGCCATTCCGGCCGGTGAAGGCGGTTTGCTCGGTCATGACGCTCCCCTTGCGAACTTGGCGGACCCTAGCGCCGACCTACCTGCCGTCAAACAAGCCGAGATCGGGGTGGGCGAGGCGGCGTGCCTGTGGGGAGCCGACAGCCACGGGCAAGCGCGGCTGCGCGGCGGGGTGGACTTCAAGCCGCGGAGGCGGCGTCGGCGGCGGGGATCTGGGGGCAGAGCTGGGCGAGCCCGGCGTACAGCCGCCTGACATGGACCAGGTTGCGGTCGGCGAGACGCGCGATTTCCGGTCTGTCCAGATGAGCCTGGGAGATCACTAGGCCTTCGCGCGTCCAGCTGCAGACGCCGATGTCGACGAGGTGGTTGAGTCGCCGGCGCACGGTCTCCTGCGGAGAGCCCAGGGCCTTGGAGACGCGCGCGAGCCGTACGGGCGTAAGCGGGCCGCCTTCCGCGTCGGCGCGGCTGAGCGCCAGGACCTGTAGCCAGGCGAGGCTGCCGAGCGGATCGCCGAGGCTGCCGGCCGCGCTTTCGACCATCCGCAACAGGTAGTCCACCGAGGCCCGGCCCGCCGCGCGAAGCGGCGGCTTGTGGGGCCAGGCCTGCCGGAAGTCGGGCGCGTCGATCGCGCCGATAGCTGTCAGGCGGTCATACAGCTCGCCGAGGCCGGCATAGGTGGCTTCGCAGGCCAAGCGATAAGGCGGGATGTTCAGCAGCCACTGGGGAATGATGAGGCCCCGGGGCGTGGTGCGGCACACGCCGAGCCTGCAAAGGCGTCCGGCCTGGCGGCGGATGGTTTCGAACGGAAGGCCCAGGGACTGCGCCAGGGCGTTCACGCTGATGGGGCGCCGCAGATCGTCCGGGGGCGGATGGTCATAGGTCGCGTAGGCCAGGTTCAGCTCCGGACTGCGCAGTATGGGTTCGATGTTGGCGTGGGTGATCGCGATGACGAGCAGCGCATTGTCCACCGGCCAGATGTAGCGGCCCAGCTGCGCCTGGCTCAGGAGGAACGGCGCCGTGGTCTCCAGCGCCCGGCGTGCGATGTCCGTTTCCATCCTGGTCTGCCCCCTCGCGCCGCCCGATAGCCTCGGCTTCTTCGCGGGGGGAATTGGCGGCCGCCGGAGGCCGGAGCCGCCGGCGGCCGTCACCGCGATGACCGGGGGGATGGCCCCGCGGACTACCCGTCGCGCCGTCCGTTGGGAGGGGGCCGGGCCGTGTCGGAGCCCGAGCGCGACGAGCGACTCGACCATATCGCGACTGTAGGGGGTGACAATGCCGAAAAAGCAAGAATTGCGCGCGGAAACGCGGTTTCTCATGCGGCCTGAGGTCGGAGGGCGCCGTTCCTGGAACGCGGCCCCAGCCAACTTGGTTAAGCCCAAAAAAAGCAAATGTTGCGAAATCTACGATTTCATCGTTAGCATGCCCCCCAGGAGCAGGAAACGGAGGTATCGGGGATGGCGGGGGATCTGATCTCGCGGACGAACGCACGTTACGTCCAGGCGGCGCTTCAGTTGCGCGATCGCCTGGCTCACCGCCTGGAGCGCCTGGAAACTCGAACTTGGCGTAGCGCGGCCTGTGCGCGCCTGAGCGAAACCTATCGTCAGCAGCTCTCCGAAGTCGAAGCCGCCGTCCGACACTCAAGGATCTAGCCTCGCCAGCCCGTGGTCGACGGGCGACAATATGAGGCAAAAGCAATATTTTTGCATCAGACGCCCCGCACGGCCACGTGCGGGGCGTTGTCATTTTCGGCGGACGCCATTGGAGGCCCTGGCGAAAAAGTCCGGGGTCGTATATTGAACTCAAAAGCAACAAATGCCTTAGTCGGCGCAGACAGCGCCAAACCTGGGGGTTCTGATTCCAATGGCTACCCGCACCCGCACTTTCGTCGCGCTTACCGGCGCATCCCTGCTGGCCCTCACGCTTGGCGCCTGCGGCACCAACGGCCACAGCTTCAGCCTGACGCCGACCCAGCCCGGGTCCCCGACCCCGACGCCGACTCCGACCCAACCGGGCACGCCGACCCCGACGCCTACGCAGCCGGGGACCCCGACGCCGACCCCGACCCAACCGGGTACGCCGACCCCGACGCCGACGCAGCCGGGGACCCCGACCCCGACCCCGACGCCGACCCCGACGCCGACTCCGACGCCGACGCCGACTCCGACCCCCACTCCGACCCCCACTCCGACTCCGACCCCCACTCCGACCCCCACTCCGACTCCGACCCCCACGCCGACGCCCACCTCCTCGGCTTCGCTGCTGGACGTCCTGGGCAACGTGGCCAAGGTCGTGGTCGTGGATGAAAGCCTGCCGGGCGGCGGTGACGCCAACGGTCAGCTCCTTGGCGTGGGCGCCGGGGCCGAACAGCCCGCTTCCGGCCAACTGGCGAGCGTCAACCTCGCTTCCGGCGGCCGCCTGGTGGACGTGCAGGCGGTCAACGGCCAGGGCGCTCCGCCCAATCCGGTGGTGGAGGATGTCCAGGGCGCGCTGTCGCCGACCGTCGGCGGTCTCGTGCAGACCGTGGCCGACACGGGCCTGGGCGGCACGCTGAATCAGGTGAGCTCTGCAGTCGGAGAGGCCACGAGCGGCTTGCTCGGCGGCTCCACGCTGCTGGGCGTCAACGCCGGCGGCGCGGATCTGGTCGGCGGCGCGCCCGCCAAGCCGGCCATCGGCGTGGCCCTGCTGTCGCCCAACGGCTCGGAAGGCACGACGCTTGCGGTGGATGTTCTCTCCGGCGGCAAGCTGCTGAGCATCAACGGTCTGGGCGGCGCTGACGGCGGTGCGGTCGGACAACTGGCGGATCAGCTCAACACGACCCTCGGGGGCGTGCTGACCCCGGTGGGCGGCCTGGTTGGCGGCCTTACCGGCACCCTCGCGGGGCCGGTGAACGACCTGTCGGGCGCCGGGGCTCCGCTGGCCCCGGTCACCACCCTTGCCGACAATCTGGTGGGCGGCCTGACCGGCGTCCTGGTCGGCGGCCCGGCTGCCGACGCCAGCCTCCTGGCTCCGGTCACCGGCACGGTCACCGGTCTGGTCGGCGGCCTCGTGGGCGGCGGTGACGCCGGCGGCGGTCTCCTGACGCCCGTCACCGGCGTTGTCGGCGGGCTCGTGGGCGGTCTCGGCGGAGGCGCCGACGCGGGCGGCGGTCTCCTCGCTCCGGTCACCGGCGTCGTGGGCGGCCTTGTGGGCGGCGGTGACGCTGGCGGCGGCCTGCTGACGCCCGTGACCGGCACGGTCACCGGTCTGGTCGGCGGCCTCACCGGCGGCGGCGATGTGGGCGGCGGCCTGCTGACGCCGGTCACCGGCACGGTCGGCGGCCTGGTGGGCGGCCTTACCGGCGGCGCTGACGCGGGCGGCGGCCTGCTGGCCCCGGTGACCGGCCTGGTTGACGGTCTCGTGGGCGGCCTGACCGGCGCCGACGCCGGCGGTCAGGGCGGCCTTGTGGGCGGTCTGCTCGGCGGCGTGACCGGTGCGACCGGCGGCGCCTCCGGAGGCGCGACGGGCGGTTCCGCGGGCGGCGCCCAGCCCGGTCTGGTCGGCGGTCTCGTCGGCGGCCTGCTCGGCACGTCCCCGAGCAATCCGGGTCTGGTCGGCGGTCTGCTCGGCGGCCTCACCGGCGGCACGACCTCGGGCTCCACGTCGGGCGGCCTGCTCGGCGGCCTGCTGCGCAACTGATCGAACCTGAAACCGTGATCAACGGCGGGCGGACGGCGAAAGACCGTCCGCCCGCATGTCTTTGGATCAGAGCATGACCTTCAAGACCTCTTTCGCGATGGCGATCATCGCGACGCTGGCCTCGGGCGCGACCGCGGCGGCGCAGAACGCGTCGCCGCCGCCCCCGCCCGCCAGCCCCCTGGAAGAACCGGCTGGCCCCACCGGCTCGCTCATCATCGACCAGCAGCGCGCCGACCGTCTGCCCGCCGCGCCGGCTACGTCGCGCCCCCAGATCACGCCGCCGGCCGCCCAGGTCGCCCCGGCGCCCGCGGCTCCGGCCGCCCAGGCCGCCGCCACGATCCGCGCCATCGCCCTGCAGGGCGCGTCCCTTCCCGATACCGAGCTGCGCCCGATCTGGGAGCCCTTCGTGGGGCAGGCGCTCACCCAGGCCAACCTTCAGGCCCTGGCCAACGCCCTGACGCGGGCCTACGCCGAGTCCGACATCGCCCTCCCGACTGTGGGCATTCCGGCCCAGACCTTCCAGGACGGCGTCGTCAATGTGGTTGTCACCGAGGGCGCCGTCGGCCAGGTGGCCATCACCGGCGATGTCCAGACCAAGCACCTGCGTCTTCTGAAGCGCTATGCCGCCAAGATCGCCGAAGAGCGCCCGCTGCACCGGCGCACCCTTGAGCGCTACCTGTCGCTGACCCGTGACATCCCCGGCCTGACCGTGGAGCCCAAGCTGCAGCCCAGTTCGCTGCCGGGCGTCTATGTCCTGACCCTCGACATCAAGCGCCGGCAGGTGAAGCCGGAGTTCTCGGTGCACGACCGCGGGACGCCGCGGCTTGGTCGCGTTCAGCTGCAGGGCTCGGTGATCATCAACAGCCTGCTTCAACAGGGCGATTCCACCCGGCTGACCCTGGCGGCGCCAACCGAGTGGGACCCGTTCCAGTATGTGGCGGTGGCGCACAGCATGCCCATCGGCACGGAGGGACTCACCGTCACCGCCAACGTCGGCTACATGTCCACCCGGCCGAAGGACCAGCCGCTCGAGGGCGAGGCGGTCACAGCCGGCGTCACCTTCACCTATCCGCTGATCCGTGGCTTCCGCGAGAACCTCTATCTGACCGCCGGTCTCGACGGGCAGGACAGCGACAACGCCGTCTTCGGCCGCACGATCTCCAGCGACCATACGCGGACCCTTCGTCTGGGCATGTCCTGGAGCAAGGCGGAAGCGCGCAGCGTGACCCAGATCGCCGCCACGGTGAGCCAGGGGCTGGACATCCTGTCGGCCGAGACCGACGCGCGCCTCACCGACGTCGACTATCGCAAGCTCAACCTGCACTTGGCCCGCAACCAGCAGCTTTCTCAGAGCTTCGTGGCCCGGCTGCGGGCGACGGCGCAGCTCAGCGACGGACGCCTGCCGAGCGCGGAGCAGTTCGTCCTCGGCGGCGAGCCGTTCGGTCGGGCGTTCTCCAGCGCCTATCTGGCGGGCGACAGCGGCATGGCGGTGTCGGGCGAGCTGGCCTGGATTTCGCAGAACCTGTGGCCGAAGTCCCTGGCGGGCTCCGAGCTCTATGGTTTCGCCGACTGGGGCGAGGCGCGCATGCGCAGCCGTTTCGACGGCCTGATCCCGTCCGCCACACGCGATCTTGCGTCGGCCGGCGTGGGCGTGCGGCTCAACTGGAAGCGCAAGACCATCTTCAACGTCGAGGGCGCGACTTCGCTGGAGAATCCGTATCCTGAGAACGAGGCGTGGCGTCTGCTGTTCGGCTGGCGCTCGATCTTCTGACGGAGAGGTGCGGGTGGCGCGGGCAGGGTGGACGAGGCGACTGACGGCCGTGCTCGGCCTCGCGCTGGCCTGGGGAACGGTTGCGGCCGCCGCGCCGCCCGAGGGCGCGGCGACCGGCGCGGCGCCGGTCACCCTTGATCCGGCGGCCAAGCCCTCCCGGGACCTGCACCTGCAGCTCATCAGCCAGCTGCGGGAGTCGGGCCGCGCCCATGCCGCGCTCGCCCACCTGGACGCCTATGAGCGTGAACATCCGCGCGATGCGCGCGCCGGCCTGTTGCGGGGGGATTGCCTCGCCGACATCGGCGACTACGCCGGAGCGGAAAAGACCTATCGGCGCCTGCTCCGCACGCAGCAGGCGGCGGACGCCTATGCGGGCCTTGGCCGCGTGGCCGGGCTGCAGGGGCGTTGGAGCGAGGCGGCGACGCAGTTCGGCGAGGCCGTGAAGCGGGCCCCGATCTCGGCCCGTCATCTCGGGGATCTGGGTTACGCCCTTCTGCGGGCGGGCGACGCGGCCGGCGCAGTGTTCCGTCTGAGGCAGGCGGCGGAGCTGGCCCCGGGCGATGCGCGGGTGCGCAACAACCTGATCCTGGCGCTGGAGGCCGCAGGCCAGCATGAGGCGGCGCGGCGGCTGTTGGACCAGGTGCGGGATCCGGCGGATCGCAAGGCGCTGGAGGAGGCGCGGGAGGCGCTGCGCGCGTCGGGGTTTCAGCCGAACAGCAGCGGCGCGCCATAGGCGCCGAGAAGCGCCGCGGCGAGGGCGGGCGCGAATGGCATCTGCCGCTTGAGATCGAGGCCGCGCCAGGGCGCAACCACGAGCGCAGCGACAATGGCCAGCAGACTGGCGGCCACGAACACCCAGGCGACGCCCACGAAGCCCACCCACTGGCTGGCCGCGATGAGGAACTTCACGTCTCCGAGGCCCAGGCCGGCCGGCCGCTTCAGGGCCTTGAGCGTCCAGATCAGTCCGTAGAGCAGCGCCGCTGCGGCGAGGGCGGCGGCGACGGCGTGCCCAAGGGTGCGCCAAGCCGGCTGCTGGACGAGCTGGAGGCCAAGGCCGCTCAGGCCGAGCGCGAGGTTCCAGCCGTTGGGGATGCGCCGGGCCGCAAGGTCGCTGGCCACGATGGGCGTCAGGAGCAGGACGAGGACGCCCGCGCCAATAAGTTCGACGCCGCTCACGAATAGCCCCCGTTGGCCACCGTCACCGCGTGACGGACCGTGGCCGGCGCTGTCTGGCTCGCGCCGGTCACCAGGGACAGAAGGCTGTAGAGTGGTCCCGTGGCGATGGTGTCGAGCGGATAGGTCACCTCCACCGTAAAGGTGCTGGAGGTCGCGGGGACCGCCCGCACGGTCACGGCGTCAGGGTCGAGGAGCGGGGCATAGCCTTCGAAGACCTGGCGCACCCGCTGACTGGCGAAGGCTGCGCGTTCGGCGTCGGTCAGGCCGGCGATGGAGGCGCGGCCGCCCTCGGCGGCGCCCTGGGTCACCGCCACGGTCACGGCGAAATACAGGGCGAAGACCATCGTCCCGAAGAGCAGGAGCAGGAAGACCGGGGCGAGCAGGGCGAACTCCAGGGCGATGACCCCGGCCTCGTTCGCCGCTGCTCCCTGCGCCCACCCACCGCCGCCAGCGACGGACATACGTCGCCGGCCGCCGGATGCGCGGAAGACGCGGATCAAGGCGCGGTCTTCAGCTTCGTGCCGATGTTGGTGAAGGCGACGCCCAGGTCGTCCTTGAAGCTGGTCATGGCGGCGGCGATGGCGCCGACCACGAGCACCGCCAGAACGCCGTACTCGATGGCGGTGACGCCGCTTTCGTCCTGGATGAAGGTCCGAACGAAGTGACGGATCTTGTTCATGTCTCAACTCCTTCGGGGCCTTGGGAAACCCGCTCGTCCCGGCCCCCGGGGACGGCGGGGAACGGGATCAAGCGATGAGGACGGGCACGCCGCACCGCACGCCGGTCACGAAGACATCGGTGTATCCAAGCTCCACGCCCAGCGCCCGCAGCAGGCCGACGAGCGGCGCGTCGAGGGCGGTGAAGATCGGATCGAGAATGGTGAAGATCGAACCCAGCTGGATGCCCCTGCGGGTCTCGACGATGCAGAGCAGGGGACAAAGGCGCAGGCTCAGCTCCAGCGACTCCGCAAGCTGGGAAAGGCTGCCGAGCACCTGGTCGGCGCCGACGCGCGCAGGTGTCGGCGCGATTGGCGACAGGCTCCCGCCCACCGGGCGTCCGATGATGCCGCGGTCGCGGGTGGGCGTGGCGTCTGGCGCGGTCGGCTGCACGAACTCGAGGCGCCTCGCGCCTTCCGACGTATCGCCAACGGCCACATGGCCGCGCAGGCCGGTGCTGATCTCGATGAGGCCGAGGCCCAGAAGATTTATGTCGATGACGTTCGCGGGCTGGATGTCGGCATAGGTGACCGGCCGGCTAACATTGCGCATGACGTCCAGGCGCGGCGCGCCGACATAGACGTCGGCGACGCTGCTGCGGCCATCCACCAGCACACGGGCGTCCCGCGACGGATCGCCCCGGCAGCTGATTTCCGCGATCTTCGCATCGCCGCCGCCCGCCTCCACATAGAGCGGCAGGTTCGTGCCGAGGAGGGGGATCTCCAGCCCGAGCTTCAGCCGGACCGCGGCGGTGTGCACCTGCGTGCCCTCGGGGCCGAAGGCGAAGAAGGCTCCCTGCGGCGGCTCGATCACCGTGGCTTCCACCTTGAGCGCCGCAAGGCCGGGAACGCCGATGGTGGCCCCCGGAATGGTGGCCGCGTGGCCGCCGTTGGAGAGCTGCAGGGAGAAGGAGGCCAGCTGGAAGAGGTTGACGCCCGCGTCGAGGGCGGTGCGGCTGTCGCCAGCCCCCACGCGGGTGTTCTCCCACAGGCCAAGGTCGAAGAGCTGACCAAGCTTGATGCGCTGCGGCGCCGGCACGGCCGCCTCAAGCCGCTGGAGCCCGCTCAAGGCGGCGGAGACGCCCGCGAGGTTCCGGTATTGATCAAGCACGCCGATGGCGGCGTCCAGGAGCTGGCCCACGCCGACCTCGGTGTCGAGCAACTGGCCGTAGGTGCCGGCCCCGAGGCCAAGGTCGATCGCCAGGGCGTCGAGGAGGGCGAGGGCGTCGATCTCGGTGGAGGCCAGGCCCTGGTAGTCGGCGAGGGTCAGGTTGACGGTGCTGCCCGTGAGGGCCGAGAGCAGGCCGTTGATCAGGCCGGCGTTCAGCTGCAGCACGCCCGCGCCGGCCTCGAGACCGGCCTGATCGACCTGCGCCGCCGTGGCGCTCAGGGACACCATCTGCCGGGTGCTCGTCGACCAGTTTGCGACGGCCGAGAGCAGGATGGGCGTGTCGTGGGCGGTCGAGAGCCGTACGGCGTTGGGGGCGAGATTCGGATAGCCGTCGCAGGCGCGGGACTGGAAGCGCTGGCCCGGCGTGGCGGCTTTCGGGCAGTACCAGCCGGTCTCCAGCCGCTGGATCGCCGTTGCGGGATAGCCGTTGGCCGTCAGGATCGCCTCGCCCTGCTGGCGGGCGAGTTCGGGGGAGCCGGCGAAGCGGGCCGCGGCCAGGGCGGCCGCGTCGGTGACCGCCTGCAGGTCGCGCCGCTGGGCGAACCACAGGCTCGTGTCCGTCACCAGCCCGACGAAGCCGATCAGCACCGCGAGCATGACGGCGGCCGCCGGCGCGATGGCGCCGGCTTCAGATTCCCGGGATGGCGACGGCCAGCGGATCATCGGCGGCCGGAACCCTCGTCCTGGGCGGCCGCGCGCGGCTCCAGCTTCTCGCCGATGCGCTCAAGATAGCGCGTGCGAATCCGCTCGGCCTCGGCGGCCGACTGCACCGGCGGAGCCGGGCGCGGTCTGGCGGTGAGCTGGCGTTCGACCACGGCCCGGGCGGTGGGGGCGTTCTCGTTGGTCGGCATGACGACGATGACGGCCGGGGCGACGGGCGCGAGAAGCATGGTCAGCAGCATGGTCAGGTCTCCGGTCTCGGGCTCAGGAGGCGCCCGCCAGGGCGCGGATGGATTTGCCGAGGGTGGCCACGGCCGGGCCTGCCAGGACGATGAACAGCGCCGGCATGATCAGGACGAGCATGGCGAGGGTCATTTTCGCGGAGGTGCGGCCGACGGCTTCGCGCGCCTGAGCCACGCGCAGTTCGCCGAACTCGCGGGCGAAGGCCTTCAGCACCGGGCCCAGCGAGGCGCCGTGGCGCATGGCGCGGGCGATGACCTTGGCGACCTCTTGCGCGCCCGGCGTGCCGAGGCGTTCGGCCCAGCGTTCCAGGGCGAATTCGTAAGGAGCGCCCAGGTCGAGGTCGCGGACCAGAAGCTGGGTGGCGGCCTGGGTGAGGGGCGCGGCGCGGCCTTCGGACTGGGCGAAGGTGCGGAAAGCCTGATCGATGCCGACGCCGCTCTCCAGCATCATCACCAGAAGGTCGAGGGTGAAGGGCAGTTCGCTGCGGATTCGGCGCGTGCGCGCGGCGGCCCGGAACCGCAAAATCTGCTTGGGCGCCAGGAAAGCGGCGGCGGCGGCGCTGAGCGCCAGGAACGGGCGGGCCGGGCCCTCCGGTCCGAGAAGATAGGCGACGCCGGCGCAGGCGAGGGGCGCGCCTAGGCGGAGCAAGGCGAAGACAAGCAGGGCGTCGGGCCCGCGCCAGCCGGCGGCTTCGAGCAGAGCCTCGACCTCCTCGCGTTCCTTGCCCGAGCCCAGGAGGACGGCGGCGAGCCGCGCGCGTTGGGAGGCCGGCGCCGCGGCGGCGGCTTCGTCGACGGCGCCTCCCGTCGGGCCCGCGAGGGTGGCGAGGCGGGCGCCGATCCGGGTCTCTTGCGCATGCTGGCGCAGGGCGCGCCGCAGCACGGCGATGGCGAGCGCGGCCCCCACGGCGATCAGCAGCAGGTCGAACAGGAGGCGCATCAGAACTCGACCCGCATCAGCCGGCGCAGGACGACCATGCCGATGGCCTGCAGCGTGGCGGCTACGAAGAGCATCTGGCGGCCGGTGTCGGTCTCCCAGAGGAAGCGGACGTAGGCGGGCTGGACCACCAGCAGCAGTCCGATGCCCGCGAGCGGGAGGGCGCCGAGGATGGCGGCGCTGGTGCGGGTCTCAGCCGTGGCCGCGGCGACCTCGCGCATGATCCGGGCGCGATTGCGGAGCGTGCTGGCCAACTCGCCGAGCACCGGGCCCAGGGCGCCGCCGAAACGCAGGTTCAGCCGCACCGACGCGGCGAGCATATGCAGCTCGGGGATGGCGACGCGATCGGCGGCCAGGGCCAGGGCGTCCGCTACATGGCCCCCGTTGCGCACCCGCCGGGCGGCCGGTTCGAGATAGAGGCGGATGGCTGGGGCAGCGTCCTCGGACGCCTGGAGAAAGGCGGTCTGGAAGGACTGGCCGGTGACCAGCAGTTGGCGCACGCCGTCCAGGAAATGCGGCAAGGCGTCGACAAAGGCATTGGCCCGGCGGCTGGCCACGATCTGCAGGAGGGTGAGCGGCGCGGCGATGACCGTGGCGAACAGCAGCAGGGCCGGCCCCATGCCGAAGATCTGCGCGGTCAGGGCGACTGCCGCTGCGGCGATGGCGGTGAAGGCGGCTGCGCGCCGGATCGGCGGCGGGCCGCCGGCGCGGGCGATCCAGATCCGGAGCGCGGCGGGGCTGCGATCCACGAGCGCCTGCACGAAGCCGGGCGTGGCGTCCGCCTCGGCGTCGGGCTCGGACTTCAGCCCGTCCAGGCGGCGGGCCAGGACGGCTTCGGTCGCGCGTCGTCGCCGCCAGTCGCGGGTGGCCGCGGCGCCCGCCACGCCGAGGGCCGCGAGGCCCGCCAGCAGGGCGATGAGGCCGATCACACCAGCCCCCGCGGGCCGTTGCGGACCAGGCCCAGGCGTTCGGCGAAGTACGGCCGCGGCGTGAGCGTGCGGAATTCGCCTTGTCCGCTCATGGGCGGGGTTTCGGCGAAGACGAAGACCTCGTTCAGGCTGTAGGCGTCGCCCTCGAGCCCGGTGACCTCGGTCACCGACATCACACGGCGAGCGCCGCTGGCGGTCCGCTGGACGTGCACCACGAGCTGGATGCTGCTGGCGATGTAGCGCCGGATGGAGGTGACGTCGCCGGTCATGCCGCCGAAGCCCAGGAGCATCTCCAGGCGGGCGAAGGCGTCGCGGCAGCCGTTGGCGTGCATGGTGGCCATCGAGCCGTCGTGGCCGGTGCTCATGGCCTGCAGCATCTCGACGGCCTCGCCGCCGCGCACCTCGCCCAGAATGATGCGGTCAGGGCGCATCCGCAGGGCGTTGCGCAAGAGGTCGCGGGCGCTCACTTCCGGCGCGCCCTCGGCGTTGGCGGGGCGCGTCTCAAGACGGCCGACATGCGCCTGACGGAGCTGGAGCTCGGCGGCATCCTCGATGGTGATCAGCCGCTCGCCGTCTCCGATGTAGCTGCTCAGCATGTTGAGCAGGGTGGTCTTGCCCGAGCCCGTGCCGCCGCAGACTAGGATATTCAGCCGGCCCCGCACCGCGGCCGACAGATAGGCCAGCATCTCCGCGCTCATGGAGCCGCTGCGCACATAGGCTTCGCCGGTCATCGGCTGGGCGCGGAACTTGCGGATCGACAGCATCGGCCCGTCGAGGGCGACGGGCGGGATGATCACGTTCACCCGGGAGCCGTCGGGCAGGCGGGCATCGACGTAAGGGCTGGCCTCGTCGATCCGCCGGCCCAGGGGGCCGACGATCCGGTGGATGATGTTCATCAGGTGCGCATCGTCGCGGAAGCGCACGGGGACGCCCATCAGGCGGCCGCCCCGTTCCACATAGATCTGACGGCAGCCATTGACGATGATGTCGTCGACCGTTGGGTCCTTGAGCAACGGCTCCAGCGGACCAAGGCCAAGGACCTCCTGCTGCAGGTCGTCGGCGAGGCGCAGGCGCTCGGCCGAATTCAACGGCAGGCCCTCGCGGGCGGCGTGGCGCTGGATCGCCTCCTGGACGGCGGCGCGGACCGCCCGGGGCGAGGCGGCGGCCTCGGGATCCACATCGTCCAGCAGTTCCAGGACCGCCTCGAAGATCTGGAACTTGGTGGTCTGGTAGAAGTCGGAGAGGCAGAGGTCGGCGGCCGCCGCATCCGCCGGCCGGTTGGCGATCCTCAGGCCGCCGGTGAGGCCCGCGTTCATGCGCGCGCCTCCTTCCGGCTAAGCAGGCCCTCCTTCAGCCTGGCCCAGAACGGCCGGCGTTCTGAGGGCGGCTGGACGTCGGCCAGGGATTGCAGGGCCCGGGCGTAGGCGCAGGCGGGCGCATCGAGCACCAGCGGTCGGCCCACGTTCAAACTGTTGAGCAGCTCGGCCCGCGCCGCCGGCAAGCGCACCGAGCTCGCAAGCCCCAGCGTCTGGCGCATCTGGACGTCGGTGAGCGCGATGTCGTCGGAATATTCCTCCACGACCAGCACGGTGCGCGCGCGCGCGCCGAGGTCCGTGGGGATCGCATCCAGCAGCGCCTTGGCGTCCCGCACCGCCGTGTAGGTCTGCGGCGCGACGAGGCAGAGACGGGTAGCGGCCGCCGCCACGGCGGCGAGAATCTGCGGATGCCGCACGCCGCCCAGGTAGAGGACGGTCTCGCGGAACAGCGGACGGACGGTCCGGAGGGCGTCGAGGACATGCTCGGGCGAGAGCGAGGTCTCGTCGTCCGGGCGACCGGCCAGGGGCATGAGGCGCAGGCCCGACGCCTCGTGCACGGCGAGCGCCGAGCCCAGCAGGGTGCGGTCCAGGCGGTCCAGGTCACGGACGGCGTCGGCCAGGCCATAGGCTGGCGACAGATCGAGGGCGGCGTCGGCCTCGGGCTGGGGCATGGCGCAGTCGATGAGCAGGCCCTCGCCTGCCGCCTTGGCCCGCAGCACCGCGAGATTGGTGGCGAACAGCCCGGCCGTGGCGGAGGCGCCGGCGCCCAGCACCACGGTGAAGTCGCCTGGGGCGCCTCGCTCGGGCAGGGGCACGGTGGCTACGCGCTGAAGAACCTGTTCCCGCAACTGGGCCGGCTCGCCGCTGCGGTCGACGAAGTCCACCGCCCCGGCCCGCAGGGCGGTGATCACGAGATTGGCGTTGGAGGCGTCGCCGAGGGCCACCACCTCCAGGCCGGCGTCGGCGGCCTGGGCGGCGTCGGCGGCCTTGCGGATCGCCTCGGTGGGTTGCTGGCCGCCCACATCCACCAGCACCAGCGAGGGCTTGAGCACCGCCAGTTCGCGAAGCAGTTCCTCCCGATCCGGCAACCGGGTGACGGTGGCCCGTGGGCCGAAGGCCTCGGCAAGGCGCTCCCGAAGGTCCGGGTCGGCGCTGATGAGAGCCACGCTCGACGTCGCCATCAGGCCATCACCTCGAAAGACCGACGCGGGCCGCTCGCCGCTCCACCGTGTCGATGTTCAGCAGGGTGTCGGTGAATGACGGCGAGGTAGGCGCGGCGCCGACATCGGCCAGGGCCCCGGCCTCCAGCGGCGCCACAAGCCGCGGGGTGGCGACGATGATCAGCTCCAGCTTTTCCTGGCTGTTCTGGGCGCGCTTGAAGAGCGTGCCGATCACCGGCAGGTGGCCGATGCCCGGGATGCGCTGCTCGCGGCTGTTGGTGGTGGCGTAGGTGAGGCCCGCGATCACCAGGCTCTGGCCGTCGCCCAGCTCGACCGTGGTGCTGGCGGAGCGGCGCCGGAAGCCCGGGATGTTGAACCCCTGCAGCAGGACGCCGTTGGCGTAGTCGAGCTCGCTGACCTCGGGGGCCAGCTTCAGGACGATGCGGTCCTGGGACAGCACATAGGGCTCCACCGCCAGACGCACGCCGTAAGGGCGATAGTCGACGGTGATGGTCGTGCCGCCGCCGCCGGCCTGGGGCACGGGCACGGGGACGTCGCCGCCGGCCAGGAACTCGGCCTGCTCGCCCGAGCGCACCAGAAGGGTCGGCTGGGCCAGGACCTGCGACAGCCCGGCGTCGGAGAGCGCGCTCAGCATGCCGAGGACGCCATCCTTGCGGTCGTTGAGCAGGATATTGAAGGCGTTCTGAAGCGGCTCGGTGGTGTCGATCGACAGACCGTCTCTGCCGAAGCTGAAGTCCTGGAGGCTGTTGGGACCGACCACGGCCCATTCGAAGCCCTGGCCGAAACGGCCGAAGTTGAAGCCGAGCGCCTTCAGGGTGGTGTCGGACACGGCGACGAACCGGACGTCGACGGCCACCACCTGCTCGGCGGCGACGCCCACGAGGTTGGTCGTCTCGGCGCCATGGGCCGCCCGGGCCAGATCGCCGGCCCGCCCCTGGGCGGCGAGGTCGCGGGCGGTTCCGGTCACGACGAGGCCCGAGGGGGCGGGCTCTGCGGAGACACCGGCGAGGCCGGCCTCGGCCTGAAGGCGCGTGGTGAGGGCCGTGGCCGCGGCGGCGCCCACGGGGGTGACCTCGACCTCATAGGTGCGCCGTCCGGCGCTGGTGACGAGGGTGACGTCGGTGCGGCCAGGGGCGGTGGCGGTGAGGCGCAGGCGGCGGTCGGACGGCGCCGCGGCCGAGACCACGCCCTCCTTGGACACGACCACCTGGCGCAGGGCGCCGTCAGCAGGCAGCTCAAGGGTTTCGCCGACGCCCAGCGACACGGGCGCAGCCTGGGCCAGAGACGCCGAGAAGACGGCCGCGGCGGCGAGCAGGGTGGAACGACGGATCATGGCGCGCCTCCGGGCCGCAGCCACTCGCGTCGTCCGCCGACGACGAGCTCGATGGGCGCCGGGGCGGTGCGGGCCCTCGGCGCCGCCGCGGGTCGTTGGGATGCCGTGGCCGGAGCCTGGGCGCCGCCCCGCAGGTCCGAGACCCGCGCCAGGGCTGCCGGCGTGACGGCCTGGTCGGTGGGGTTGCGCAGGGCCAGGTAGTAGCGGCCGACCGCGCGGGCCAGGGCGAAGGTCGAAACCTGCTCCGGCGTCATGGCTACGGTCAGGGTCCGGCCCGGGCGTGCGCCCGCAGGTGTCGCGTCGTCGCCCGACTGGCCGCTGGTGATGGACAGGATCCGGATGTTCTGCAGCAGGGTGCGGGACTCGCTGGCGTCCGGCCCGTCTCCGGTGGGGCGCACGACGCCGGCCGGCAGCACCACCTGGACGTCCACGAGGTCGCCCGGCTTGAGGTGGTGGGCGACGGCGATCTCTTCGTTGACGTCGATGCCGATGGCCCGGTGGCCGGCGGGCACCAGGGTCGCAAGACCGGCCTGGCCGCCACCGTCGGTCAGACTGTCCGACAGCACGAACTGGTTGGCGGCGTGGTCGACGGCGGCGATGCGTCCCACCGCCGCGGTGGGGGCGTTGAGCACGCCGGCCGGCGCCGGCCCCGCGATCCGGATAGTGCGGAGATCCTCGGCCGCGATCCGCTGCCCCCGGCTGATGGGACGGGCGGCGACCACGGCCTCGGAAAGGGCAGGAGCGGCGGCCTGCGTCTGAGCCGCAGGCTTGCGGTCGCCCTCGGCGAGCCGCCATCCGCCGTAGATGACAAGCCCCGCGCCGAGCGCCAGCCCGGCGGTCATCATCGCCCGCGCGGCGAACTTACCCTTCATGGAGTAGCTTCCCGCGCATGGAAATTGCCTCCACAGCTCGGAAATTTCAGCTGCGAAATTAGGCATATTCCGCTTTCGCGCAACATTTTGTCGCCTCAACGGCAGCGAGCATGCTGCTGCTGCCCCCTGGTTTTCGCCCACCCTCACGCGAATTCGGGAGGGGCATGGCGGTTCGTCGTGGAATTTCAGTTGAACGATATTGCGTAGCGGTTAACGAAGGCAGCTATAATTTCCACAGAAAGGCAAGTTATTTTGGAATACCATGTTATTTGATGCTACTTGACGTGACGCTGTAACGCTGGCCTAGGGCGGCGCTAAGTAGTGGGGTCTGCTAAAATCGCGCGCGGCGAGCGCCTTGGTGGCCTCAAGAGTTTCGCCGGAGGACAGGTGTCCAACACTTCGCAAAAACCGCCCCGGATCGCTGCGGGAGTCGAGCCGTCGGCGACGGGCCGGGTCGGCCGGGGCGGGACGCCTCGCCGGGACCGGGCCTTCGCCCTTCGCCTCCAGAAGGCGTGTGACGACAACCCCCGGGTGCCGGCCTACAACCACGGCCGTCAGGCCTGGGTGCGGGCCCAGCTCGTGGAGCGCTACGGCGTCAATGTCAGCAATGAGACGGTGAGCAAGTGGTTCACCGGCGTCTCGCGCCCGAGGCCCGAGAAGATCACCACCATTGCCAAGCTGCTTGAAGTGGACGAGGCTTGGCTGGCCCTGGGCGTCCAGGGCGAGGTGGAGCCGCGCGAACGGCGCCTGCGCAACGCCCAGGCCGATGGGGCGGTGAACGTGGTGGCCGGTTTCATCCAGATGTGTGGCGGCCATCCAGCCTTCCCGGACGACGACGGCCGCGGCGACCTCGCGCCGGTGGACCTCTACGCCATCATCAAGGGCGCGCACTATTCGATCAATGTGGCGGTCGCCCAGCCAGTGGACGGCGGTCAGTACCGGTGCCAGGTGCCCCACGGCTACGAGCAGCGGATCGTGATCGCCATCGTCCAGCGCGAGCCGCTGGTGTGCGACTTCCTCGAACTGCCGGCCGAGATGATCACCGCGCATGGCGCCCGGCGCAGCGGCTATGTGGAGGTCACCTTCGCCGCGGGCCCGAAGGGCTATGTGACCGACGGGGCCGTCTGGCCGCGGATCCAGACCTTCGCCGAGCGGCTCTAGCCGCTAGGCGACCGAGCCGTCCGTGGGGAAGCTGGCGTACCAGTCGTTGCGCCAGAGGAAGTTCGTGTAGGTCAGGGTGACGCTGAAATCGAGCGCCCGGACCTGGTGCCACCAGCCGATCGGGATGAAAAGGGCGTCGCCCGGCTCCAGGGTGATGTCGAAGATGCGCGCCTCAGCCAGCCGGGGATAGGCCGCCGGATCGTGCGGCGCCTCAAGGTCGGCGATCTCGCTGAACACGTGCGGGCGATTGTAGAGCCGGCTGACGTCGCTGGCCGGGATCAGGAGGATGCGCTTGCGGCCCACCACCTGGGCCACGAGGTTGTTGGTGAGGTCATGGTGCAGGGGCGTGAAGGTCCCCGCCGGGCCGATCCACATCATCCCCTCGGCTTCAGGCCCTTCGGTGGTGAGGTACTTGGGCAGGCGGCCGAGGTCGGCCTGTAGCGGGCGCAGCGCGTCGCGGTTGGCCGCCGAGTTGAAGGCGGTGAGATAGGCGCGATTGCCCGGCTGCTCCGTGATCATCTCGATGAACCGGTCGAAGGCCATCTCGCGCCGGTAACGGCCCTTGTGAATCTCGTAGGCCTCGTCGGGCGTGCGGTCGCCCTGGAACTCGATCACCTTCGGCCCGACGACCTTGGCCAGATATTCGGGGGTCCAGCGCTCCAGGGCGGGCCAGTCGTCCATCTCCCCGCCGAGCACGACCGGCCGACCGGCGGCGTAGAAGTCGTGCAGGAACTCCTCGCGGGTCATGCCCTCGTAGCGGGCCACGGTTCCCGACTTGGGCGAGAGCGTCCGATGGGCCTCCATGACGTCGAGCAGCCATTCACGGCGGCGCAGGGCGAGGCGCTCCTCGGCCGTGACGGGCGGCGCCGACGGCGTGGCGGGCAGGGGGGTCGTGCAGCGCGCCGGCTCCACGGCCGGTTCGAAGGCGGCGAGGCGAACCTTCGTCCGATGATCGTCGACATGGGCGCGGCCTTGGGTGTCGACGCCCCGGTAGTAGTGCTTCTGCCACTTCTGGGACGGCAGCCTCGGCGGTTCGGCCGCCACCTTGGCCTGGAATTCGTCCCTCAGCCGGCTCCAGCGCTCGAACTCGGCCTTGAGTTCGGGGGCGGTCTCGATGTCGGCGAAGCGGGGGCGCACCTGCTCCATCAGCGTCCGCTGGATCGGGAAGAAGAAGCAGATCGGCTCGCCCTCCTCGAAGCGGACCCAGGTGTTCGGCCGGGTGAAGCGCCAGTTCATGGTGAAGGTGAACGGCGCCCAGTCGGTCTCCACGATCCCGGACAGGGCGGCGATGGCGTCCTTCGGCCGGTTGGGGGAGCCGCCGACCCAGAGGTTCCAGCCCGGCGAGGTCCGGAACAGGCCCATGATGTGGAAGGTGATCACGCCCTGGCCGAAGATCGACACGGGCGCCAGGTGGGGCGGAGCGCCGTCGGGAAGCCGGATGTGCACGTCCTCCACCCGGTCGCCGCCCGCCCAGCAAGCCTCGAAGGCGACCGGCGACAGCACCTCCCAGCCCTGGGCGTTGGCGATGTTGAGGGGTAGGCAGCGGTAGGGGAACGCCTCGGGGGCGGCGTCCATCCACGGACGATCCGCCGCCGCGGCTCGGATGTGCGGCCGCCAGCCCGGATAGAGGAAACAGGTGATGTCCGGCGCCGTCCCAGGCGGCGCAGCGGGACGCGCGGCGTCATGTGCGACGGGACAGGCCGCCGCCTCGCCGGTCCGGCTGTCGGTCTGGATGCTCACCGGATCGTCCTGCACGTCGTTCCTCATCTTCGCCGCCCTGCGGACCCGTCCTGCCGGCAGCTCTCAAAAAGCACATGTTGCCTAAATAGTGAAATCACGCCACCATTCCTGAGAACCCTGCGGCCCTGAGGGCTGCGGGCTGTGAGATGTTGGAGGGACGATGCGCGGCCTGATCTTTGCGATCTGCGGGGCGGCCCTGATTCCGGCTGGTTCGGCGGCGGCTGACGGCCTTGGGTATCTCGAGCAGCGCTATGTGCAGCTCAACCTCGGCGCGGGCGTCGCAGGCGAGTCCGACATGAAGCTGCGGACGCCCGGCGTGCTGGACGCGCGGGTGGAGAGCGACCTGGACGCGGGCTTCGCCGGCAGCGCCCTGGTGGGGGCGGCCTATACCAGCGGCGTGGCCTTCGAACTGGAGGGGCTTTATCTCCACAACCGGGTCGACACCGACCACGTGGAGATTGCGTTGCAGAGCCCGTTCTCGGTGAAGAGCGAGATTTTGGGCGGCTTCGCGAACGTGAAGTACGAAATGGTCAACGAGAGCCCGCTGTTTCCGTACGTCGCGGCCGGCCTCGGCGTGGGGACGACCGAATACAAGGTGCTGGGCGATCCTGGCCGGTCTCGCGGCGTGCTCTGGCAGTTGAAAGCGGGCGTCGCCATTCCGGCCACGTCGGAACTGACCTGGGACCTCGGTTATCGCTACGTGCGCTCGCCCGACTACGAAAGCACCGACCTCGTGACGATCGGGGGGCAGACCTACGAGGCCCGCTTCAAGGCGGCCACCGGCGTGCACACCCTGACCGCCGGTCTGCGCTGGGGCTTCTAGCAAGAGTTAGTAGAGGGGAGGCGCGGCCGGATCTTCGGCCGCCAGGCCCGCCGCCCGGTTCCGGTGCGGCGGGCTTTGTTTTTCAGCCGGAATATTCCCGCAGGCGCGTCAGGCGCAGGCCGTAGGCGCCGGCCCGATCATAGCGGCGTTCCCAGCTGGCGAGCTCTTCCTCGGTGATATCCAGGCTGGCCAGGGCTCGGTCGCGACCGACCGCGCCGAGGGCGATGGCCATGACGACGCGGGCCTTTCGGGCCGGCGTCCAACGGCCGCTGGCGGGCCGAAGCTCGGTCAGTCGGGCGTTCTCCTCACGCGGGTCGCGCATCGGCTCCGGCAGGAGCGTCGGGGAGTCTATTGGCGCCTGGAGCATGGCCCATGCCCTTTGTGTCGATCTGGGCCTACCTCGTCGGATTCACGGCAGAAAGCAACATTTGCTTTCTAAAAAAGCAAATCGTGCCCCCGTGGGTTCGGTGAAGGGCGAGCCGGAGGGAGACTTTGACCTCGGTTGGCCGGTTGCATCCGCGCCCCGAGGAGCTAAGCTTTCGCGGCGGTTAACATTGGCGCGAAAGGCAACGAGCGCGGACTTGGGCAGGGCCGATCCCATCGTCGCCGACGGGCGTGCGCGGCTTGCCGAACGCCTGGCGCTGGCCGCCCGGGTCACCGGCGCCGGCGCCTGGGAATGGCGCCTGGATCGCGGGACCTTCACCTGCGACGCCCTCGCGCGCGGGCTCTTTGATCTGCGGCCGGACGAGCCGATCAACCTCGCCGCCCTGACCCGCAGGCTGGCGGCCGAGGACCGCGCCCGTTTCGCCGCCGAGCTGGATGACGCCGCCCGGGGCCTCGCGGCCCTGGATACGCGGGTGCGCGTGCGGGCGGCCGACGGCGGCTGGCGCTGGATCCGCTGTGCGGCCGACCTCGTGCGGGACCCGGCCGGACGGCCCCTGCGCCTCGTGGGCGCCAGCTGGGACGAGACGGCGATCCAGCGACTCGACGAGGCCGTGCATGATGAGCGCGAGCGGCTGCAAGCGACGCTCGGCGCCGTGGCCGACGGCGTCGTCGCCACCACCGCGGATGGTCGCGTCGCCTTCCTGAATGCGGCGGCGGTGAAGTTGCTGGCGCGTGCGGAAAGCGAGGCGGTCGACCGGCCGGTGGAGGAGGTCCTGCCTCTGGAGCTCGACGGCTCCCCCGGTCTCGGCGTGCGCCTCGACGCGGTGCAGCGGTCCGGCCGTGCGCCGCCGGCCCCGTGGTCTGGCCGGCTCGCCGAGCGGGATGTTGAGGTCACCGCGGCGCCCATGCGTCGACAGGGCGGCGAGGTCCAGGGGCTCATCCTGGTGCTGCGGGATGTCACCGAGCAGCGGGCTCTGGAGCGGCGGCTGCGCCACGCCGCCCGGCACGACGCCCTGACCGGGCTGCCCAACCGCACCCAGGTCGAGGAACGGCTGGCGGCCAGTCCCGAGGGCGGCGGCGTGCTCTGCTATCTCGACATCGATCAGTTCAAGATCATCAACGATACGGCCGGCCACGCGGCGGGCGATGAGTTCCTTCGCCAGGTCGGCGCCCTGTTCCAGCGTCGCCTGGAGCCCGGCGACCTCTTGGCCCGACTGGGCGGGGACGAGTTCGCGTGGGTGATGCACGAAGCCGATCTCGACGCCGCCGAGGCCCGGGCCCGGCGTCTCGTGGAAGACGTGGCGGCCTTCCGCTTCCACTGGGCAGGGCAGGTGTTCTCGTCCGGCGTCAGCGCCGGCCTCGCCCGCCGGGAGCCGGGTCTCACCCCGACCGAACTGCTGAGCCGGGCCGACGTGGCCTGCTATGCGGCCAAGGCCGAAGGGCGGGGCCGCACCGCCCTCTATCGGGCCGACGAGGCCTCGGTGGCCGCCCGGCATCGGGAGATCGGGGTGGCGGCCAGCCTGCGCGAGGTGATCCGGCAGGGGCGCCTCACCCTCCACGCCCAGCCCATCGCCGCGGCCCGGGGACAGGAGGCCGGGGGCTATGTGGAGCTGCTGGTGCGGATGATCGGGGAGGACGGCGCGCTGGTGCCGCCCGGCGCCTTCATCCCGGCGGCGGAACGCTTCGATCTCATGGGCGAGATCGACCGATGGGTGGTGGAGGAGGCGCTGATCCGCCGGGGCGCGGAGATCGCGGCGGTGGACGGGCTGCGCCTGGGCCTGAACCTTTCGGGCAACGCCCTGAACGATCCGGCGCTCCTCGACTGGATCCTGGATGCCGTGGCTCGCAGCCCGGTGCGGAGCGAACGGCTGACCTTCGAGGTCACCGAAACCGCCGCCCTCAACAACCTGGGCGCGGCCGCCCGCTTCATGGAACGGCTGCGGGAGGCCGGCTGCCGGATCGCCCTGGACGATTTTGGCGTTGGCCTGAGCTCGTTCGCCTATCTGAAGTCCTTCCCCGTCGACTGCGTGAAGATTGACGGCAGCTTCGTGCGCAACATCGTCTCCGATCCCAAGGACCTGGCCATCGTCGAGACGATGAACACCCTGGCCCACCGGCTGGGCGCCCAGACCGTGGCCGAGTTCGTGGAGGATGCGGCGGCGGCGGAGCTGCTGCGGGCGCTCGGGGTGGACTATCTCCAGGGCTACGGCATTGGCCGACCAGAACCCCTGACCCAGGCGCTGGCGGCGGCCCGCAGTCGGCTCATCGGAACGGTCGGGCAGAATGTCGCAGTCTTGAACGCGCTGGCGGCCGAGTAGCTTGATAGCGCTCCCATATCCTGCCCTCTCGGAAAAGTAGAGACCCGCGTTTTGTGATCCGACATGCAGGTGTGCCTGGGCCACAACACAACCCTGCGTGCGCATGGACCTTGGCTCAATTTGGGTACCGGCTTTCCTTGTGACCTGCGGCCCACTCAGTTTCTTGAGTGAAGTCAACTTCATCAGTGGCGCGTACGTATAGGGGAGCCTCCCATGGTCCTTCGACGGCGAGCGAACAGCCGTTTTCTGGAAGAAGCACGCAAGGTGCGGGCGAGGCTGATCGCCCGGCTGGCCCGTGCCGAGCGTTCGCAGGCCGGGGAACAGACGGCGGCGCTCTACCGCAGCCGCCTTGAGGAACTCGATCGTGCGATCCGCGGCCTGTCGGGAAGGGACCCGGAACCCATCGTCCCCCTGCGGCCGGCGCCGGCCAGCCCCCGTCCCGCGGCTCCGCGGGTGGCTGCCGGACAGCCTCTGCAGCACAGCTGAACTTCGAATGGCGGAGGCGGCGTTGCGCCGCCTCGCCTTGGGCGGGGCTCTCGCCTACATAGCGCCCTCGCCGGCGCATAGGGCCGCGCCGGCGCCGGAGCAGGCTGCGTGGACGTCGCGACAATCGATCGCCAGGTGCTAGGGAGGGGGCCGATGAGTATCGCGCCCCACCGCTTTTCCGTCGCCCCGATGATGGACTGGACCGACCGGCATTGCCGGGTCCTGCATCGGACGCTGTCGACGCGCGCCTTGCTCTACACCGAGATGCTGACCACTGGCGCGGTGCTGCACGGCGATCGTGAGCGGCTGCTGGCCTACAGCCCGGCGGAGCATCCCGTGGCCCTGCAGCTGGGCGGCTCGGAGCCCGCCGAGCTGGCGGCGGCCGCGCGGATCGGCGAGGCCGAGGGCTATGACGAAATCAACCTGAACGTGGGCTGCCCGTCCGACCGGGTGCAGTCGGGACGGTTCGGCGCCTGCCTCATGCGCGAGCCGGAGCTGGTGGCCGAATGCATGGCCGCGATCCGGGCTGCGGTGAAGGTCCCGGCCACGGTGAAGTGCCGGATCGGCGTGGACGACCAGGACCCCGAGCAGAGCCTCTTCACTCTCGTGGACCTGTGCGCCCAAGCCGGGGTGACAAGCTTTGTCGTCCATGCCCGCAAGGCCTGGCTTCAGGGGCTCTCGCCCAAGGAAAATCGGGACATTCCGCCCCTGGACTATCCGCTGGTCTACCGCCTGAAGCGCGAGCGGCCCGACCTGACCATCGTCATCAACGGCGGCGTCGGCTCCCTGGACGAGGCCGAGGCTCATCTGGCGCATGTGGACGGAGTGATGCTGGGGCGCGCCGCCTACCATACGCCGGACCTGCTGGGGGCGGTGGATGCGCGAATCTTCGGCGAAGATCGGCGCATGGGGCCGTTCGAGGCGGTGGAGGCCTACAGGCCCTATGTGGCCGCGCAGCTGGCGGCGGGAACCCACCTGGCGGCCATGACCCGTCACATGCTGGGCCTGTTCCACGGCGTGCCGGGGGCGCGGGCCTGGCGCCGCATCCTGACGGTGGAGGGCGTGAACCCCGGGGCCGGGCTGGAGGTCATCGACCGGGCTTTGGCGGCGGTCGTCGAGGCCTCACGGCTGAAGGAAGAGCGCCTCGCGGGTGGCCTCGAAGCGGGCGAGGCGGCCTAGGTAGGTCATCCCCAGGAGCGAGGTGTCGAGCCCCTTCTCTATCACCAGGGCCCGGACGTCGTCCAGGCGCGCGCCATTGACCGACACCGACGAGAGCGTGACGGGCGCCGCCCGCGAGCGGCCGCCGGCGGTGGTCACCCTGAGCGCGTAGTTCAGATCCTGGGGCCGGAAGCCCAGGCGCTCGGCGTCGGCGGGGGTGAGCGCCACGGCGGTCGCGCCGGTGTCCACCAGAAAGCGGACGGGCTGGCCGTTGACCCGCCCCTCGGCCCAGAAGTGGCCGTCGGCCGCCTTGAGTACGGCCGCCGCCGGCGGGGCGGCGTGTGCGGGGCCGGGAAGGAAGCCGGGGACTTCGAGGCGGGCGAGGCGCAGAGGCTGGGGGGCGAAGGCCAGCATGGCCCCGGCGCTGAGGCAGGCGGATGCGCCGGCGATCATGGCCACCAAGGAATATCGCGCCAGACTCGTCACTCGCCCCAAGCACCTTCACGACGGCCTAGCGGCCCTCCACTGGCCGCGGAGCGTAGGGCGGGAGCCTTTTCAACCGGTGAATCGGGTGGTGCGACCTTTCAGAGCATGCCCAGCTTCTCGGGCCGGATGAGGGCGCGCCGCGAGGGCAGTTCGGCCATGATCCGCTCGCGGTCGGTCTCGCTCAGCCGGGCCCAGGTCGCCACCTCGTTGAGGCGGCGGAAGCAGCCCAGGCAAAGGCCGCTCTCGCCGTCCACGACGCACACCTTGATGCACGGGGTCCGGATCGGGGCGGGCGGCTGGTTCATGCGGGCAGAGCGTAGGTGACATTGGCCTGGGCGGCCAGACGTTCGGGACCTTCGGTCCAGAGGCGCACGTCGCACACGGCCATGCGACGTCCCAGGCGCAGCAGCTCGGCCTCGGCGGTCAGGTCTCCGGGCCTGGCGCCGCGCAGGAAGCTCATGTTGAGCTGGGACGTCACCGCCATCAGCTGGTCGCCCACATGGGCCAGCACCAGGGCGTAGGCGGCGCTGTCGGCCAGGGCCATCAGGGTCGGCCCCGAGATTACCCCGCCGGGGCGCAGCAGCCCCTCGCCGTACGGCCTCACCATCCGCACGCGGCCCGGCGCGACCTCGACCACATGTGGGCCGGTCCGGCTGATCCCGGGAAAGGCAGTCTCGAGAAGGGCGTTGACGCCGGCGGCGTCGAGTTTCGGCGCGGGTGCGGTCATGGGGGAAGGGTGAAGCAGAACGCCGTTTCATTACAAGAAGTTTATCGTAACAGGTAACAATGACGTATCATTGCCAAATATTCATGATTGAATAGTATTCATTGCAGCTTGTTCATTTGAGTTTATCCGCGGCGGAGGACAGTTTAATCGCAGTTTCTAGGGAGACATCTTATGAAGTTCGCCGCCATCGCCATCACCGCTGTCGCCCTCGTGAGCGCTGGCTCCGCCGCCGTCGCCGCCCCGCGCGTCTCGGATGTGGACTATCTGCGCGCCAGCCGCTGCAAGGGCCTGGCCGCCTCGATCACCGGCGTCGTCGACGCCGCCGCCATCGACGAGTACCTGAAGTCGGCCCGCGGCGCCCGCCAGCCGGCCGTCTATGAGCGGGCCGACGCCGAATTCCAGAAGGCCAAGCGCGAAGCCCGCAGCGAGGATCGCAAGGCGCGCCTGACCCAGGAACTGACGGGCGGCTGCCAGGCCTATCTCGGCGCCCCGGCTGACATGGCCAAGCGCTGAGGTCCCTCTCGGCCGACCCCAAGCCCGCCCGTCCCTTGCGCGCCGCCGTCACCCCCGGCGGCGCGCTTTTGTCTTGCTTATCCGGCGCTGGAACCGCACCTGAGCCGTAGGGCTTCTTGCAGAACCTTCGGCGGACGTCAGGGACAGGGGCAAGGATGACGATCTTCACACCCGGAGACACGTGCTGGCGCACGGCGGGCGCGGATCGCGTAGCCTTCCTGATCGACAACGAGGCCTATTTCACCGCCGCCTTCGAGGCCATGCAGAAGGCCCGGCGGTCGATCCTGCTGCTGGGCTGGGGCTTCGACCCGCGCACGCGGCTGTTCCCCGACGGCTATGACGGTCCGGCCGATCCCGACGAGGTGGGGCGCATCCTGCTGCGCCTGTCGGCGGCCAGGCCCGAACTCGACATCCGACTGCTGATCTGGAAATCGGCCCTGCCGGTGAGCGCCAGCCAGCAGTTCTTCCCCCACAAGGCCCGGCGGTGGTTCGAGGGAACGAAGATCAAGTTCCGGCTGGACGACCAGGTGCCCTTCGGCGCCTGCCATCACCAGAAGGTGCTGGTGATCGACGACCGGCTGGCGTTCTGCGGCGGCGGCGACATCGCCGTCGATCGCTGGGACACGCCCGGCCATCTCGAGCACGACCCGCGCCGGATCATGCCCGACCAGGACTATCACGCACCCCGGCACGAGGTGATGATGATGGTCGACGGCGAGGCGGCCCGGGCCCTGGGCGACCACTTCCGCACGCGGTGGCGGCGGATGGAGAGGGAAGAGCTGGCGCCGCCGCCCGACGCGGGGGGCGACCCCTGGCCCGACCATGTGCCGCCGCACCTCATCGGGGCCGAGGTGGGCATCGCCCGCACCGAGCCGGCCTGGAAGCAGCCGCGGACCGTGGCCGAGATCAAGGCGCTGACCCTGCGCTGCATCGCCGAGGCCCGGGACGTCATCTATCTCGAGAACCAGTACTTCACCTCGCCGCTGGTGACCGAGGCGCTGGCCGCCCGTCTGGGCGAGCCGGACGGGCCGGAGGTGGTGCTGATCACCACAGGCAAATCGCCGAGCTGGTTCGACCAGCTGACCATGGACCACGCCCGCGGGGCGATGATCTGGCGGCTGCGCGCCGCCGACGTCTTCGGGCGCTTCCGGGCCTTCTATCCCACCACCGCCGGCGGCTCGAAGATCATCGTCCATTCGAAGGTCAGCATCTTCGACGACCGCGTGGTGCGGGTGGGATCGGCCAATCTCAACAACCGCTCGTTCGGCTTCGACACCGAGATCGAACTGGGGGTGGCCTGCGAGGAGGAGACGGCGCGGATGAGCGTCGCGGCCCTGCGTGACCGCCTAGTGGGCCACTTCCTCGGCGTCACCGGCGACGCCGTGACCAAGGCCCGAGCGAGCCTGGGCGGGCTGGTGCCGGCCATCGACGCCCTGAACGGTCAGGGGCGCCTGGTCCCTATCGACCTGTCGCGCCGCTCACACCTGGCCGAGTTCATCTCGGCGTTCCACGTGGGCGACCCCGCGGAGGTGTCCGATTCGTGGCGCCTGGGGCGGCGGCGTCAGCGGCTGTTCGACGAGGCGCGGGCCCAGGCCCTGGAGCGCGGCGGCGGGCGCGCGATCCGCTAGGCGACCTCGAAGTCCATCACCAGGGGCAGATGGTCGGAGGCCACCCGGGTCAGCGGACCGAAGGGGGCGAACACGTCCAGCACCTCGACGCCGGGGCTGACGAACAGGTGATCGATGCGCAGCACCGGCAGCGGCGAAGGGAAGGTCGAGGTGGGCTGCCTGCGCGGGGCCAGGCGGCGGGCCGGCTGCAGTCGGGCGGTGAGGGTGCGGTAGACCACCGAGGTGGCGGTGGCGTTGAAGTCGCCCAGGAGGATGGCCGGCCAGTGGCAGTCGGGATGGTCGAGCCAGGCGGGGCCGGCCAGGTGCGCGGCCTGGATCTGCTGTTCCCTGGGCACGAGCCCCAGATGGGTGTTGATGATCTGCACCGACCGCCCATCGATCTCCACCTCGACCCACAGCGCTCCCCGGGGCTCCAGGGCCTTCATCCGGTCGTAGCCGGGCAGGGGTCCGGTCTTCACGAGGCGGTGCGGATAGGCGGTAAGGATGGCGTCGCCGTAGCGCTCCTCCTCGACCACGAAGGCCGGGTGGAAGTGGCTTGTCATCTTGAGCCGGTCGGCGATCTCGTGGGCCTGGTCGGCGTAGTTGGTCCGTCGCCGGCCGACGTCGAGCTCCTGGAGGGCGACGATGTCGGGGTTCAGCTGGGCGAGAATGTCGGCGATGCGCCCCACGTCCAGCTGGCGGTCGTTCCCGACGCAGCGATGGACGTTGTAGGTGACGATCCGGGGCATGTGACCGTGGTCTGGCCGCGAAGTGCGGCGAAGGCAAGGTCGCCAACCGCGAAAGCCGGCTTCGGTTGCAGATCAGACCATCCAGGGGGCTGAGCCTGCGCTCGTGGAACGCCGGTTCAATTTGGCGACGGTTTACGTTGACGTTAGCGTCATCTTTCCAGCCGGGTGGCGCGCGCGTATAGGGTCGCCGAAGCGGCTTCAAACGCTTGTAAGGGAGACGGCCATGAACCTCGACTTCACGCCAGAAGAGAACGCTTTCCGCGAAGAGGTTCGCGCCTTCATCCGCGACAATTATCCGGCCGAACTGCGCAAGGCGCAGGACGAGCGCCGACCGCTCACCAAGCAAGAGTACCTGCTGTGGCACAAGGTGCTCGCCAAGAAGGGCTGGGTGGCTCCGGGTTGGCCGAAGGAGCTGGGCGGCACGGGCTGGACGCCGACTCAAAAGTACATCTGGTCGGAAGAGACGGCGAAGGCCGACTGCCTGCCGCTGCTGCCGTTCGGCCTGTCGATGCTGGCCCCGGTGATTTACACCTTCGGCACCGACGAGCAGAAGAAGCGCTTCCTGCCGGGCATCTACAACGGCGACGTCTGGTGGTGCCAAGGCTACTCCGAGCCGGGCGCGGGGTCGGACCTCGCCAACCTGAAGACCCGGGCCGAGCGGATCACCGCCGACGACGGCAAGGAATACTACATCGTCAACGGCCAGAAGACCTGGACCACCCTCGGCCAGCACGCCGACTGGGGCTTCTTCCTGGTCCGCACGGACCCTGACGCCAAGCCGCAGTCGGGCATCTCCTTCCTGCTGATCGACATGAAGACGCCGGGCATCACCGTGCGTCCGATCATCACCCTGGAGGGCGGCCACGAGGTCAACGACGTCTTCCTCGACAATGTGAAGGTGCCGGTCGAGAACCGGATCTTCCACGAGAACCAGGGCTGGACCTGCGCCAAGGCGCTGCTGGCGCACGAGCGCACGGGCATCGCCGGCGTGGCGCGCTCGAAGCGCAATCTGGAGAAGCTGCGCAAGATCGCCGCCACCGAACGTTCGGACGCCGGCGGCTCGCTGATCGGCGACGCCTTCTTCCGCCGCAAGCTGGCCGAGCTGGAGATCGACCTCACCGCCCTGGAGTTCACCGAGCTGCGCACCCTGGCCGGCGAGTCGAGCGGCAAGGGCCCGGGCCCGGAGAGCTCGATCCTCAAGATCAAGGGCACCGAGATTCAGCAGCGCCTGCAGGAGCTGGCGCTGGAGGCGGTGGGCCACTACGGTGCGCCGTTCCTGCGCGACCTGAAGGGCTCGAACATCGCTGTGGGGCCCGAGTATGCTGAGGGCGTGGCGGGCGAATACTTCAACGGCCGTAAGACCTCGATCTACGGCGGTTCGAACGAGATCCAGCGCAACATCATCGCCAAGATGGTCCTGGGCCTCTAAGGCCCAGCCATCCGCCAAAGCCCATACTGCAATCAATTTTCTGAGGAAGCGTCTCTCCGATGGATTTCAGCTTCACCGAAGAACAGTCGATGCTCCGCGACACGGTCGCGAGCTATCTGGCCGACAACTACGACTTCGATAAGCGCCGCGCGGCGCTCGCCAAGGAACCGGGCTGGCGGCCGGACGTCTGGAAGGCCTTCGCGGAGGAGCTGGGCATTCTGGGCGCGCCGTTCTCGGAAGACCTGGGCGGCCTGGGCGGCGGCCCGATCGAGAACATGGTGGTGATGGAAGAACTGGGTAAGGCGCTGGTCGTCGAGCCCTACCTGCCGACCGTGGTGATCGGCGGCGGCTTCCTGAAGCACTCGGGCCACGCGGGCGCGGCCGACCTGATCGGCGGCATCATCGGCGGCCAGAACATCTTCGCCTTCGCCTATGCCGAGCCGCAGGGCCGCTACAACATGGCCGACCTGACGACGACGGCGAAGAAGGACGGCGCGGGCTGGGTCCTGAACGGTCACAAGGCGGTGGTCATCGGCGCGCCCTACGCCACCCACTTCATCGTCACCGCCCGCACCGCCGGCGGTCAGCGCGACGCCCAGGGCGTGTCGGTGTTCATCGTCGAGCGCGGCGCGGCCGGCGTCTCGACCCGCGACTATCCGACCGTGGACGGCTTCCTGGCCTCGGAAGTCTATTTCGAGAACGTCTCGCTCGGCGCCGACGCCCTGATCGGCCCGGCCGACCACGGCCTGCCGCTGGTGGAGAAGGTGGTCGACGAGGCCATCGCCGCCACCTGCGCCGAGGCCTGCGGCGTGCTGCGCCGGCTGCAGGAAGGGACGGTCGAGTACACCAAGCAGCGCAAGCAGTTCGGCGTGCCGATCAGCTCGTTCCAGGTGCTGCAGCACCGGATGGTCGACATGTTCATCAACCTCGAGCAGTCGATCTCGATGACCTACATGGCCAACATCAAGGTCACCGACGACGCCGAGCGGGCCAAGGCGGTTTCGGCCGCCAAGGTGCAGATCGGCAAGGCCTGCAAGTTCGTGGGCGAACAGGCCATCCAGCTGCACGGCGGCATGGGCATGACCGACGAGATGGCCATCGGCCACTACTTCAAGCGGGCGACCATGATCGCCAGCGCCTTCGGCTCGGTGGACCACCACCTGGCCCGTTACGAGGCGCTGAGCCTGGGCCAGGCGGCGTAACCGCCCGCTTCTGACGTGGGGATCGGGAGGCCCGCGGCGGTGACGCCGCGGGCCTCTTGCTATTTGTGCGCCTCGAAAAACGCCGGTCGCCCAGGGCGCCTGTTCCGCTTCCACGAGCATCTGCGCCGGGCGGCGCGGGACGCCGCGAGCCCGCCGGCCGCCGGCTGAGGGATTTCAACGGCCCGGCGCCCGTGCGTGAGGTTGCGGGCGGGGCCGCAGCGCCCTAACCGGGGGCGATGTCTCTCCGCGACTTCGGGCTCCTGGTGCTGGTCTGCCTCATCTGGGCCTCCAACAACATCATCTCGAAGTTTGCGGTGAGCCACCTGGGCGCACCGCCGCTGTTCTACGCCGCCGTGCGCTTCGCCGTGGTGGTGCTGGCGGTCTTCCCCTGGCTGCGCCCTCTGCCCCGGCCGCTCTGGCGCATGGTGCTGGTGGGCCTGCTGATGGGCGGCGGCAACTTCGCCCTGCTGTTC
Source organism: Phenylobacterium composti DSM 19425 (assembly GCF_059568645.1). NCBI lineage: Bacteria > Pseudomonadati > Pseudomonadota > Alphaproteobacteria > Caulobacterales > Caulobacteraceae > Phenylobacterium > Phenylobacterium composti. The sequence continues at coordinate 115,221 of NZ_JCANTT010000018.1, read as the reverse complement.
GTTGGGCTGCAGACAGCGACGCCCTCCGCCGTGGCGGTGGTGGTCCAACTCGGCGTGCCGATCACCACCCTGCTGTCGATGTTCATGCTTGGCGAACAGATCCGCTGGCGCCGGGGGATCGGCATGGCCCTGACCCTGGCCGGCGCCCTGGCGGTGATGTGGGACCCGGGCGGCTTCGTCCTGTCGCCCGGGCTGATGTTCGTGGTGGCCGCCGCCTTCACCGGCTCGCTGGGGGCGGTGATGATGAAACAGATGGAGGGGATCAAGCCGCTGCAGTTCCAGGCCTGGGTGGGGCTCTCCTCGCTGCTGCCGCTCATCGCGCTGTCGGCTTGGCTTGAGCGAGGACAGGTCCACGCGGGGCTGCTCGGCGAATGGCGGTTCTGGGCGGCGGCGGTTTATTCCGGGCTCGTGGTCTCGGTGGTCGCCCACACCCTCTACTACGGCCTGATCCAGCGCTATGAAGCGACCCTGATCTCGCCGTTGACGCTCATGACCCCGCTAGCCACCATCGCGCTCGGCGTGGCGCTGCTGGGCGACCCGTTCGGGCCGCGGATGGTGCTGGGCACGGCGCTTGCCCTGGCCGGGGTGCTGATCATCGCCCTGCGCCGCAACCAGGTGATGCCGCTGCTGCTCGCCCTCTGGAACCGTTCGCAATGACCTTCATCGAGGCGCCGTCCCCGAACTTCAGCCCCCGTACGGCCCCGCCGGATACGCTGGTCCTGCACTACACGGGCATGGAGACCGGCGAGGGGGCCCTGGAACGCCTGCGCGATCCCGAGGCCAAGGTCTCGTCGCATTACCTGGTGGAAGAGGATGGCCGGATCTTCCGACTGGTGCCGGAGGAGCGGCGGGCGTGGCATGCGGGCGTGTCGTTCTGGAAGGGGCGGCGGAGCCTCAATGACACCTCCATCGGCATCGAGATCGTCAATCCCGGCCATGAATGGGGCTATCGGGCGTTTCCAGAGGCGCAGGTCCGGGCCGTGATCGCGCTCACGGCCGACATCCGCAGCCGGTGGATGATCGACGATGGCCACATCGTCGGCCATTCCGACATCGCCCCCGACCGCAAGATCGATCCTGGCGAACTGTTCCCCTGGAAGCGCCTGGCCGAGGCCGGCCATGGCCTGTGGGCCGAGGCGCCCGCCGCGCCGGGGGCGGCGATCGGCGAGGGCGAGGAAGGCGCGGCGGTGTTCGCCCTGCAGGCCGGGCTGACGCGCCTGGGCTATGACCTGCCGCCGTCCGGCCAGTACGACGCCCGCACCACCACGGTGGTTAGCGCCTTCCAGCGACACTGGCGGCCTGAGCGGATCGACGGAGTGGCCGATGGCGAGACCCGCGCCCGCCTCATCGCCCTGCTGCGCCTGGCGGCGGGCTAGCCTGCCAGAGGCCGGAAGCGCTGGGCGCTTGACTCTGCAGGGCGTTCGCTCACCTTCCGCTCCGGATCAGACGGCCGGGCGGTCGCGGGCCTTCCCAGCGAAGGCTCGAGGAAAGTCCGGGCTCCACGACGACATGGCGGCGGGTAACGCCCGCCGGGGGCGACCCCAGGGATAGCGCCACAGAAAGCAAACCGCCCCGGCTTGCCGGGGTAAGGGTGAAAGGGTGGGGTAAGAGCCCACCGGGCCGCTGGTAACAAAGGCCGCATGGCAAGCCCCGCCAGGAGCAAGACCGAATAGGGATCCCGCGCCGGGCAAGTCCTTCACGGGAAACTGCCGGCAAGGCCGTCGTCGGCCCGAGGGATCCGGGTTGGTCGCGAGAACCGTCCCGCGAGGGCCGGTCCAGAGGAATGATCGCCGCGCCCGTAAGGGCGGCACAGAACCCGGCTTACAGGCCGTCTGATCCGCACGCCTTCAGCTCCGAAATCCGCCGGCCCGGTCGGCGGCGATGGGTGTTCAATGTATGTTCTGAGGATGGTCCTGATCGGCCCATCAGGTGCGGCCCGTGCCCCACGATTTCAGCCCTGTTTAGGCATTTGGTGTCATTGTATCCCAGTTGATCCCATGATACCCCAATCAACGTCTCGCTAACCAAAAGCTGCGTTGGGGCGCCGCCGCGGGGTTTTGGGCGAGGGTGGCAGGGGACTGGGCCGGGATGTTTCTCTCGACCTTCGAGAAACAGCTGGACGCCAAGCGGCGCATCGTCGTGCCGCAGGAATTCCGCGCGCTCGCCGCCGGCCCCTTCGACGGCGTGTTCTGCTTCCCCTCCATCGAGGCCGACTGCATCGAAGGCGGCGGCAAGGCCCTGTTCGACCGCTACAACAGCGTCATCGAGGAACTGGAGTTCGGCGATCCCCTGCGCTCGGCTCTGGAGACCTCGGTCCTCGGCGGCATGGCCAAGCTGTCGTTCGACACCGCCGGCCGCATCACCCTGCCCGAGAGCCTTTGCGAGATGTTCGGTCTCACCGACTGGGTGACGATCGTGGGTCTCGGCGACCGCTTCCAGATCTGGGAGCGCGAGGCCTTCAACGCCCACCGCGCCGCCCAGCGTGAACTGGCTCGGCAGGGGCTGGCCCAGCTGCGCGCCCAGCAGCGGGCCGCCCGTCTGGGAGGCGTCGGATGACGGGTCCGCACATCCCCGTCCTGATGAACGAGGTCGTGGACGCGCTCGCCCCCGCGCCCGGCCAGATCATCGTCGATGGCACCTTCGGGGCCGGCGGCTATACGCGCGCCATCCTTGCCACCGGCGCGTCCGTCACGGCCTTTGATCGCGATCCCACGGTGAAGCGCTTTACGGACGGCCTGCCCGGCGACCGTTTCCGCCTGGTGGAGGTGCGCTTCTCGGAAATGAGCGAGGTGCTGGGCGAGGCCAGCGTCGATGGCGTGGCCCTCGATCTCGGCGTCTCGTCCATGCAACTCGATGAGGCCGAGCGTGGCTTCTCGTTCCTGCATGACGGGCCGCTGGACATGCGGATGGGGGCGAGCGGTCTCACCGCCGCCGACCTCGTGAACACCGCAGATCCGGCCGAGCTGGCGCGGATCTTCTTCGTCTATGGCGAGGAGCGGGAAAGCCGCCGGATCGCCCGGGCCATCGCCAAGCGTCGCGAGGAGCAGCCCTTCACGCGCACCCTGGAACTGGCGGAGTTCATCGAGCGGACGCTGGGCGGCCGGCGCGGGGCCAAGATCCATCCGGCCACCCGGTCGTTCCAGGGCCTTCGTATCGCCGTGAACGAGGAGCTTTCCGAACTGGAGGCCGGCCTGGCTGCGGCCGAGCGCGTGCTGAAGCCGCAGGGCCGTCTCTGCGTCGTCACGTTCCATTCGCTGGAAGACAGAATCGTGAAGAGCTTCCTGCAGGTGCGAGCGGGCAGAACGCCGGCGGGATCGCGCCATGCGCCGCCGGTCCAGAAGGGCCCGGCGCCCAGCTTCCAGCTCCTGTTCAACGGCGCGCGCGGTCCGTCCGAGGTGGAGGTGGCCGCAAACCCCCGGGCCCGCTCGGCGAAGCTGAGGGCGGCCGTGCGCACCGATGCGCCGGTCTGGAGGGATGCGGCATGAGCCTGCTGGATCGGAAAGTTCGCGGCTTCCGCCTCGTGGACCTGATCGGCGTGAGCCTGCTGGTGGTCCTCATCCTCGGCGTCTATCTGGCCAAGACCATCGCCGGGCGTGAGCGCGCCGAGATCGCCGCCGTCGAGCGACAGATCAAGGCCGAACAGACCCGCATCCGCCTGCTGCAGGCCGAGGTCGCCCACCTGGAGCAGCCCGGACGCATCGAGCGGCTGTCGGTGGGCTATCTGAAGATGGAGCCGGTGACCGCGGGCCGCGAAGCCACGGTCGAGCAGATCATCGACATCGCCCGGGCTGGCCCGCCCAAGAAGGAGAAGCCGGTCTCCATCGTGGCCGCCATGGTCAACGAGAGCGACGCCATCCCCGGCGTGCCGCCGCCTCCGCCGCCGGAGGCCCTGCCGCTGCGCATCGCAGAGGCGAGCCGATGAGCTTTGGCGAGTCATCGCTGCGCGCTTCGCTGCTGTCGCGGTGGCTGTCCGAGCGCGTCTGGGGGCTGGAGCATGCCTTCGAGCGGGCCCGCGCCTCGGGGCGCGCCGAGGACGACACGCGCCTGCGCATCTTCTTCGTCCTGGTGCTTTTCGCGATCGGGTTCGTGATCCTGGCCATCGGCGCCACACGGGCGGCGCTGTTCTCGGACGCGGCGCGGGCGGACGGCCGGGTGGCGCCCGCCGCCACCACCCGCGCGGACCTGGTCGACCGCAACGGCATGCTGCTGGCGGCCGACCTGCTGCACTACGGCCTCTACATCGACCCCCGGGAAATCTGGGAGCCCGAGGAGACCCGCCGGGCTCTGCTGGCGGCCCTGCCGAACCTCGATCCCAACCGCCTGGAGCGGGCCCTGCGCGGCAATCGCCGCATCTTCGTCCTGGGCGCCCTGACGCCCGAGCAGCGGAACAAGGTGCACGCCCTGGGCCTGCCGGGCGTGAGCTTCGAGCCCGAGCAGCGCCGGGTCTATCCCCTGGGCACCTCGGCGGCGCACTTCATCGGCTTCTCCGACGCTGGCGGCGAGGGCATCGCCGGGGCCGAGGCGGCGCTGAACGAGGAGATCCGCGCGGCGGCGGGCGGCCAGATTCCGCTGTCCATCGACCTGCGCGTCCAGGGCGCCTTGGAGGACGAGCTCTACAAGGCGGTCCACGAGTTCACGCCCAAGGGCGCCGTGGGCCTAGTGACCGACGTCCACACCGGCGAGATCCTGGGGATGGCCAGCTGGCCCGTCTATGACCCCAACAAGCCAGGCAAGGCCGGCGTCTACGCCCAGACCAACCGGGCGGCGGCGACGGTCTTCGAGATGGGCTCGACCTTCAAGGCGTTCACCGTCGCCATCGGCCTGGACACGGGCGTGGCCACGCCCAACAGCACCTTCGACGCCACCCAGCCCTTCAAGCTGGGCTACCGGACCATCCACGACTACCACGCCGCGCGTAAGGTGCTGACGCTGGTGGAGGTGTTCCAGCACTCGTCCAACATCGGTACGGCCAAGCTGGCGGTGGCCATCGGCCCGCAGCGCATGGGCGACTATTTCAAGCGCCTGGGCCTGACCGAGCCCGCGCCGGTGGAGCTGATCGAGACCGCCCGGCCGCTGACGCCCAAGGTGTGGAACGAGGACGCCGTCGCCTCGACCTCGTTCGGCCACGGGATCAACGTCACGCCCCTGGCCCTGGCCCGGGCCTACAACACCATCCTGAACGGTGGTCGGCTGATCCCGTTGACGATCCTCAAGAAGGAGCCGGGCGAGTCGGTCGAAGGGCGGCAGGTGATGTCCGAGCGAACCTCCCTGCAGATGCTGTCGATCATGCGCGCCAATGTGGCGGGTGAGGCGGGCAGCGGCCGGTCGGCCAACATTCCGGGCCTGTCGGTGGGCGGCAAGACCGGCACCGGCGAGAAGTACGACCCGGCCATCCGCGGCTACAACCGCAAGCGCCAGGTGTCGTCGTTCGCGGCGGTGTTCCCCACCAATGGGCCGGTGGAGGCCAAGCGCTACTTCGTGCTGATCCTGCTGGACGAGCCGCACGGCACGGCGCGGTCGGCCGGCTACGCCACCGGCGGCTGGGTGGCCGCCCCTGCCGCGGGCCGGGTCATCGAGCGCATCGCGCCGTTCCTGGGCGTGCAGCGCCAACCTGAGATCGCCGAGATCGCGCCGGCCGGCGCGACGCCGGTGGGGGACGGTCAGTGATGCGCCTGTCCGCCATCGTGAAACGCGGCCTGACGGTGGATCCCGAGATCACCGGCGTCACCGCCGACAGCCGCAAGGTGAAGCCAGGTTCGCTGTTCGCCGCCCTGCCCGGCAGCAAGGCGGACGGGGCGGCCTTCGCCGCGCAAGCCGTGCAGGCCGGCGCCGCCGCCGTGATCGCCGACCGGGACCTGGGCCTGCCGGTCCCCATCGTCCTGGCCCGCGATCCGCGCCGGGCCTACGCCCTGGCCGCCGCCGAGTTCTGGGGGCATCAGCCGCAGGTCTGCGTCGCGGTCACCGGCACCAACGGCAAGACCTCGGTGGCCAATTTCTGCCGCCAGATGTTCGCCCGCGCCGGCCGCACCTCGGCCAGCATGGGCACCCTGGGCGTCACGGTCTCGCGTCCGGACGGCACGCACGAGCAACTGACCCCGCCGGGCCTGACCACGCCTGACGCCGCCGACGTGGCCGAATGGCTGGCCAAGCTCGCCTCCATGGGTGTCTCGCACTTCGCCATGGAGGCCTCGTCGCACGGGATCGACCAGCGCCGCCTGGACGGCGTGCGGCTGACCGCGGCGGGCTATCTGAACCTGACGCAGGACCACCTGGACTACCACGGCACCATGGAGACCTACCGGGCGGCCAAGCTTCGCCTGTTCGACACCCTGCTGCCGCGGGGCGGGACGGCGGTGCTGAACGCCGACAATGACGCCTTCCCGGCCTTCGCCGCCTCGGCCGTGATCGCCGGTCAGTGGGTCATGACCGTGGGCGAAAAGGGCCAGCACCTGAGGCTCGCCCGCCGCGAACTGCTGCCGGAGGGCCAGCGGTTGCACATCCAGTGCGAGGGCCGGGCCTACGATGTGCGCCTGCCGCTGGCGGGCGCCTTCCAGGCCTCCAACGCCCTGGTGGCGGCGGGCCTGTGCCGGGCGGCCGGCCTCACCCTGGACGAGGTCTTTGCGGGGCTGGAGGCCCTGACCGGGGCGCCGGGACGGCTGCAGCGGGTCGGGCAGGGGGCGCGCGGCGGCGAGGCCTATGTGGACTATGCTCATACGCCCGACGGCCTGGAGACGGTGCTCAACGCCCTGCGCCCGCATGTGCGGGGCCGGCTGATCGTGGTGTTCGGGGCGGGCGGCGACCGCGACCGGACCAAGCGACCGCTGATGGGCAGGATCGCCGCCCAACTGGCCGACGTGGCCATCGTCACCGACGACAATCCGCGCTCGGAGGTGCCGGCCGCGATCCGGGCTGAGGTCATGGCCGGCTGCCCGGACGCCACCGAGATCGGCGACCGCCGGGAGGCCATCCGCGCCGCCGCGGCCATGCTGCGCGACGGCGATATCCTGGTAGTGGCCGGCAAGGGCCACGAGCAGGGCCAGATCATCGGCGGCGTGACCCACCCGTTCGACGACGTGGCCGAGACGGCCCAGGCGCTGGAGCTCGTCCATGGCTGAGCCGCTCTGGACCGCCGAGGAGATCGCTGCGGCCACGGGCGGCCGGATCGCCGGCGGTTTCGCGGCCTCCGGCGTCTCCATCGACACCCGGACGCTGGAGCCGGGCGACCTGTTCGTGGCCCTGGCGGGCGTGCGCGATGGCCATGAGTTCGTCGCCCAGGCCCTGGCCAAGGGCGCGGCGGGCGTGCTGGCCGCCCGGGCGGTGGACGCTCCGGCGGTGATGGTGGACGATACCCTCCAGGCTCTGGAGCGGCTGGGCGTGGCGGCCCGGGAGCGGGCGCCTCAGGTCAAGCGCGGCGCGGTGACCGGCTCGGTGGGCAAGACCAGCGTCACCCAGGCGGTCATGGCGGGCCTGAAGCTGGCCGGGCCGGCCCATTCGTCGGTCAAGAGCTACAACAACCACATCGGCGTGCCGCTGACCCTGGCGCGGATGCCGCGCGGGGTGGATCGGGCGGTGTTCGAGATCGGCATGAACCACGCCGACGAGATCCGGCCGCTCACCCGCATGGTGCGGCCGCATTCGGCCGTGGTGACGACGGTGGGGCCCGTCCACACCGAGAACTTCCCCGACGGCGAGACGGGAGTCGCCCGGGCCAAGGCCGAGATTTTCGAAGGGCTGGAGCCCGGCGGCGTGGCCGTGCTGAACGCCGACAACCGCTGGTTCGGCCTGCTCAGGGACGCGGCCGAGGCGGCAGGCGCGACCGTCCGCAGCTTCGGGACGGGCGAGGGCTGTGACGCCCGGCTCATCGATTTCCAGGTCGCGGCGGGGCCGGGCGGCCCGCATGCGGTGGTGCAGGCGCGGCTGGATGGCAAGGCGCTGGACTTCCCGATCCTGCAAACCGGCTTCCACTGGGGCCTGAACAGCATGGCCGTGCTGTTGATGCTCCAGGCCCTGGACGTGGACCTGTCGCACGGCCTCGCCGCCCTCGGCGCCTTCGAGCCCCTGGCCGGGCGTGGCGCCGAGATGGAGATCCCCAAGGACGGCGGAACGTTCACGCTCATCGACGAGAGCTACAACGCCAATCCCATTTCCATGGCCTCGGCCATCGCCACCCTCGGCGCGCGCCAAGTGGCGGGCCGGCGGATCGTGGCGCTCACCGATATGCTCGAACTCGGCGCGGATTCCGACGCATTTCACACGGGTCTGGCGGCGCCGCTGGAGGCTGCGTCAATTGACCTCGTCTTCTGCGCCGGCTCGCAGATGAAATCGCTCTGGGACGCCCTTCCGCCGACTCGGCGCGGGGGTTACGCCGAAACCGCTGCGGAGCTCGCGCCGCAGGTCGTCCAGGCGGTGCAGTCGGGCGATGTGGTCATGGTCAAGGGGTCGAACGGGTCGAAAGCCGGCGCGATCGCGCAGGCCCTGGCCGCGCTCGGCTCGGGGGCAGGAGGGGCGGCCTGATGTTCTACTGGCTGTATGAACAGTTCGCAGCCTCCGGCTACGTCCCGATCCTCAACCTGCTGAAATATCAGACCTTCCGGACGGGCATGGCCATCTTCACGGCCCAGCTCGTGGTGGTCGCCATGGGCTCGCGCTTCATCCGCTGGATGCAGGCCAAGCAGGGCAAGGGCCAGCCGATCCGCTCCGAAGGCATCCAGCGCCACGTGATCGAGAAGGCCGGCACGCCGACCATGGGCGGGGTTATGATCCTGGCCGGTCTGCTCGCCGGGACGCTGCTGTGGAGCGACCTCTCCAATGTCTATGTCTGGGCGGTGGTGATCGTCACCGCCGGCTACGGCCTGCTGGGCTTCCTGGACGATTACGCCAAGGTCGCCAAGCAATCCACGGCGGGGGTCTCGGGCAAGCTGCGCCTGGTGCTGGAGGCGGCGATCGCCATGGCGGCTGTGGCCCTGATCATCGTCTTCGCCCAGAAGCCGGCCCAGACGCCGGAGCTGCTGACTTCGGTGACCTTCCCGATGTTCAAGCAGTACTTCCTCGACCTGAACTGGTTCTACCTGCTGTTCGGGGCCTTCATCATCGTGGGGGCCGCCAATGCGGTGAACTTCACCGACGGGCTCGACGGCTTGGCCACGGTGCCGGTGATGATCGCCGCGGCGGCCTACGGCCTCATCGCCTATCTGGTCGGGAACTTCGTCTTCTCGAACTATCTGCAGCTCCACCACGTGCCCGGGGTCGGCGAGATCTCGGTCTTCTGCGGGGCGCTGATCGGCTCGGGGCTGGGCTTCCTCTGGTACAACGCGCCGCCCGCGAAGATCTTCATGGGCGACACCGGCTCCCTGGCCTTGGGCGGGGCGGTGGGTACGGTGGCGGTGGCCACCCGCCATGAGATTCTCCTGGCGGTGATCGGCGGCCTGTTCGTGGCCGAAACCCTGTCGGTGATCATCCAGGTCGCCTGGTTCAAGCGGACGGGGCGGCGCATCTTCCTGATGGCTCCGATCCACCACCACTTCGAAAAGCTCGGCTGGTCGGAATCGACCGTGGTGATCCGCTTCTGGATCGTTTCCATCATGCTGGCCCTCCTGGGCCTGGCCACCCTCAAGCTGCGGTAGGAGGGCAAGGCGCGGCCATGATCCCGGTTCTCGGCTTCGAAGGCAGGACGGTCGCCGTTTTCGGCCTGGCCCGCACGGGACTGGCGGCGGCGCGCGCCCTCATGGCCGGGGGCGCGAAGCTGGCCCTGTGGGACGACAATCCGAAGTCCCGGGCCGCGGCCGAGGCAGAGGGGTTCGAACTCACCGACCTGTCCCAGGCTGACTGGAGCGGCCTTGCGGCGATCATGCTCTCGCCGGGGGTGCCGCTGACCCATCCTGCGCCGCACTGGACCGTGCAGCGGGCCCGGGAGGCCGGGGTCGAGATCCTGGGCGATGTGGAACTGTTCGCCCGCACGGTAAACGCCGCGCCCGAGCACAAGCGGCCGAAGATCGTCGCCATCACCGGCACCAACGGCAAGTCGACCACCACCGCCCTGATCGGCCACATCCTGGCCGAGGCCGGCCGGGACGTCCGCATCGGCGGCAACATCGGCTATGGCGTGCTGGGCCTGGAGGACATGCACGGCGGGGCGGTCTATGTCCTGGAACTGTCGTCCTACCAGCTCGATCTGACCTCAAGCCTGCACGCCGACGTCACGGTGATCGTCAACGTCTCGCCCGACCACTTGGAACGGCACGGGACAATGGACGAGTACGTGGCCGCCAAGCGCCGCATCCTCCTCAACCAGGGCAAGGGCGACACCGCGGTTATCGGCGTGGACGACGCCTGGGGCCAGCGGATCTGCACCGAGATCACCGCCGCCAACCGCCGGACCATCGTGCCGATCTCGGCCTCCAAGGCCATGAGCCGGGGCGTCTACGCCCTCGACGGCCTGCTGTACGACGCCACCGGTGAGCGCGCACAGGAGGTGGCCGACCTGAAGCGGGCTCGCTCGCTGCCGGGCCGCCACAACTGGCAGAACGCCGCCGCGGCCTATGCGGCGGTGAAGGGCCTGGGCGTCTCGGGCGAGGAAGCCGCCCAGCATCTGATGACCTTCCCGGGGCTTGCGCACCGGATGGAGACGGTGGCGACCCTCGGCAAGGTCCGCTTCGTCAACGACAGCAAGGCCACCAACGCAGACGCCGCTCGCCAGGCGATGTCGAGCTATCCGAAGTTCTTCTGGATCGCCGGCGGCCTGCCCAAGACCGGCGGCATCGACAGCCTGACCGACCTCTTTCCGCGGGTCGAGAAGGCCTATCTGATCGGCGAGGCCGCGCCGGCCTTCGCCGAGACGCTCAAGGGCCATGCCCCCGTCGTCCAGGCCGGAACCATGGAGGCGGCGGTGGCCCAGGCCTATGGGGACGCCCGCGCCAGCGGCGAGGACGCCATCGTCCTCCTGTCGCCGGCCTGCGCCTCGTTCGACCAGTTCGCCGATTTCGAGCAGCGCGGCGAAGCCTTCCGCGCCGCTGTCCAGCGTTTGGCCCAGGCCCAGGGGCCCCTCGCATGACGCCCGTCAGCCAGGCTCACGCCTTCCCGCGTTCGGACCGTTCGCCCCTGGGCGTCTGGTGGTGGACCGTGGACCGGTGGATGCTCGGCGTGGTGGCCTTGCTGATCTTCATCGGCGTGGTCATCTCGTTCTCGTCGAGCCCGGCCGCCGCCATGCGGATGAACATCGGCGACCCGTTCCACTTCGCGGTCCGCCAGTGCGTCTTCGCCGTGGGCGCCACGATCATATTGCTCACCGTCTCGATGCTGGACGTCAAAGGCGTCCGGCGGGCGGCCTTCTTCATCTGGGTGGTGGCGATCGCGGTGATGATCGCCCTGCCGTTCATCGGCCACAACGCCAAGGGGGCGACCCGCTGGATCGAGTTCGGCGGCTTCACCTTCCAGCCCTCGGAATACATGAAGCCGGCGCTGATCATCCTGGTGGCCTGGATGTTCGCGGAAGGCCAGAAGGGGCAGGGCGTTCCTGGCGTCTCCATCGCCTTTGCGCTCTATGGCGTCTCCGTGGCCCTGTTGCTGATCCAGCCCGACGTGGGCCAGACGGTGCTGATCACCGTCGCCTTCGGCGCGGCATTCTGGATGGCCGGGGTGCCGATGTCGTGGGTGATGCTGCTGGGAGCGGTGGCCCTGGCTGGCCTATCCTCGACCTATTTCCTGTTCCCGCACGTGCAGAGCCGCGTGGACCGCTTCCTGTCCCCGGACAAGGCCGACACCCATCAGGTGGACGCCGCCGCCGTCGCCCAGGCGGCGGGCGGACTGTTCGGCCGCGGGCCGGGCGAGGGAGTTATGAAGCGGCGGGTGCCCGACCTGCACACCGACTTCGCCGCCTCGGTGGGCGCCGAGGAGTTCGGCCTGGTGTTCCTGCTGCTGATCATCGCCCTGTTCGCCTTCGTGGTGGTGCGCGGCCTCTACCGCTCCATGAAGCTGACCGACCCGTTCGAGCAGGTGGCGGCGGCGGGGCTGTTCGTGCTGGTCGGCCAGCAGGCGATCATCAACCTGGCGGTCAATCTCAACATGATGCCCACCAAGGGCATGACCCTGCCGTTCATCAGCTACGGCGGCTCGTCCATGCTGGCCATGGGCCTGACCCTGGGCATGGCCCTGGCGCTCACGCGCCGCCGGCCGGGCGCCTACACCCCGACCGAAGGGCTCGCCAAGGCGGGCGCCTTCGCCTAACCCTCGAGGCCTGATGCGTAAGATCGCTGTCGTCGCCGCCGGGGGCACCGGAGGCCATCTCTTCCCCGCCCAGGCTCTGGCCGAGGCGCTGATCGCCCGGGGCTGGCGGATCGTGCTCGCCTCGGACGAACGGGTGGCGGGCCTGGCCCAGGACTTCCCCGCCGAGCGCCGCATCGGGCTGTCGGCGGCCACCTACAAGCCCGGCGACCCCGTCGGCATGATGCGGGCCGGTTTCGCCGTCCTGCGCGGGGCGCTGCACGCCCGGGCCGCCTTCCGCGAGATCCAGCCCAGCGTCGTCGTGGGCTTTGGCGGCTATCCGTCGGCCCCGGCCCTGGTGGCGGCGCTCCTCGAGCGTCGTCCCACCGTGATCCATGAGCAGAATGCGGTGATGGGCCGGACCAACCGGATGCTGGCCAGCCATGTGAAGACGGTGGCCTGCGCCTTCCCGACCCTGAAGAAGGCGCCGGCCAAGGTCGCCGGCCGCGCCATCGTGGTGGGCAATCCGGTGCGGCCGCCGATCCGGGCCTTGGCCGAGGTTCCCTATGTCCCGCCCGAGCCGAACGGGACCGTGCGCCTTCTGGTGACCGGCGGCAGCCAGGGCGCCCGCCTCCTGTCCGAGCTGGTGCCTGAGGCCGTGAAGGCGCTGCCGGAGGATCTGCGCCGGCGACTGGTGGTGCAGCAGCAGACCCGGGCCGAGTCCATGAACACCGCCCGGCGGGTCTATCAGGACGCCCTGGTGGACGCCGAGATCGCCCCTTTCTTCCGGGACATCGCCGCCCGCCTGCGCGACGCCCATCTGGTGATCGGCCGGGCCGGGGCCGGCACCGTTTGCGAGTTCGCGGTGGCCGGAAAGCCGTCGATCCTGGTGCCTCTGGCCATCGCCCTGGACGACGACCAGGGCCAGAACGCCAAGCTGCTGGCTGACGCCGGCGGCGCGGAGGTGGCGCGTGAGCATCAGTTGACCGTGGACAGCCTGGCCAACGCCCTCGAGAAGCTGCTCACCAACCCGGCGCGGCTGCAGCGGATGGCCGAGGCGGCCCGGTCCGTGGCCATTCCGGATGCGGCCGAACGTCTCGCGGACGTGGTCGAGCAGACGGCGCGCGGCGGCTAGCCATTGCTGCGAACCGCCAGCGGCGTTAGCAGGACTCCATGAATCGCCGCCCTGTTCCCTTCGAAATCGGCCCCGTGCACTTCATCGGCATCGGGGGCATCGGCATGAGCGGCATCGCCGAGATCATGCTGCGCACCGGCTACCAGGTGCAGGGCTCGGACGCGAAGGCCAGCGCCAACACCGAACGGCTCGAGAAGCTGGGCGCGAAGGTGTTCATCGGTCACGACGCGGCTAATATCGAGGGCGCCTACGCCATCGTCTATTCGACGGCCGTAAGGCCGGACAATCCCGAGATGGTGGCCGGCCGCGAGAAGCGCCTGCCCCTGGTCCGTCGGGCCGAGATGCTGGCCGAGATCATGCGGCTGCAGTTCTCGGTGGCGGTGGGCGGCACCCACGGCAAGACCACCACCACTTCCATGGTGGCCACCCTGCTGGATGCGGGCGGGCTCGACCCCACCGTGGTGAACGGAGGCATCATCAACGCCTATGGCACCAATGCCAAGGTCGGCTCCGGCGACTGGATCGTCGTGGAGGCGGACGAGAGCGACGGCACCTTCCTGAAGCTGAAGTCGACGGCGGCGGTCGTCACCAATATCGACCCCGAGCACCTGGACCACTACGGCGACTTCGAGGCCGTGAAGAAGGCCTTCCAGGACTTCGTGGAGAACATTCCGTTCTACGGCTTCGCCGCGGTCTGCACCGACCATCCAGAGGTGCAGGCCATGGCTGCGCGGGTGGAGAACCGCCGGCTGATCACCTACGGCCTCAATCCCCAGGCCGAGGTCCGGGCGCACGATATCCGGATGGGGCCGGACGGGGCGCGGTTCAACGTCATCATCCAGCCTCACGAGGGCGAGGCGGCCTCCTATGAGGACCTGCTCCTGCCCATGGCGGGCCAGCACAACGTCCAGAACGCCCTTGCCGCCATCGCCGTGGCCCGCGAACTGGGCGTGGATGGCGAGGCCATCCGCAAGGGCCTGGCGAGCTTTGGCGGGGTGCGGCGGCGTTTCACCACCACGGGCGTGGCCAACGGCGTGCGCGTGGTCGACGACTATGGCCACCATCCGGTGGAGATCGCCTCGGTGCTGAAAGCGGCCCGGGCGGTGAGCGAGGGCAAGGTGATCGCCGTGGTCCAGCCCCACCGCTACACGCGCCTGCGCGACCTGTTCGACGACTTCTGCGCCTGTTTCAACGACGCCGACACCGTGATCGTGGCCGACGTCTATCCGGCCGGCGAGGCGCCGATCCCGGGGGTCGACAAGGACGGCCTGGTGACGGGCCTGCGCCGATATGGCCACCGCCGCGTGCTGCCGCTGCCGGCGCCTTCCGACCTGGCCGGCATCGTCCGCGAGGAGGCGCAGGCCGGCGATCTCGTGGTGCTGCTGGGCGCCGGGGACATCACCAGCTGGGCCTACGCCCTGCCGGGCGAGCTGGAAGCGCTCGGATAGGCCGCGGCGGATGAGCTGGAAGGACCGCCTGCCCGCCGTTCGCGGCAAGATCCTGAAGGACGAGCCGCTGGGCCCCTTCACCTGGTTCCGCGTGGGCGGCCCGGCCGACGTGATCTTCCTGCCCGAGGACGAGGAGGATCTCGCCGCCTTCCTCAAAGGGCTGCCTGCGGACGTGCCGGTGACCGTGCTGGGCGTGGGCTCGAACACGCTGGTGCGCGACGGCGGCGTCGAGGGGGTGGTGATCCGCCTGGGCAAGGCCTTCGCCAAGGTGGAGCCGCGCGGCGGCGCCCGCATCTACGCAGGGGCCGCGGCCCTCGACGCCAACGTGGCCCGGGAGGCGGCCAAGGCCGGGATCGCGGGCCTGGAGTTCTACCGCGGGGTGCCGGGGACCATCGGCGGGGCGCTGGTCATGAACGCCGGTTGCTACGGCGCGGAGACCAAGGATGTGCTGGTGGAGGCCTATGCCCTGACCCGGTTGGGCGAGCGGCTGACGCTCTCCAACGCCGACCTCGGCTACAGCTATCGCAAGTCGGCCCGGGCGGCGGCCGAGCAGCTGATCTTCCTGGGAGCGCTCCACCAGGGGACGCCGGACGATCCGGCGGCCGTGGAAGCGCGGATGGCCGAGATCACCGCCCGGCGCGAGCAGACCCAACCGATCCGGGAGAAGACCGGCGGCTCCACCTTCAAGAATCCGCCGGGACATTCCAGCTGGAAGCTGGTGGACGAGGCGGGCTGGCGCGGCAAGCCGTTCGGCGGGGCGATGTTCTCGCCGCTGCACGCCAACTTCCTCATCAACACCGGCGAGGCGACCGCCGCCGACCTGGAAGGCCTGGGCGAAGCCGTCCGCGCCGACGTGAAGGCCAAGTTCGGCATCGAGCTGGACTGGGAAATCAAGCGTATCGGGCGTGCGGCGCCCGCGCGCTGAGGGCGGCGTCTCAATTTCCGCGCAGCCGGGCGCTGTGCGGCCAAGCGCGGAGCAAGCCTTGATGACGCCCCAGGGCCGGGCGGCGAGGCGGCTTGACGGGAATCCCGGGACCGCGCACGCCAGCGCCATGCGTAGCTTCGCCCTGATCACCGTCGCCGCCGCCAGTCTGCTGGTCGCCGCCGCGCCCGCCGCCGCCCAGGACCTTGCCGCCAACGCCGCCGCGATCCGCGACCGGGCGCTGACCGACGGGAAGGCCTGGAGCCTCACGGAATCACTGACCACCGAGGTCGGTTCGCGCCTGCTGGGCTCGCCCGGGATGGAGCGGGCCCGGGACTGGGCGGTGGAGACGCTGAAGCGCGAGGGCTTCCAGAACGTGAAGGTCGAGACCTTCACCACGCCCGGCTGGTTCCGCGGGCCGGAGTCGGCCGAGGTGGTCGCGCCCTATCCGCACAAGCTGCACATCCTGGGCCTTGGTCGGTCGAGCTCGACGCCGAAGGGCGGGCTGACCGCCGAGGTGGCCCTGTTCCGCAGCTTCGAGGACCTGCTCGCCCAGCCGGAAGGCTCGCTGAAGGGCAAGATCGCCGTGGTCACCGGCGTGATGCCCCGCACCCAGGACGGTTCCGGCTACGGCGCCGTCAACGCCCAGCGGACCCGCGGTCCGGTCGAGGCGGCCAAGCGGGGCGCTGTGGCTTATTTGGTCCGCTCCATCTCCACGGACGATGCGCGTCTGCCGCACACCGGCGGGTCGCAGCCGGCGGGCATTCCCGCCGCGGCCCTGGCGACGCCCGACGCCGACCTGCTTGAGAAGTTGGTCGCCCGGGGCAAGCCCGTGGTGATCAAGCTCGACATGACTTCGCGCTCCGATCCCAAGGTCCAAGCCTACAACATCTCCGGCGAGATCCCCGGGACCGATCCCGACGCCGGGGTGCTGGTGGTGGGCGGGCACCTGGACAGCTGGGATCCGGGCACCGGCGCCATCGATGACGCCGCCGGCATCGCCATCACCACCGCGGCCGCCAAGCTGGCGGCGAGCCAGGGGCCGCTGAAGCGCACCATCCGCGTGGTCATGTGGGGCTCGGAAGAGCAGGGCGGCTCCAGCGCCGCCTATCTGGAGGCTCACCGCGACGAGGTCGCGAAAATGGTCGTGGTCGGCGAGAGCGACCTTGGGGCCGGCCGCATCTGGCAGGTGCGCCTGCCGAAGGGCAGCCTGGATCACCCGGCCATGGAGGCCTTCACCGACGCGCTGGCCCCGCTGCAGGTGGTGGTCAGCCCGGAGCCGGCGCGCTTCGGCGGCGCCGACGTCTCGGGTCTGGTGTCGGCGGGCGCGCCGGTGGTGGACTTCGCCCAGGACGCCAGTCGCTACTTCGACCTCCACCACTCGGCGGACGACACCCTGGACAAGATCGACCCGGCCGAACTGGCGCAGAACGTGGCCGTCTGGGCCGCCTTCCTGCACACCGCGGCCAACAGCGACATCGATTTCCGGACGCTCGCGCGCTAGCGGCGATAGGTAGCGCCGCTACGTAGCCAAACGGAGTTGCATCAAGGGCAGGTTTGGCGCGAAACCTGCCTGCAAATGCCGAACGGCGCCGCCACAGCCCATCGCTACAAGCCCAAGCTCGCGACCACTCTGAGGGAGGGGTACGACGCCGCTGCGTTCCAGCGGGACGCCATGGCCGGGCTCACCGTCGCCATCCTGGCCCTGCCGCTGTCCATGGCCATCGCCGTGGCCTCGGGCGTAGGGCCGGAGCGCGGCCTCTGGACCGCCATCGTCGGCGGTTTCCTGGTCTCGGCCCTGGGCGGCAGCCGCTACCAGATCGGCGGCCCGGCGGGCGCCTTCATCGTCCTCGTCTCGGCCACCGTGGCCCGCTTCGGGATCGAGGGCCTGCTGCTGACGGTCCTGATGTCGGGCCTGATGCTGACCGTGGTGGGCCTGACCCGCCTGGGCTCGCTGATCCGCTACATCCCGCATCCGGTGACCGTGGGTTTCACCGCCGGTATCGCCGTAACGATCCTGGCCAGCCAGATTCGTGACCTGGCGGGCCTGAGCCTCTCCAGGCCCGAGCCGGGGCCCCTGGTTCCCAAGCTTGCCGCCCTCGCGGGCGCCGCGCCCACCGTGACGCCGGCGGCCCTGGCGCTGGGGCTGGGCGTCGCGGCCTTCATCCTCTGGCTGCATCGCGTGCGGCCCAACTGGCCGGGGATGCTGTACGGCGTGGTCGGCGCAACCCTGCTGGCCTACCTGCTGCACCTGCCCATCGAGACCATCGGCACGCGCTTCGGCGAACTGCCCCGGGGGCTGCCGCTGCCGTCCGTGCCGACGTTCAGCCCTGGCCTGGCGATGGACGTCCTGCCATCGGCCCTGGCCTTCACGCTGCTGGGCGGGGTGGAAAGCCTGCTTTCGGCCACCGTGGCCGACAAGATGACCGGGCGGGTTCACCGCTCGAACATGGAGCTGGTGGCCCAGGGCCTGGCCAATGTGGGCTCGGCGCTGTTCGGCGGGATCGCGGTCACCGGCACGATCGCCCGGACGGCCGCCAATATCCGCGCCGGCGCCCGCACACCGATCTCGGGCATGCTGCACGCCGCCTTCCTCCTGGCGTTCATGCTGCTGGCCGCCCCGCTCGCCAGCTATGTGCCTCTGTCGGCCCTGGCCGGGGTGCTGGTGGTGGTGGCCTGGAACATGGCCGAGAAGGAAGAGTTCGTGGCCATGGCCCGCGACTGGCGCACCGGGGCGGTGCTGTTCGCCACCTTCGGCCTGACGCTGCTGCACGACCTGACCGCCGGCATTGTCGCCGGCTGTCTCCTGGCCGCCTTCCTGCGGCTGTTCACCAAGGCGCAGGGTGACGGCGCGCACACTTGACCGGCGCCCCCGCGTCCTCCACGGCGGGACGTTGACCCGCCTTCCAAGCTCAAGAGTCGCCCATGGCCGCCCCGCTTTCCGGACATCACGTCGCCGTCCTCATGGGGGGCATCTCCTCCGAGCGGGAGGTGAGCCTCGTCTCGGGGCGTGAATGCGCCGACGCCCTGGAACGCCTGGGCGCGAGGGTCACCCGGGTGGACGCCGGTCGCGACCTGGCCGAGGTGCTGGCGAAGGTGAAGCCGGACGTGGTCTTCAACGCCCTGCATGGCGCCTGGGGCGAGGACGGCTGCGTCCAGGGCATCCTGGAGACGCTGCAGATCCCTTACACCCACTGCGGGGTGCTGGCCTCCGCCCTGGCCATGGACAAGGCCAAGGCCAAGGCGGTGATGGCTGCGGCCGGCGTCGCCGTGCCCGGCGGCGGTCTCTACAACCGCTTCGACGTGGCCCGCGACCACGTCATGCCGCCGCCCTATGTGGTGAAGGCCAATGCCGAAGGCTCCTCGGTGGGCGTCCACATCGTCCGCGACCGCGCCAACCGTCCGCCGCAGGAGATCATCGAGCCTTCCTGGACCTATGGGGACGAGGTGCTGGTGGAGCCATTCGTGCGCGGTCTGGAGCTGGCCGTGGGGGTGATGGGCGGCAAGGCGATGACTGTCACCGAAATCCTTACCGAGCGGGAATTCTACGACTACGAGGCGAAGTACGCGGACGGCGGATCCCGGCACATCGTCCCGGCCAGGATGCCGGCTCACGCCTTTGAAAAAGCGAAGGAAATGGCCGAGAAGGCGCATGCCGCCCTTGGTTGTCAGGGAGTTACCCGGGCGGACCTTCGTTATGACGACATTAACGACATTCTGGTCCTCTTGGAGGTCAATACCCAGCCCGGCATGACGCCCACCTCGCTCGTCCCCGAGCAGGCGGCGGCGCAAGGGGTGGATTTCGACCGGCTTGTGTTGTGGATCACGGAGGACGCCTATGCCCGCGGCGGAGCGGGGAGGATCGCGAGTAGCGGCGAAACCTCGGGCCAAGACGCCCCTTAGCCATAAGCGCGCGTCCGGCAAGGGCGCGGCGCCGGCGGCGGCGGCGCGCGCTCCGGCCTCCGCAGGCGCGTCTCCCAAGCTGATCCTGCTCGCCGCGGCCGGCGTTCTCGCGGCCGCCGTCACCGCCACGCTGGCCACCGGCGGCCGGGGCCAGGCCCTGGCGGACAGCGTCGTGGCCGCCATCGACGGCCAGTTCGGCCAGGCCGGCTTCCGTCTGCGCACGGTCCACGTCCAGGGCGCCTCGAAGATGGCGACGCCCGACATCGTCCGCGCCGCCGCGATCCACAAGGACCAGCCCCTGCTGGGCATGGATCTCAACGCCCTGCGCGCCCGCGTCGAGCAGGTGGGCTGGGTGGAGGAGGCCAAGGTCGTCCGCCTGATGCCGGACACCCTGGTCATCGCCGTGAAGGAGCGCCGTCAGCTCGCCGTCTGGCAGCACGCCGGCAAGACGGTGGTGATCGACGACCAGGGGCGCGTGATCCCCGAGGCCGATCCGGGCCGCTTCCCGATGCTGCCCCTGGTGGTGGGCGCCGGCGGCGCCGAGCATGCGGGGGAAATCCTGCCGATCCTGGCCCAGCGGCCCAAGCTGATGCAGCGCCTGGAAGCCCTGGTCCGCGTCGATGACCGCCGCTGGGACCTGCGGCTGAAGGATGGTTCGCTGATCCAGCTCCCGGCGGCCGGCGAGGAAGACGCCCTGGGCCAGCTGGAGCAGCTCGACCTGCGCTCTCGGATCCTGGAGCTGGGTTTCGAGCGCATCGACCTGCGCAATCCCGATGTCGTGGCCGTCCGGCCGCGCGCCCCCGTCGCCCCCACCGCGCCCGGCGGCCTGGCCGCCGCCGGCGTGTAACGAGAGAAGAAAAGACCCTAGATGCTCAAGTCGCTCACCCGCCGCGAAGCTTCCGCCGCCGCTAAGGATGGCCGTGAAGGCCTGAAGGCTGCGCTGGCGCCGCCGAAGGTGATCGCCGCCGTGGACCTCGGCGCGTCCAAGGTCACCTGCTTCATCATGAAGCCGGAAGGCGTGCGAAAGATCGACCGGACCCTCACCACCTGCGGGGTGGGCTATGTCCAGTCGCGCGGCGTGCGTGGCGGCGCGATCGTGAACCTGGACGAGGCCTCTGACGCCATCGCCCAGGCCGTGGAGCGCGCCGAGAACGTGGCCGGCGTGAACGTCCAGGGCGTCACCGTGGCCACCGCTGGGGGCCAGCTGGCCTCGTCGCGGGTGGCGGGCCGGGTCTCCATCGGCGCCCGTCCGATCTCCGACAACGATCTCATCCGCGCCATCCAGAACGCCCTGGCCCAGATCAAGCTGCCCGGCCGCCGGGCGATCCACATCCTGCCCGTGGCCTGGTCCGTGGACGGACAGGGCGGCGTGCGCGACCCGCGCGCCATGTTCGGCAAGACCCTGGGCGTCGAACTTCTGGTGGTCTCGGTGGCCGAGACCGTCTTCCAGACCCTGGGCGCCTGCGTCGAGCGCGCCCACCTGCAGCTGGAAGGCGTGGTGGCGGCCCCGTTCGTCTCGGCCCTCGCCGCGCTGGAAGAGGACGAGATGGACCTCGGCAGCGTCTGCATCGACATGGGCGGCGGCTCCACCTCCGCGGCGGTCTTCTCGGGCGGCAGTCTGGTCCATGTGGAGACCGTGCCGGTGGGCGGCCAGCATGTGACCCAGGACATCGCCCGGGGCCTGTCCACCTCGATCGCCGGCGCCGAGCGGATCAAGACCCTGCATGGCTCGGCCATCGCCTCGACCAATGAGGACCGCGAGATGATCGAGGCGCCGCCGCGCGGCGACGATCCGGGCGCAGGTCCGGTCGTGGCGCCGCGCAGCTTGCTGAAGGGCATCATCGCCCCGCGGGTTGAGGAGACCCTCGAACTGCTGCGCGATCGCCTCAAGGCTTCGGGCGCGCCGGTGGAGCCGGGCGCGGGCCTGGTGCTGACCGGCGGGGCCAGCCAGCTGGCCGGCGTGCGCGAGGTGGCGGTGCGGGTGTTCGACCGCCCGGTTCGCCTGGGCCGTCCGCGTCGCGTGCCGCACCTGGCCGACGCCGCCTCGGGCCCGGCCTTCACGGCGGCGGCCGGGATCCTGCACCGGGCCGCCTTCGGTCCGCGCGAAGCGGTCTCGGCCAAGTCCCTGACTTCGGCCAAGCTGCGGCGCGAGCCCCTCGATCCGCGGGCCAATCCGGTGGCCAAGGCCGCCGCCTGGCTGCGCGAGAACCTCTAGGGTCGCGCCCAACAGGGCCTCAGGACGGCGGGGCTTCCCCGCGGACAGCCTTGGCGACGGCTTCTGCGGTCTGGGCGATCAGCCTGGCCCGGGCCTCGGCGCCCGGACCTTCCGCTTCCCTGGTCACTGCGAACTGGCGTAGCGCCGAGCCCGCCGGGGTGGTGATGCTGACCTTGACCGTCATGCTGGCGGCCTTCGCCCGCCGGCCGGCGGGGCGGTATTCGGCGATGGTGAAGACGAGGTTGGCCGCCGGCCCGGCCTGAGGTTCCTTGGCGAACTCGGCGCGCATGGCCTCAGTCAGGGCCGGGACCATGTCGGCGGGAAGCCGGGCGCCCGCATCGGCCCAGCCGCTCACCTTCCGCACATTGATGCTGGCCGAGAAGGGCGGCGACTCCGGCGCCGGCGCCGAGGCGGTGTTCGGCAGGGCGGCGCACGCCGGAAGCAGCGCCGCGGCGGCCATGATCACCACGATGGTCCTGGGCATGTCATTCTCCGAGGCCCCCGCCCCAAAGGGGCGAAACGAGCTTGACCACAACAGGTTCCGGCCAAGGCTCGGCCGGGGGCGCTCGCCCATTTCTGAACGACCCGCTAACTTGGCCTAACCATGTCCTAACGGCCTGCCCGCGGCCCCCGCCCGGGCCGGTCGGAACCACCCGGCGTGAGTCCTTGAGCCAAAAGCGGAAATTTCCCTGTGGCTAAGCTCGCGGGAATCGCGACTCGCGCTATGGGCTTAACGCTCGCTTAAGGATGTCGGTCGCCAACTAAACCCATCCTTAAACAAGGGTGCGTCGGGCGGGCGGGTCGCTTGGCGCTCTGACCGTATTTGGGAAGGACGCAGGGTCCATGGCCATCTCTCTCTCCGCGCCGCGCGCCACGGAACTGAAGCCCCGGATCGTCGTGTTCGGCGTCGGCGGCGCGGGTGGCAACGCCGTCAACAACATGATCGAGGCCGGCCTCGAGGGCGTGGAGTTCGTCGTCGCCAACACCGACGCGCAGCAGCTGCAGTTCGCCAAGACGGATCGCCGGATTCAGCTCGGCGTGCAGGTCACCCAGGGCCTGGGCGCGGGCGCCCATCCTGAAGTCGGCATGAGTGCGGCCGAGGAGAGCATCCCGGAGATCGGCGAGCACCTCGACGGCGCCCACATGGTCTTCATCACCGCCGGCATGGGCGGCGGCACCGGCACCGGCGCGGCCCCGATCATCGCCAAGTGCGCGCGCGAGCGCGGCATCCTGACCGTCGGCGTGGTCACCAAGCCCTTCCACTTTGAGGGCCGTCACCGGATGCGCCTGGCCGAGGCCGGCATCAACGAACTGCAACGCTACGTCGACACCCTGATCGTCATTCCGAACCAGAACCTGTTCCGCGTGGCCAATGAGCGGACGACCTTCGCCGAGGCCTTCGGCATGGCCGACCAGGTTCTGCACTCGGGCGTGCGCTCCATCACCGACCTGATGGTGCTGCCGGGCCTGATCAACCTCGACTTCGCCGACGTCCGCACGGTCATGACCGAGATGGGCAAGGCGATGATGGGCACCGGCGAGGCCACCGGCGACGACCGCGCCCTGATGGCCGCCCAGAACGCCATCCAGAACCCGCTGCTGGACGAGGTCTCGCTGAAGGGCGCCAAGGCGGTGCTGGTGAACGTCACCGGCGGCCTGGACATGACCCTGCTGGAAGTCGACGAGGCGGCCAACGCCATCTCGGAGCAGGTCGACCCCGAGGCCAACATCATCTTCGGCGCCGCCTTCGATCCGACCCTGGAAGGCAAGATCCGCGTGTCGGTGGTGGCCACCGGCATGGACGGCGCCTCGATCGCCTCCATCGAGCCGCGCGTCGAGCGCCGCTCGCTGACGGCTGAGCCGCTGCTCGCCTCCGTCACGCCCAAGGCCGAGGTGGAGCCCGTGATGGCCGCCGCCACGGCCGAGCCGCAGGCGGCCTTCGAGCCGGAAGTCCGTGAGGAAGAGCAACCCGACATCTTCGGCGGCGTCGCTGCGGCCGAGCCGGCGCCGGCCCCGGCGCCGACGGTTCACGCTTTCGAGCCCGCGGCCCCCGCGCCGGCGGAGGAAGAGCCGCTCTTCACCGAGCCGGCCTACGAACCGCGCAAGCCCCGCGGCGGCTTCCTCAGCCTGTTTGGCGGCCGTCCGCGCTACGACGCCCCGCCGGCCGCGCCGCAGCCGCGGATGGACAGCCGCCCGGCCGCCACGGCCGCGCCGGCTCCGGTGCGCGGCGGCGCCCAGCCGCTGGAAGCGCCGCAGGTGATCGACGAGACCGATCCGGCCGAGGACCTGGAAATCCCGTCCTTCCTGCGCCGCCTCGCCAACTGAGGCGTGTCGAGGGCCCGGCCGGCCCTCGAAAAGCCGCCATCGTCACGAAAACGAGAAGGCAGGGGGCCGCAGCCCCCTGCTATTCTTGTTTTTGCGTTCCACCTGACGGGAGGGCGACATGGCCTACACGAAGGTGATCTGGGTTTCGCCGCTGGCGAATGGCTGGACGGTGCGTTGCGCCGAACTTGAGCCGCTGGTGTTCCGTTCGGGCCGCCGGGCGGAAGAACAGGCGAGGGCGCTGGCCCGCTGCCTCTCTGACCTGGGCAGCCCCGCCCAGGTGCGTATCCAGGATCGGTCGATGAACCTGATCGGCGCTCAGGACTTTCCGGCCGCCTGAGGCGGATTTTCGCAGCGCACCCAGAGAAACATAGCGAAACAGCAAGTGTTTTGCTGCGCTGCATCGAAGCGGCCTAAAGCGAACGTTGGGGCTAAAGCTCGGTCCGCCGCGACCGGACTGTCTTGTGTTTGTGGAAGGTCCTGGCTTTGTCCGCACCTGTGTTTCAGCACACCGTCAAGGCGCCGGCGCTGTTCGCCGGCATCGGCGTCCATACGGGCGCCTATACCCGCGTGGCCGTGCGGCCGGCGGCGGCCGACACGGGCGTGGTCTTCGTCCGCACTGATATCACCGACTGCGACAACCGCGTGCCGGTTTCGCCGGAGGCCGTGTGCAAGACCCAGCTGGGCACCGTGATCACCAATGCCGCCGGCGTGACCGTCTCCACCATCGAGCATCTGATGGCCGCGCTGGTGATGTCGGGCATCGACAACGCCGTGGTCGAGCTGGACGGCCCGGAAATGCCGATCATGGACGGCTCGTCCCTGCCGTTCCTGCGCGTCCTGGACCGGGCCGGCCGCCGCCAGCAGCAGGCGCCGCGCCGCTACATCGAGATCATCCAGACTGTGGAAGTGGTCGACGGGGACAAGCGCGCCGCACTGAAGCCGGCCGAGCGGTTCGAGGTCGCCTTCGAAATCCGCTTTGACTCCGCCGCCATCGGAACCCAGACCATCGACATGGCCATGGACGAGCGGGCGTTCCGCGAGGAGCTCGCTGACTGCCGCACCTTCGGTTTCCTGCACGAGGTAGAGGCCCTGCGCGCCATGGGCCTCGCCCGGGGCGGCTCCATGGAGAACGCGGTGGTCGTCGACGGCGGCCGGGTGCTCAACCCCGAGGGCCTGCGTCGGCCCGACGAGTTCGTGCGCCACAAGGCGCTGGACGCCATCGGCGACCTCTATGTCCTGGGCCTGCCCGTGATCGGGCGGTTCGAGGGCGTCCTGGCGGGGCATGGCCTGAACAACGCCCTGGTGCGTGCGCTCGCCGCCCGGCCCGAAGCCTGGCGCGTCCGGACCTTCGCCGAGGACCTCGCCGAGGCGGTCTGAGCTCCGGCGGCTGCACCGCCGTTTGCTCGCCACAGTCGGTAGTGTAGAAGCGACTCTCCGCGTGGGGGCGCGCGCGCTGGTCTTGAGGTGAAGGTGTCTTCGGTTCGCAAGTCTACCCGGGCGGTCGTCATCGTCGCCGCCTGCGCACTGGCTCTGACGGCTTGTGCGGGCAACAAGAAGAAGCCGCGGCTGGTCTATGAAGAACGGCCGGTCGAGCTGCTGTACGCCACGGGGGCAAACCGCCTGGACCGCGGCCTGTGGAACCAGGCGATCAACTATTTCGGGGAAGTGGAGCGGCAGCACCCCTACTCGGAGTGGTCGCGCCGGGCGATCCTGATGCAGGCCTACGCTCACTACCAGTCCAACGACTACGCCGAGGCCATCGGCGACGCCGAGCGCTTCATCCAGCTCTATCCGGGCAATCCGGCGGCGGCCTACGCCCACTACATCAAGGCCATCTGCTACTTCGAACAGATCGTTGATGTGGGCCGCGACCAGGCCGCCACCGGCCAAGCGCTGGAAGCCCTGCGCACCGTCGTCCAGCGCTACCCGAACACCGAGTACGCCCAGGACGCCCGCCTGAAGATCGACATGGTCAACGACCAGCTGGCCGGCAAGGAAATGACCGTTGGCCGCTGGTACCTGCGCAACGGGGACACCCTGGCGGCGGTGAACCGCTTCAAGACCGTGGTCGACCGCTATCAGACGACCACCCACACGCCCGAGGCTCTGTACCGCCTGGTCGAGGCCTATCTGACCCTGGGCCTGGTGGACGAGGCGCGGAAGAATGGCGCCGTGCTCGGCTACAACTATCCGGGCGACATCTGGTACCGCGACGCCTACCGGCTGCTCACCGACCGGGGCCTGCGGCCTGCGGTAGAGCCCGAGAGCGGCGGCGGCAAACGCCTGCTGCGGCTGCCGTTCCGCAAGGACAAGAGCCAGACCATCCGCCCGCCGGTGGCCGAGGCGCCCTCCGCTCAGACCGCCACCGACGCCGCGGCCAATGCGGCGGAACCGAAGGTGAACTAAGGCCTTTCCGGCCGACGTGATTCCGTACGATCCTGCGCCGCGATGCTGATCGGCCTGCAGATCCGTGATGTGGTCCTGATCGAGGCCCTCGACCTGTCGATCGGGCCGGGCCTGACCGCGCTCACGGGCGAAACCGGCGCGGGCAAGTCGATCATTCTCGACGCCCTGGGCCTGGCCACGGGCATGCGCGCCGAGGCCGGCCTCGTGCGCCGCGGTGCGGCCCAGGCGGTGGCCACCGCCGTCTTTGCCCCGGCGCCCGACCATCCCGTGTGGGACCTGCTGGAGGAGAAGGGCCTCGCCTACGCCCGGGACGAGGACCTCGTCCTGCGTCGCTCGCTTTCCGCGGATGGGCGCAGCCGGGCCTTCGTCAACGACCAGTCCACGGGCGTGGGCGTGCTGCGCGAGATCGGGGCGCTGCTGCTCGAGGTGCATGGACAACATGAGACGGTGGGCCTGCTGGACGCCCGCACTCACCGGCCGATGCTGGACGCATTCGGCGGGCTGGAGCCGCTGGCCGCCGAGGTGGCCGCCCGCCACCGGGACTGGCGCGCCGCCCGGGAGCGGGTGGAGGCCTTGCGCGAGGACGTCGCCCGGGCCGCGGCCGAGACCGAGGAACTGACCTTCCGCCTGTCCGAGCTGGACCGTCTCGATCCCAAGGCGGGCGAGGAGGCGGCCCTGGCCGAGGAGCGGGCGCTGCTGGGTTCGGCGGAGAAGGCCCTGGCCGACATTGCCGCCGCCCGGGAGGTGTTCGACGGCCTGTCCGCCAAGGTAGCCTCGGCGGTCCGCGCCCTGGAGCGGGCCCGCGAGCGGGCGGTCGCCGCCGGCGCCGGGGCCGAGAGCGCCGCCGTGGCGCGGGTGACCCAGGCCTCCGAGGCCCTGGACCGGGTGCTGATCGAGGCGGGCGAGGCCGAGGCGGCCATCGACGCCGCCGCCGACGCCTTCGATTTCGAGCCTGACCGCCTGGAGAAGGCGGAGGAGCGGCTGTTCGACCTGCGGGGGCTCGCCCGCAAGCTGAACGTGACCGTGGAGGAGTTGCCGGCCTTGCGCGTGCGCTTCGCCGAGCGGCTGCGGGCGGTGGAGACCTCTGAAGACGCCCTGAAGGCCGCCGAGGCCGAGTTGAAGGCCGCCCGGGACGGCTATATGGACGCCGCGGCCCGGCTGACCGACGGGCGCAAGACCGCCGGCGAGCGCCTGGCCATGTCGGTCATGGCCGAGCTCGCGCCGCTGAAGCTCGAGAAGGCCCGTTTCCGGGTCGCCGTGGAGCCGCTGCCCGAGGACCGGGCGGGGCCTGCGGGCCTGGACCGGGTGGCGTTCGAGGTGGCCACCAATCCGGGCGCGCCGTTCGGCGACCTGGGCGCCATCGCCTCAGGGGGCGAGCTGGCCCGCTTCGCCCTGGCCCTGAAGGCCTCCCTGGCCGGTCGCGCGGCCGGGCCGCAGCCGCTGATGATCTTCGACGAGGTGGACCAGGGCGTGGGCGGGGCGGTCGCCGACGCCGTAGGCCTGCGGCTGAAGAAGCTGGCCGGGAACGCCCAGGTCCTGGTGGTCACCCACAGTCCACAGGTGGCCGCGCGGGCCGAGGCGCACTGGCGGATTTCCAAGGCCGGCGACACCGAACGCATTCGCACGGCGGTGGAGGTTCTCTCGCCCGCCGACCGCGAGGAGGAGATCGCCCGGATGCTGGCCGGCGCCCAAATCACCGACGCCGCCCGCGCCGCCGCCCGGGCATTGATCGGGGCCTGACGCGGCCGGCGGCCCGGGTTAGACCTTCCCCGGATGAAGCCGCCCGAGTCCCTGACCGAAGCCGAAGCTGTCGAGGAGCTGACCCGGCTCGCCGACGAGATCGCCCGGCACGACATCGCCTACTACCGCAACGACGATCCGCTGATCTCGGACGCGGACTATGACGCCCTGAAGCGTCGCAACGCCGATATCGAGGCGCGATTCCCGCATCTGGTGCGCGAGAACTCGCCGTCGCTGAAGGTAGGGACGGCGCGGTCCGAGAAGTTCAAGGCCGTCGAGCACGGCGTGCCGATGCTGAGCCTGGACAACGCCTTCGATGACGACGAGGCGGTGGAGTTCGACGCGCGCATCCGCCGGTTCCTGCGCCTCTCGCCGGAGGAGACGGTGGGCTACACGGCCGAGCCGAAGATCGACGGCCTGTCGTGCTCGATCCTCTATCGTGACGGCGAACTGGTCCGAGCCGCCACCCGCGGCGACGGGCGGGTGGGCGAGGACGTCACCGCCAATGTCCGCACCATCGCCGAGATCCCCCACCGGCTGGCCGGAGAGGGCTGGCCCAAGGAGATCGAGGTCAGAGGGGAGGTCTATCTCGGCCACGAGGAGTTCGCGGCCCTGAACGCGGCCGCCGCCGAGGCCGGCCAGAAGACCTACGCCAACCCGCGCAACGCCGCCGCCGGCTCGCTGCGCCAGATCGACCCCAAGATCACCGCCGCCCGCCCGCTGCGCTTCTTCGCCTACGCCTGGGGCGCGCACTCCGAGCCCTTCGCGGAGACCCAGTGGGAAGCGCTGCAGAAGCTGAAGGCCTGGGGCTTCCAGACCACGCCGGAGAGCTGCCGGGTGGAGAACGCCGCGGGCCTGCTGGCCGCCTACGCCAGGATGGAGCAGGTGCGACCGCACCTCGGCTATGACATCGACGGCGTGGTCTACAAGGTCGACCGGCTGGACTGGCAGCAGCGGCTAGGCTTCGTCTCGCGCGCGCCGCGCTGGGGCATCGCCCGCAAGTTCCCGGCCCAGCAGGCTCGCACGATCCTGGAGGCCATCGACATCCAGGTGGGACGGACGGGCGCGATCACGCCGGTGGCCCGGCTGCATCCCGTCACCGTGGGCGGGGTGGTGGTGGTCAATGCGACCCTGCACAACGCAGACGAGATCGCCCGCAAGGACATCCGGGTCGGCGACACCGTGGTGCTGCAGCGGGCGGGGGACGTGATCCCGCAGATCGTCAGCGTGGTGCTGGAGGAACGGCCCGCGGACTCCCAGCCCTTCGAATTCCCGACCCACTGCCCGTGCCCCCTGCACACCGAACTGGTGCGCGAGACCACCGCCTCGGGCGCCGAGACCGTGGTGCGTCGCTGCTCGGGCGAGTTCGCCTGCCCGTTCCAGCGCCTGGCGCATCTGCGCCATTTCGTCAGCCGCCGGGCCTTCGACATCGAGGGCCTGGGCGAAAAGCAGTTGACCCAGTTCTCGGAGCTCGGCTGGCTGAACTCTCCGGCCGACATCTTCCGCCTGAAGACCCGGCGCGAGGAGATGCTGGCCCTCGACCGCTTCGGCGAAACCAGCGTCGGCAACCTGCTGGCCAGCATCGAGGAGCGGCGGAGGATCGAGCTCGACCGGTTCATCTACGGCCTGGGCATCCGGCACATCGGCGAGACCACCTCCACGGCCCTGGCGCGCCACTTCGAGACCGTGGAACGTTTCGTGGAGACCTCGAAACTCGCGTCGGAACAGATGGCGGGGCCGACCTACGCGGAGCTGTCCGACCTGGAAGGCCTAGGGCCCACCGCTGTGGCGGCGGTGCTCGACTTCGCCCGCAGCGGCCAGGGCGTGCTGGCGCCGCCGGATATGTCGCTGGACGGCCGGCTGAGACTGGCGATCCCCAGGCTCAACGCCCGGGCGCGGGCGGCCCTGGCGGACCGCTACGGCGACTGGGGGAGCTTCGAGGCGGCGGCGCGGCAGGCGGCGGCGGAAACGCCCGGCGAGGCCTTCCTGGAGGTCGCCTCGGTGGACGCCGTGGGCGTGGTGGCCGCCCGGATGATCGCCGAGTTCTTCGGCGAGGATCACAACCGCGCTCTGGTGGACGACCTGCTCAGCGAGCTGACGGTGATCCCGGCCGAACGCCCGAAGACCGATACTGCGATCGCCGGCAAGACAGTGGTGTTCACCGGCAGCCTGGAACGCATGACCCGCGACGAGGCCAAGGCCCAGGCCGAGCGCCTGGGCGCCAAGGTCTCGGGTTCGGTGTCGAAGAAGACCGACCTCGTGGTCGCTGGCCCCGGCGCCGGCTCCAAGCTGCGCGACGCCGAGAAGCACGGGGTGAAGGTCATCACCGAAGAGGAATGGCTGGCCCTGGTGGGCGATAGCTAGACGGCGCTTCAGATCGGCGCCGTCGCCTCTTCGAGCCAGGCGCGGACTTCGTCCTCCAGCAGCGGCCCGACCGTTTCGCGCACCCGGGCGTGGTAGGCGTCGAGCTGGGCGCGCTCGGCAGGGGTCAGCATATCGGCCACGATCAGGCGGCGGTCGATGGGCGCCAGGGTCAAGGCCTCGAAGCCATGCATGGACCGCTCGCCGCCCGGGACCGGCTTCGCCTCGGTGACGAACTGCAGGTTCTCAATGCGGATGCCGTATTCGCCTTCCTTGTAGTAGCCGGGCTCGTTGGAGACGATCATGCCGGGCCGAAGGGCCACGGTGTTCGGCGCCTTGGCGATGCGGTGCGGCCCCTCGTGGACGCCGAGGTAGCTGCCGACCCCATGGCCGGTGCCGTGGTCGTAGTCGAGGCCGGCCTGCCACAGGGGGGCGCGGGCCAGGGCGTCGAGCTGGCTGCCCGTGGTGCCCGGCGGGAATTTCACATTGGCCAGGGCGAGGTGGCCCTTGAGCACCAGGGTGAAGCGCTCGCGCATTTCCTGACTGGGCTCGCCGATGGCGACGGTGCGGGTGACGTCGGTGGTGCCGTCCAGGTACTGGGCGCCGGAATCAACCAGCAGCAGCGAACCCTTCTCGGTCCGCTTGTTGAGCCGGGCGGTGGGCCGGTAGTGGACGATGGCGCCGTTGGAAGCCGCGCCGGCGATGGTGTCGAAAGAAAGGTCCTTGAGGGCCCCGGTGGCTTCGCGGAAGGCCTCGAGCCGGGTCACCACCTCGATCTCGTCAGGCAGGGTCTCCTGGGCCTCGGTGGCCAGCCAGTGGAGGAAGCGGGCCAGGGCCGCGCCGTCGCGGGCGTGCGCCCGGCGGCTGCCCTCGATTTCGACGGCGTTCTTGCAGGCGCGGGGCAGGGCGCAGGGGTCCTCGGCGCGGACCACCTCGGCGCCGGCCGCCTGCAGGGTGTCGAAGTACCAGGCGGAAGACTGGGCGGGATCGACCAGCACCTTGCGTCCCTTCAGCTCGGCGAGCGCCTGGGGCAGGTCTTCGGGCGTCTCCAGGCGAACCTGATTGCCGAGCCAGGCCGGAAGTTCGGGCGTGACCTTGGCGGGGTCGAGGAACAGGCGGGCGCTGCCGTCCTTGTTGAGGATGGCTTGGCCCAGGGGCAGGGGCGTGCGGATGACATCGCCCCCGCGGACGTTGAACAGCCAGGCGATGGAGGATGGGGCGGTCAGCACCGCTGCATCGGCGCCCTTGCCGGCCACGAGCTCGCCGATGCGGGCGCGTTTGGAGGCCGAATTCTCGCCGGAATATTCGGCGGGATGCGGCACGACCGGGGCCGTGGGCTGGGCGGGCCGGGCTGCGCCCCAGGCGGCGTCCACCGGGTTGGTTTCGACGGGCGTGAGTTCAGCGCCGGCGCTGGCGGCGGCGGCCTTCAGCCAATGGAGCGCGTCCGGACTGTGCAGGCGCGGATCGTAGCCGATCTTCTGGCCCCTGGAGGCCGAGGTTTCGAGATAGGCGGGGACGCCTCCGTCCACCAGGTCGCGGATCTCGAACACGGCCTGGTCCACCTGGTCGCGGACCTGGAGGGTATAACGGCCGTCGACGAAGATCGCCGCCTTATCCTTGAAGATCACCGCCGCCCCGGCCGAGCCGGTAAAGCCCGAGGTCCAGGCCAGCCGGTCATTCGCCGCGGGCAGATATTCGTTCTGGTGCTCGTCCTCGTGCGGGACGAGGAAGCCGTCGAGCCCCTGGGCCTCCATGGCCTTGCGGATGAGTGGGACGTGCTCGCGGCCGAAGCTGGGGTCGGTGGTCTCGTCGAAGGTCTGGCGCATGGTCCGGATGTAAGCCCTTCCACAGGCCGCGGCAAAGGGCGGGCAAATTGACCCGGGCGATGGCGCGGCGTACCTCCGTTCCATGAGCAAGACCGATCGCCGCCAGATCGTGCGGGACTACAAGGAAAAGCCCGTCGCCGCCGGCGTCTTCGCCATCCGGTGCGCCCCCGCACAAGGCGTGTGGGTCGGCGTGTCACGCAACATCGAAGCCCAGGCCAACGGCATGCGCTTCCAATTGCGCATGGGGAGCCATCCCAATCGCGCGGTCCAGGCTGCGCTGCGGGCGCACGGGGCTGAGGCCTTCACCTACGAGGAGCTCGAGCGGATCGAGGACCCCGACCTGACGCCGGTCGGGCTCGCTGACGAACTCAAGCGGCGCGAGCGCCACTGGATCGAGGCGCTCGACGCCCAGCCGTTGGCCTAGCGGGATTAAGGCGATGGGACGGCGTCGGAGGCGTCCCTAGCCGCATCCCCGGCGGTCGCGGCCATTTCCTCAGTCTGATCGGCGGCGGCCTGGGCCGCGGTTTCGGTTGCCGCTGCCGCGCCTGCGGCGGCGTCCTGAGCGGCCTGGGCCGCCGTGGCGGCCGCCTGTTGGGCGGACTCGCTGGCGGCCGCCATGGCGGCCTCGCTGCGGCCCTGTTCGCGGGCGACCTGCAGGTCCTGGGCCGAGCGATTGTTATAGAGGAACACCACCGCGACGATGGCGACGATGCCCGCCAGGGCCGCCACCCACCAGCCGGCCGCGCTCCCACGGCGGACCTCGACGGTGCGCGTGGGCTCTTGGGTCACGGTGGTGCGTTCGTACTCTTCCGACATGCCGGGCTCCTTCTGCGGCGGCGAGCGTCGCCGTCGAGCCGGGAACGTGAGGCCATCGGAGCAGGTTCCGGCGGTCAGCCGCCGCGGCGCAGCACCAGGGTCGCCCAGGCGTCGCGGTGCAGGCGGCGATGCAGCCGGAAGCCCTTGGACATATAGGCCGCCAGAACGCGCCGTTCCTGGGTGCGCAGCAGGCCCGAAAGGATGGCGAAGCCGCCCGGCTTCAGGGCCGTCCTGATGTCCTGCGACAGGGCCACGAGCGGCGGCGCCAGGATGTTGGCGAACACGAGGTCGTAGGGGCGATCCTTGCGCACCTCGGGGTGGTTGAGGCCAGAGGCGTGGACGAACCGGGCCTGAGCCCGGTTGAGGGCGGCGTTCTCGTTGGCGATGCGGACGGACGGGCCGTCGATGTCGGTGCCCACGGCCACCCGCGAGCCGGTGCGGGCGGCGGCGATGGCGAGGACGCCGGTGCCGCAGCCGACATCCAGCACGCGCTCAAAGCGCCGGGACTTGAGAAGGTCGTGGAAGGCCTGGAGGCAGCCGACGGTGGTGCCATGGTGGCCGGTGCCGAAGGCCGCGCCGGCCTCGATCCGCAGATTGACCGTGCTGGCGGGGGCGAGGCCCCTGTCGTGGGCGCCATAGACGAAGAAGCGACCTGCGCGGACCGGCGGGAGGCCCGACAGCGCCATGGCCAGCCAGTCGGCGTCCGCCAGCTTCTCGACGACGGTGCGCAGCTTGCCGAACCGCGCCAGGACGGCCGTCAGGGCGTCCCGCTCCTCGTCCGTGGTCGGGAAGGCGTCGATGCGCCAGACGTCGTGGTCCTCGTCCTCCTCGAGGATCGAATAGGTGAGGGCTTCGGTGGCGGGCTCAGCCTCAAGGGCTGCGGCTGCGGCCTCGGCCTCAAGGCGCGGCCCGCGGGCGATGATCTGGACGGCCTCGTCGCTCATGGGCGTGAGGCTCTAACGGGGCTTGGCCCGAAAGGCGAGGGCTGATCGCGCTTAGCCGGGTGTCGCAAGCGCGGGTTCGGCCATTTCCGGCGCGAGGGCGGTGGCCATGGGCTCGGTGGCGACGGCGTCGCCGCCCAGGACAGCGGCGGCGGGCGCGTCCTGCGGCGGGTCTTCGAGCAACTCATCCGCATAGGCGTAGTCGGCGGGGGCGTAGTCTACGGGCGGCGGCGCCTCAGGCGGCGGCTTCAGCCAGTCCGTACCCACCACATGATCTGGCAAGGTCCCCGCGTAGTTCGTGTAGGACACCCCGCCATAGGCTGGCGCGGCGCGCGGTCCGGAGACGCCGGCCTGAATCTGCGGGCCGACTACCTCTCCAGGGGCCAGCAGTTCGGGACGCATGGCCGCACCGACGAGCAGCCCGACCGTCGCCATGCCGGCGGCTCCCAGCAGCAGCGGCCCCAGATCCCGGCGGCGGACAAGTTCTCGCATGGCAGCGAAGCGCGGCCTGGACGATCTGGTTCCGCTGGGCAGCTTCCGCTGGCGCCGATCACGGCCCCGCGCGTTTAGGGGGCATGAGCAAGTACAAGCCTCTCTCCGACCGTCTGGCCGGTCACCCGCATCCGGAATGGCGCGCGAGCTTCGCCGAGATCGAGGAGGTGCTGGGCTTTCCGCTGCCCAAGGCCGCCCGGACGAGCGGACCGTGGTGGAGCGATGCGCGGCGTCACTGGCGCGAGCACGGCTGGGAGGCCGACGAGATCGACCACAGCGGCGGCTATGTCACCTTCCGGCGGAAC
The DNA here is from genome assembly GCF_059568645.1 of Phenylobacterium composti DSM 19425. Classification (NCBI taxonomy): domain Bacteria; kingdom Pseudomonadati; phylum Pseudomonadota; class Alphaproteobacteria; order Caulobacterales; family Caulobacteraceae; genus Phenylobacterium; species Phenylobacterium composti. Next base: position 80,188 of record NZ_JCANTT010000018.1, on the reverse strand, counting down.
GGGCGGATTACGGCGGCGGTCGCCGAGGACGTAATGTCGCCGGAACCTCAGCATGGCGCCGGCGGGCCGCCGCTGCCACCCGATGAGGCGGCCATGAACGCCACACCGGAGGCGACGTCCGATCCGATGCGTCGGCCTCGCGCGACGGCTCCCATTGTGGCGGGCGTGGCGGTCGCCGCAGGCGTCGTTGCGCTGGTGGCGAGGACGCTTCTGCGTCGGCGATCCGGACCGGGCGAGGAATCCTAGGCCTGCTTCTCCACGAAGCTGTCGATGACCTTCTTCTCGCCCGCCTTGTCGAACGCGACGGTAAGCTTGTTGCCCTCGATGGACTTCACCGTCCCGTAGCCGAACTTGATGTGGAAGACCCGGTCGCCTCGGCTGTAGTCGCTCTTGGCCTCCGAGCCGGAGACGACGAGGCGGCCGTCGCCCTCGATCACCTGCTGACGGCCCGGATGGCTGCCGCGGTAGTTGGCCGCCTGGGCCCGCCGCCAGCCCGGCGAGGAATAGCCTGAGCCGAAGGAAGGGCTCTCGTCCCAGCGGCTGCCGTGCTGCTGCATCCCCGGGCCGCCGCCGTAGTAGCCGGTTTCGGAACTCGCCTCGACGTGGGCGACCGGCAGTTCGTCCACGAAGCGCGAGGGCAGCTGGCTGGTCCAGCGGCCGTAAACCTGACGGTTGGCGGCGAAGCTGATGCGCGCCTCTTCGCGGGCGCGGGTGATGCCCACATAGGCCAGCCGCCGCTCCTCCTCGAGGCCCTTCTCGCCCTTTTCGTCCATGCTGCGCTGGGACGGGAAGATGCCTTCCTCCCAGCCGGGCAGGAACACCAGCGGGAACTCCAGCCCCTTGGCCTGGTGGAGGGTCATGATCTGGACCCGGTCGTCGCCCGAGCTGCGGTCCAGGTCGAGGACCAGCGACACGTGCTCCAGGAAGGATTCGAGGGTGTCGAACTGGCTCATCGCATTGATGAGCTCCTTAAGGTTCTCGAGCCGGCCCTGGGCCTGGGGACTGCGGTCGAGGCGAAGGGCGTCGGTGTAGCCGCTCTCCTCCAGCACTGTCTCCATCAGCCGGTAGTGCGGAATCTCCCGGGCCTGGGCGCGCCAGCGGTCGAGGTCGCGCAGGAAGTTGGCCAGGGCGGTGCGGGTCTTGGCCGCCAGTTCGTCGGTGAGGACGATCTGTCGCGCCGCCTGGCTGGCGGAGACATTATTGAGGCGTCCGGCCTGCAGCAGCTTCTGCACGCTGGTCTCGCCGATACCGCGCTTGGGCGTGTTGACGATCCGCTCGAAAGCCAGGTCGTCGTCCTCGGAATAGATCAGCCGCAGATAGGCCACGGCGTCACGGATTTCGGCCCGCTCGAAGAAGCGCGGGCCGCCGATGACCACATAGGGGATCTGCAGAAGGACGAAGCGCTCTTCGAAGGCGCGCATCTGGAACGCGGCCCGCACGAGGATGGCGATGTCGCTGTACTTGCGTCCCTGCTTGCGCACCCGCTCGACCTCGTCGGCGATCAGCCGGCTCTCGGCCTCGCCGTCCCAGACGCCGCGGACCACGACCTTTTCGCCGCCCTCGGCCTCGGTCCACAGCGTCTTGCCCAACCGGCTCTTGTTGGCGGCGATCAGGCCGGAGGCGGCGGCCAGGATGTGGCTCGTAGAGCGGTAGTTGCGCTCAAGGCGCACCACCTTGGCGCCGGGGAAGTCGCGCTCGAAGCGCAGGATGTTGTCCACCTCGGCGCCCCGCCAGCCGTAGATCGACTGGTCATCGTCGCCCACGCAGCAAAGGTTCTGGGTCTTCTGGGCCAGGAGCCGCAGCCACAGGTACTGGGCGACGTTGGTGTCCTGGTATTCGTCCACCAGTAGGTAGCGGAAGCGGTTGTGGTAGTCGGCCAGCACGTCCGGCTGGCTCATGAAGATCGTGATGTTGTGCAGCAAGAGATCGCCGAAATCACAGGCGTTCAGCACCCGCAGGCGTTCCTGATAGAGGCGATAGAGCGCCTGGCCTCGGCCGTTGGCGAAGGCTTGGCTCTCGGCCGGCGGCAGGCGATCGGGCGTCCAGCCGCGGTTCTTCCAGTGATCGATCAGGCCGCTGAGCGCCTTGGGCGTCCAGCGTTTCACGTCGATGTTCTCGGCTTCCAGGATCTGCTTGAGCAGCCGCTCCTGATCGTCGTCGTCGAGGATGGTGTAGTTCGACTTCAGCCCGACGAGTTCGGCGTGGCGGCGCAGGATCTGGGCCGCCACCGAGTGGAAGGTGCCGAGCCAGCGCAGGCCCTCGGCCGCGGGGCCGATGATGTGGGTGATCCGCTCGCGCATCTCGCGGGCGGCCTTGTTGGTGAAGGTGACGGCCAGCAGCTCCCACGGCCGCGCCCGGCCGGTGGCCAGGATGTGCGCCAGACGGGTGGTGAGCACGCGCGTCTTGCCCGTGCCCGCGCCGGCCAGCACCAGCACTGGCCCTTCGGTCGCCTCGACGGCGGCGCGCTGCTCGGGGTTCAGCCCCTCCAGATAGTCGAAGGCGGCGGCCGGCTGCGGGCGCGCCAGGTCGCTGATGCGCGGCGCCGGAACGCCGGAGGGCGGATCGAAGGACTCGGAAGACATCGCGAGCCAATTAGCACGCGCGGCGCGGGAATGGCGCCCCGGCGTTCGCGCTGCGTTCCGGTCCATGCGCCTGCCGCTGCACAGGGGCGCGGCCCTGGACGCGGCGCGCCCTGCCCGGTATCGCGGCCCGAGCTTCCAGGAGTTTACGTCGCTTGAGCCAGTATCCGGCCGCTATCGTCTATGGACAGCCTCTGCCCGAGCTTGCGCCCCCGCCGCCCGGCGCCGTTCAGGTTTCGCCGCTGATCCCCGGAGCTGCGGTTCTCGAGGACATCGCGCCGGGCAGCCTTGAGGCGGCGGTGGTGGCCGCGCCGCCCGGGACTCTCGAGCGGCGCTACGTCCTGGCCCTCGCCCTGCGGGCTCTCGCCCCCGGCGAGTCGCTGATCGCCCTGGCGCCGAAGGAGAAGGGCGGATCGCGCCTGGGCAAGGAACTGGCCGCCTTCGGCTGCGCGGTCCATGAGACCGGCCAGCGTCATCAGCGCATCTGCCGCAGCAAGCGGCCCGCCGATCCCGAGGGCGCCGAGACCGCCATCGGGGCGGCCATTGAGGCGGCCATCGAGGCGGGGCGGCCGCGCATCGCCGAGGGCCTGGGGCTGTGGACCCAGCCGGGCGTCTTCAGCTGGGACCGGCCCGACCCCGGCAGCCTGCTGCTGATCCAGGCCTTGCCCGCCCTGGCCGGGCGAGGTGCGGACCTTGGCTGCGGCGTCGGACTTCTGTCGCGGGCGGTGCTGGCGAATGCAGGGGTGACCGAGCTTGCGCTGGTGGACCTCGACCGCCGGGCGGTGGAGTGCGCCCGTCGCAACGTCCTCGATCCGCGGGCCAGCTTCCACTGGCGGGACGTCCGGACCGGCCCTGAACTTTCGGGGCTGGATTTCGTGGTGATGAACCCGCCGTTCCACGACGGGGGCGCAGAAGACCGGTCCCTGGGGCAGGCGTTCATCCGCCGGGCGCACGGGATGCTGAAGCCCGGCGGGGGGCTGTGGCTCGTCGCCAACCGCCACCTCCCCTATGAAGGCGTGCTCGCCGAGCTGTTCGGCAAGGCGGCGCTGAAGGCGGAAGGGGCGGGGTTCAAGGTGTACGAGGCGCGGAAATGAGCGGTTCCGTGCGGCTGGACCGGCTGCTGGCCAATCTGGGCTATGGCTCTCGGCGCGAGGTGCAGGCCCTGGCGCGGGCCGGCGCCATCACCCTCGATGGCGTCCAGGTCCCGAAGGCGGACGCCCGCATCGCCCTGACGCCGGACCTGCCGCAGCGGATGCTGGTGGACGGCCGTCCGCTGGACCCGCTGCCGGGCGTGGCGCTGATGATGCACAAGCCGGTGGGCGTGACCTGCTCGCACAAGGAAGCGGGCGAACTGGTCTATGGCCTGCTGCCGTCGCGCTGGCGGATGCGCGACCCGGCGATCTCCACGGTGGGGCGGCTGGACAAGGACACCTCCGGCCTCCTGCTGCTCACCGACGATGGCGACCTCCTGCATCGGATCATCTCGCCCCGGCGGCATGTGGCCAAACGCTATCTGGCCACCCTCGCGCGGCCCCTGCGGGGCGACGAGGGCGCGATCTTCGCCGCCGGCGACCTGATGCTGGAGGGCGAGGACAAGCCCCTTGCGCCGGCCGTGCTGGAACCGCTGTCCGAGAAGCTGGCGAGGCTGACCATCACCGAGGGCCGCTACCATCAGGTCAGGCGGATGTTCGCCGCCGTGGGCAACCATGTGGAGGCGCTTCACCGCGACCGCATCGGCGGGCTTGATCTGCCTGCGGACCTGGAGCCCGGGCGCTATCGCCTCATGACGGCCGAGGACATCGCCAAGATCTTCGCCGCGTCAGAGCCGGCGGCCTGATCAGCATCCGCCGCGGGCGTAGGCGAGGGCGGCCAGGCGACAGGCCGAGGCCAGCGGCCGTCCCGCCCGGCTGCGGTCTATGCCCACGATGAGGGCGGCGAGGCTCAGGCCCCGCGTCTCGGCCATCTCGTCCAGAACGGCCCAGAACTCCGGCTCCAGCGCGATCGAGGTCGCGTGGCCCGACAGCAGGACGGAGCGCTTCTTCAACTGGGACATTGGTCCTGTTTAGGGACGTCGGACGCCTGTGCGCCAGCCCCTTGCAAAATCATGACGCGGGCGTCATTTTCAGGCGCTCAGTATCAAGGGTCTCATGCCGACCATGGCCATGGCCGACATCACCGCCGACTACGCGCCCGCCACGCCGAAGCGGGTGTCCACCAAGATGGACTGGGGCCACGCCCTGCGCTCCCTGCAGCGCCTGCTGGCCGACAAGGAAGACACGCGCCAGGTCTTCGAGATCATGCGCGCCCTAAACGGCTCGTCGACGGCCAAGGGCTATCAGCGGCTGATCTCGACGGTGGAGGGCGGCCGCATCGCTTATGACCAGGTGGAGTTCGCCCGCCGACTGATGGACGACGCCTGGCTGGACAGCCTGCCGGAAGGCAGCGTCGGGGCCGCCTATCGCGAGTTCGTCCGTTCCGAGAACCTGTCGGCGGAAGGCCTGGCCATGGTGAGCCGCGAGGGCGTCGGCGACATCGAGGAGCGTCACCCCTACGCGTGGTTCGGCCGCCGCATCCGCGACGTGCACGACATCTGGCACGTGCTGACCGGCTATCACCGGGACGGCCTGGGCGAGGCCTGTCTCGTGGCCTTCTCCTACGCCCAGACCAAGGGGCTGGGCTGGGCGGTGATCGCCCTGGGGGCGGCCAGCCGCGCCCGTCAGGACCGCAGCCAACCCTACGTGAAGGCCATCTGGCAGGGCTACAAGCGCGGCAAGGCCGCCAAGTGGCTGCTGGGCGAGGACTATGAGAGGCTGATGGCCGAGCCTCTCGAGGCGGCGCGCCGTCGGCTCGGCATCACCCCGCCGACCGTCTACGACAGCATCCCGCCCGAACTCCGCGACCGGGCGGTGCCGGCCCGCTGAGGCCGGCCGGCGGCTAGTCTTCCCGCTTCTTGCCGTCCAGTTCGCGCCGGGCGCGGGCGGCTTCCAGCTTCGAGGTCACGGTCTCGGCCTTGGGGCGGCCGAAACGGACGCGGTTCGCCGCGGCCTGCGCCTTGGCCCGCTCCTTCTCCCGGGCCTTGCGGGCCTTGTTGAGGTTGATCGGCTCGACCATCGGTTCCGAAACTTCGCCGGCTGCTCGCGTGTTTCCCGGCAGTGAAGCCGAGGAGACGAAGATGATCCAGCCTTCCCAGATCCATGAGCACATGGAAGTCGTGGGCTCGGACGGAGGCCACGTGGGCCGCGTCGATCACGTCATGGGCGACGAGATCGAACTCACCAAGCTCGACCTGGGCTCGGGCCTGAAGCACCACATGATCCCCATGACGTGGGTGGACCACGTCGAGGAGGACACCGTCTGCCTCAACCTCACCAAGGACGCGGCCAAGGCCGCGTGGCGGACGAAAACCTAGCCGCCAGCCTTATTTCACGTTGGCGCAGAAGCGCTGGATGCGCGTGCAGGCGTCTTCCAGCACCGCGTTGGACGTGGCGTAGCTGATCCGGAAGTGCGGGGAGAGGCCGAAGGCCGCGCCGAACACCACCGACACGCCTTCCGTTTCCAGAAGCTCGACGGCGAAGTCCTCGTCCGAGGTGATGATCTTGCCCGAAGGCGCGGTCTTGCCGATCAGCTCGGCCACCGACGGATAGACGTAGAACGCGCCTTCCGGCGTCGGACACTTGATGCCGTTGGCCTGGTTCAGCATCGAGACCACCAGGTCGCGGCGCTGCTCGAACAGCTTGGCGTTCGGCTTGATGAAGTCCTGCGGCCCGTTGAGGGCCTCGACCGCCGCCCACTGCGAGACGGACGAGGGGTTGGAGGTGGTCTGGCTCATCACCTTGGCCATGGCCTTGATCAGCGGCTCCGGGCCGCCGGCGTAGCCGATCCGCCAGCCGGTCATGGCGTAAGCCTTCGACACGCCGTTCATGGTCAGAGTGCGGTCGTAGAGGCCAGGCTCCACCTGGGCGATGGTGAAGAATTCGAAGTCGCCGAACACCAGGTGTTCGTACATGTCGTCGGTGAGGATCCAGACGTGCGGGTGGCGCAGCAGCACGTCGGCCAGTTCGCGCAGCTCGGCTTTGGTGTAGGCGGCGCCGGACGGGTTCGACGGCGAGTTCAGGATCAGCCACTTGGTCTTGGGCGTGATCTTGGCCTCAAGGGCGGCGGCGGTGAGCTTGAAGCCGGTCTCGGCCGAGGTCGGCGCGGCCACCGGCGTGCCGCCGGCCAGGAGCACGATATCCCAGTAGCTCACCCAGTAGGGCGTCGGGACGATCACTTCGTCGCCCGGGTTCAGGGTGGCCAGGAAGGCGTTCCAGATCACGGGCTTGCCGCCCGGCGAAACGTTGATCTGGCTGGGCTTGTAGGTGAGGCCGTTCTCGCGGGCGAACTTGGCGCAGATGGCTTCCTTCAGCTCGGGAATGCCGTCGACGTTGGTGTACTTGGTCTTGCCCTCGCGGATGGCGCGGATGCCGGCTTCCTTGATGTTCTCGGGCGTGTCGAAGTCGGGCTCGCCGGCGGCCAGGCTGATGACATTCCGCCCCTGCGCTTTCAGCTCGCGGGCCTTCGCGTCGGCCGCCAGGGTGGCGGACGGCTTCACGCGGGCGAGCGCGGCGGATTGGAGCGACATAGGAAGGGACTCCCTCGAGGGTTGGCGAGATTGCGGCGCGGTTTAGACCATGCTGCAGCGCACGCAAACAGCTCATGCGGCGAACCTCGCTTCCGGCGCCTCTGCAGGGAGAGGTTTGCCGTCGCCGGCCCCGGCCGTGGCCTCAAGAGTATAGGAAAGAGGCGGGCGGGATCGGGCTCTCTCCAACCGATCCCGCACCGCCTCGGGGCATGACGGTCACAGGCGGCCTGTGCGGGAAGGCCGATCCCTGCGCCGTCGTTTCGCCTAGCCCGGGGTTCGGCTAGGCGAAGTTCGTCAGGTCGATGTCGGCCAGGGTGCGGCCGACGAGGATTACAGAGACGTCGGCGCCGTCGGACGGATCGCCCGTGTCGGCGAAGACCACGACGCTGTCGCCCACCTGCGCGGCCACGTACCTGGCCCCCGCGCCGGAGATGTGCTGGTTGGCGAGGGCCAGGGCTTGGGCGTAGTCGGCGGCCACGATCTCGGCATAGCTCTGCGCCAGGATCTGCGCGGAGACATGGATGCTGGCCTCCGGGAAGTGCAGGGTGTCGTGTGCTTCCCAGTCCAGGATCACCGCGTCTGGCGACGTGGCGGGGTCGGTTCTGGCGACGATCTCGAACCGGTCCCGGCCCTCGCCGCCGTAGAGGGTGTCGAGCCCGCCGCCGGCGGCGACGAGGGTGTCCTCACCCTCATCTGCGCGCATCCAGGCGCCTTCCGGGCCCTGGGCGACCAGCAGGTCGTCGCCCGCGCCGCTGGCCAGCCGGTCGGATCCGAAGCCGCCCTGGAGGGTGTCGTTGCCGGCCCCGCCGACCAGGGTGTCGTCGCCGAGGCCGCCGTGCAGCTCGTCGTCGCCGAGATCGCCGGAGAGGTAGTCGTCGCCGTCCCGGCCCGCGAGGAGGTCGTTCCCCTGGCCGCCGTACAGCCAGTCGTCGCCCGCCCCGCCGATGATCTCGTCGTCGCCCAGGTTGCCATGGGCGAAATTGCCCGCCGTGTCAGGGCGGCTGAGGTCGGCGTCGCCCACATGGATGATGTCGTCGCCCTGGCCGCCGTAGATGCTGTCGGCCCCTTCACCGCCAATAAGGAGATCATCGCCAAGGCCGCCGTGCAGCAGGTCGTCGCCCTGCAGGCCGGCGAGGGTGTCCGCGCCGGGGCCGCCGTAGAGGCCGTCGTCGAGCGCGCCACCGTCCATCCGCTCGCTTCCGGAATCGCCCACGAACAGGGTCGAGCCGTCGGTCATGACAATGGCGCCCACGTCCGAAAGTTCGGTGAGACCAGTTCCGAACTTCACCGTCCTGTCGCCAAAGGTCAGGAGAATGCTGGGAACCTCGGGCGTCAGCGCTAGCGGCTCGTAGGATTGGTAGACCACTGAGACGGCGCGGGCCGGCCCACCATTGATCGTCAGCGTGTCGCCGAGCCGGATGTTCAGCGCCTGCTCGGGCGTGATCGTCTCGAACGCGTATTCCATGGGCTCTCGTAGCTCCGTCGTCGAACGCCCCTCGCGGCTCAGGGAGATGGTGCGTATTGCGTAAAAATGCAACTCATAAATAGTGATGTTCTGTGAGGGCGCCAGGGCGGTGCGCTGCGGCTTGAGCCTGGATCGCTAACGGCGCCCGGCTTGACCCCGGGCGGCGCATGGGCGAGGCACGCTGCGATGCGCCGCCTCTTTTCGTTCCTGTCGAACATGGACGCCCAGGCGTGGCGGGCGCTGCTGATCTCGTTCGTGCTGTTCGGCGGCGTCGGCCTGGTCTTCGTCTTCGGGGCCCCGCTGCTTGGTTTTGGCGGAGAGGAGGCGGTGGAGGCCTGGCTGGGCTCGGCCCATGGCGTCTGGGCCCTGCCCGTGGCCGTGCTGGCCTTCGCCGCCCTGGCCTTCGTCGGCGTCCCGCAGTTCATGCTGATCGCGGCCTGTGTAGTGGCCTTCGGCGCCTGGCAGGGCTTCGCCTATTCCTGGATCGGCACCATGGTCTCGGCCCTGATCGGCTTCTACCTGGGGCGGGTCGCAGGAGCGCGAACCCTGGCCACTTTCCAGGGCGAAGGGCTGCGGCAGTTCATGACGCTGGTGGGCCGCAACGGCTTCTTCGCCAGCCTGATCGTGCGGCTGGTGCCTTCGGCGCCGTTCATTGTGGTCAATATGGCGGCGGGGGTGACTCCCATGCGGGCCCGTGATTTCACGGCCGGCACCGCCCTCGGCATCGTTCCCAAGATCGCTCTCACCGCCTTCGCCGGCAACTCGGTGGCCGAGGTCATGCGGGGACGGGGCGGGGCGGGACATCTGGCCCTGCTGGCGGGGATAGCCATCCTGTGGCTGGCCGTCGGCTGGTACGCCCGCCGATGGCTGAAGGCCCGGGAGGCGGCGGCCGAGGGGCGAACCGACGATTGAAGCCTGCCGTCTGGGCCGCCTGCATCATTCGGCCCGCTCATGATTTCCTGAGAAGTTATCGCTTTTCACTCACGCCCCGGCGGCGCATCGCTTGGCCCATTCTTTCAGGGCTTTCAGGGGGTGCGTAAGGTGCAGTTGCGTCGACTGGTGCAATCCGTTCTGGGCGCGGAACGGACGGAGCGTATGTTCTCGGTCCTGGTGGTCCATCCGGAGCTCATGGCCGCCGCCAAGGTGTCGCGGGCGGTGATGGCTGAGGCGCTGAACGTGGTGCTGTTCAGCGATCTGGTTGATCGGGTGCCGGCCGCCAGCGCCTACGTCGACGACTGCGTCCGGGACGGCCAGAAGGTCTTCCACGACCACGGCGCCGTCCGCACGGTGGTGCTCTCGGGCATGGGCGCCCTGCCTTCTGGCGAAGAGGCGCTGGTGCGGGTGCTGCGCCCGCTGGGCTATCGCCTGAACGGGGTCTATCCCCTGGAGCGGCTGAAGATGACCGGCCGGTCCTACGCCCAGGAAGACTATCCGGAGGACATCGCCCAGTTTTTCGTCAGCGAGCTGCATGTGGACCGCTTCTCCGAGGCCTTTGCGGCGGCGGCGCTGTCGGTGACCAAGAGCTCGGGCGATCCGCTGTCGCCGCAGGCCCGGACCGTGCTGGCGCGGTTCGAGTCCGACGGCGAGGTGGATTTCGAATCCGCCGCCGCGGCCCTGCCAGCGCTGGCCGCCTGCTTCGACCGCCAGCACGACATTCCGAGCCTTACCGACTACGAGACCTTGCTGGCGGAGTCGGCCGAGATGGCCTGGATCGCCACCGAGGGGAACGCCTTCAACCACGCCACCGACCGGGTGGCCGACGTGGACGCCCTGGCCGCGCAGCAGAAGGCGCTGGGCCGTCCGATGAAGGACGAGGTGGAGGTCTCCAGCACCAAGCGCGTACGCCAGACCGCCTATCGCGCCGCCCAGGTGGAGCGTGAGTTCCGTGACGCCGACGGCAACATCGTCACCCGCGTGGTGCCCGGCTCGTTCTACGAGTTCATCACCCGCCTGCCGATGACCGACGAGACCGGCAAGACCCGTCTCGACCTCGCGTTCGACAGCTCCAACGCCCAGGGCATCTTCAAGATGACCGAGGCCGCCACGGCCGCCTGAGCATGGAGCGCGAGCGCCTGATCGCCGACCTGAAGGCGCTGGTCGGCGGCGGCGACGTCCTGACGGCGCCGGAGGACGTCGCGCCCTACAACACCGCGGCGCGCTACGACGGCGGCGCGGCCGCCCTCGTGGTGCGGCCGCGCACCACGGCCGAGGTCTCGGCCGTGGTCGCCTACTGCGTGGGCCGGGAGATCCGGCTCGTGCCCCAGGGCGCAAACACCGGCCTGGTGGCCGGCTCCACCGCCGACGCCAGCGGCCAGCAGGTCGTGCTCAGCCTCGACCTGCTGCGCGAGCCCCTGGCCATCGACGCCGCTAACCGGACGGTGCGCGTGGGGGCGGGCGTCAGGCTCTCGGCGCTCAATGCGGCCCTGGAGCCGCATGGCCTTTTCCTGCCCATCGACCTGGGAGCCGACCCGACCATTGGCGGCATGGCCGCCACTAACACCGGCGGGGCCCGCTTCATCCGCTACGGCGACATGCGTCGGCATGTCCTGGGGCTGCAGGTGGTGCTCGCCGATCGGCGCGGCGAGGTGATCGAGCTGAAGGGCGGCCTGCGCAAGGACAACACCGGCCTTGACCTGCGCCAGCTGTTCGTCGGCAGCTCCGGCGCCCTCGGCGTCATCACCGAGGTGGAGGTGGAGGTCCATCCGCGGCCGCGCCAGACGGCGGCGGGGCTGGTCATGCTGGCCGACGCCGACGCGTCCCTGTCGCTGCTTCAGCATGTGGAGCGCGACGCTGGCGAACTGCTCACCGCCTTCGAGGGCATGTCGCAGGCCGCCCTGGAGGCGGCCCTCGGCCACGTGCCCAACCTGCGCAATCCGTTCCGGGACGGCGCGCCGCCCTACGCCGTGCTGATCGAGCTGACCTCCGCCCGCCCCCAGCGGGAGGGCGAGCCGCCGCTGTCCGAGGTCCTTGAGGCCTGCCTGGCGGACTGGCTGGAGACGGCGGGCGAGACGGCGCTCGACATCCTGGTGGGCGCGCCGGAGCCGCTGTGGGCTATCCGGCACGCCATTAGCGAAGGCCTGCGGGCCAAGGGCAAGGTCATCGGCTTCGACCTGTCGTTCCGCCGGTCGGACCTGCCGGCCTTCCGGCGCCTGGCGGTGGAGCGCTTGGGGCGGGAGTTTCCGGAGGTCGAGATCTGCGACTTCGGCCACATCGGCGACGGCGGGGTGCACTTCAACCTGGTGGCCGCACCGGACGCGCCGCTTTCGCCAGAGCGGATGCAGGCGCTGCGCACCTGCGTCTATGACCTGGCCGTGGGCCAGTTCGGCGGCAGCTACAGCGGAGAGCATGGCCTCGGCCGGGCCAATCTCGACTGGTACCGGGCGTTCACCCCGGATCTGGTGCGGGAGCTGTCCGGCGGTGTTCAGAACGTCTTCGCCGAGGCCCCGCTGGGCTCGGTGGATTTCGTGAGCCTGTCGCGGCCGCGGGCCTGAGCCGCAGCGCTCAGGCCCGCGCTTCGGCCGTGATCCAGTCCGTGAAAGCGCGGAGCGCAGGCGAGGCCGACTTGTCCTCGGGAACCACCCAGTAGTAGGCGCGAGGGCCGGTGAGTTCCGGCTCGAACAGCACCTCCAGCCGGTGGGCCGAAAGCTCGTCCTGGATCAGCACCCGCGGCAGGATCGCGGCGCCCAGGCCGGCGGCGGCGGCCTGGGCGATCATGGCGAACTGCTCGTATCGCGGCCCGCGATTGACCCCGTCGAGCTCGATGCCCGCCAGGGCGCACCAGTCGGCCCAGGCCCGCGGCCGGGTGGTCTGGTGCAGCAGGGTGGCCCGCTGCAGGTCGTCGGGCGTCTTCAGCCGGCGGGCGGCGCGGTACTCAGGGCTGGCGACCACCACCGCCACCTCGTCCATCAGGTGGTGGCAGCGGGCCGCGGGCCAGGTGGGGGCGCCGTAGTGGATGGCCGCGTCGAACGGCTCTTCCGAGAAGTCGAAGGGCTCCAGACGCGCGGAGAAGTTCACCGTCACGTCCGGATGGCTCTCCATGAAGGCCGGGAGCCGGGGCACCAGCCAGCGCGTGGCGAAGGTGGGCAGCACGGCCACGTTCAACGTCGAGGTGCTCTCGGTATGAGCCATGACCGCATGCGTGGCCTCACGCAGCTCGGCGAGGATGCGGCGGACCTCTTTCAGATAGAGCGTGCCCGCCGCGGTCAGGACCACGCGCTGGCGCACCCGCTCGAACAGGGTGACCCCGATGCGGTCTTCCAGCATCCGCACGGCCCGGCTGATGGCGCTCTGGGTCAGATTGAGCTCCGCGGCGGCCCGCGTGAAGCTGGCGTGCCGAGCGGCGGCCTCGAAGGCCGTGAGGTCACCGATCGACGGGAGAAGGATCTGACGGGTCATGCGCAGGGCTCATGAAAGACCGGTGTGATGGGGCGGCCAAGCGTTAGGGTTCATGGAATGAGAGGTATGCTCGCCGCAGTTCAGAAGCTGAACTCATCTGCCTTCCCTTAGGGCAGTCCATGCGCGGAACGGGTCAGTGCCGGGCGCGGCGCTCGGCACGTCTACTCCAGTGTCGCCACTGATGTGGCGGTGTGCGCGGCGCTGCGGGCCCGCGCGCTGGGGTGGGGCGGCTTTCGCCCTCGTTTTGAGGACTGACGTATGCGGAGACTGATGATGGCCGCGGCGCTCGCGCCGCTCGTGCTGGCGACGGGGGGGCAGGCGGCGCCTGCGCCGGAGACGCAGAAGGCGGAGATTGTGGCCAGCGTGGACCGGCTGGCGCCGCAGATTTCGGACACGGCCCTGAAGATCTGGGGCCATGCCGAGATGGGCTATCTCGAGACCGAGAGCAGCAAGCTGCTGCAGGAGCGGCTCCGCAAGGCCGGCTTCACCGTGAAGGCGGGCGTCGCCGAGATCCCGACGGCCTTCGTGGCCAGCTTCAAGAACGGCGAAGGGCCGGTGCTGGCCATCCTCGGCGAGTTCGACGCCCTGCCGGGCATGGCCCAGGCGGCGACGCCGGAGCGCAAGCCGCTGAATGCGGCGGCCGGCCATGCCTGCGGCCACAACCTGTTCGGCGCCGGCTCCATGGGCGCGGCCATCGCCATCAAGGAGTGGATGCAAAAGAACAATGTGAAGGGCGAAATCCGCTTCTACGGCACGCCGGCCGAGGAGAGCGGCGGCGGCAAGGTGTACATGGTCCGGGCCGGCCTGTTCGACGACGTGGACGTGACGCTGCACTGGCACGCCGGGGATTCCAACTCGGCCGGCCAGGGCGTCACCTCGGCCAACCAGAGCGGCAAGTTCCGCTGGCGGGGCCGGGCCGCGCACGCGGCCGGCGCGCCCGACCGCGGCCGTTCGGCCCTGGACGCCGCCGAGATTCACGACGTGATCGTCAGCTTCATGCGCGAACACATCCCGGACCGCACCCGGATCCACAATGTGATCACCTCGGGCGGCGGCGCGCCGAACGTCGTGCCGGACTTCGCCGAGAGCTACTACTACGTGCGCCACATCGATCCGCAGGTCGTTCGCTCGGTGATGGAGCGGGTGAAGCGGGCGGCTGACGGCGCGGCCCACGCCACCGAGACCGAGGTGGAGTTCGAACTGATCAACGGCGTCTACGGCCTGCTGCCCAACGATACCCTGGGCAAGGTGATGGACGCCAATCTGCGCCGCGTGGGCGGTCCGCAATGGACGGAGGAAGAGAAGGCCTTCGCCGAGAAGATCACCGCCACCCTGCCGCCCGGCGCCAAGCGCCCGCCGGCCAGTGAGGTCGTGCCGTACCAGGTCGGCTCGGAGGGCCTGGCCTCTACCGACGTTGGCGATGTGAGCTACGTGACCCCGACAGTCGGCCTCAGCGTCGCCACCTGGGCGCCCGGCACCCCGGGGCACAGCTGGCAGGCGGTGGCGGCCAGCGGCTCCAGCATCGGCGTGAAGGGGGCGGTGGTCGCAGCCAAGACCCTGGCGCTGACCGCGGCGGACCTGTTCCTCAGCCCCGAGACCTTGTCGGCGGCCAAGGCCGAGCTGAACGAGCGGCGCGGGGCCGACTTCAAGTACGATTCCATGGCGGGGGACCGGAAGCCGCCGCTGGACTACCGCAAGGCGCCGAGCCGCGGGGACTAAGCCGACGGGCGGGCCGGCCCTGGCCGGCCCGTTTCCGGACGCCAGGCAAGAAGAGAGGGAGCCTCCCGAAGCAGGCTCCCTCTTGAGCTGGACCCACGGGGATGGGGTCCGAGGGGTTAGCGGCCGCCTCCTAGGGGTCAGAGGCGGCCGCATTCCGCGTTCCGACGGGGATGGTCAGAACGATTTGCGGAGATTGACGCCGATGGTGCGCGGCAGGACCGAGTTGGTCAGCTGCTCGGAGCCGTTGCTCGACGTGACCGAGACCGGGGCGAAGACGTCGAAGACGTTGCGCACGAAGAGGTACGCGCCCCACTCCTCGCCTTCCAGGCCGGCGCGGATGTTCACCATGCCGTAGTCGCCCTGCTTCTCGTAGTAGGTGTTGGTCGGGCGGAAGTGTGAGTAGGACTTGCCGGTGTAGCCGTAGTCGGCCCGCACCATGCCGCCAAAGGCGTCGCTGATCGGCCAAGTGTATTCCACCGAGGTCGAGGCCATGAACCGCGACACGTTCGGGATCTGGTCGCCCTTGTCGCCGAGCGAGGTCGAGTCCCGGATGTTCGGGTTGATCTGGTCTTCCTTCAGCTCCGGATCCGAGACCGTCACGCCGCCCGAGATGGTGAGGCCGGGGATCGGACGGGCGGTGAACTCGAGTTCCACGCCGCGGATCTGGGCCTTGCCGGCGTTGACGATGAACGAGCAGCAGCCGGACAGCGTCTGGGCCGAGGTCTGGATGTCGTCCCAGTCGATCTGGAACAGGGCCGCGTTCAGGGTCAGGCGACGGTCGAACCAGGTGGTCTTCAGGCCCAGTTCGTAGTTCCACACCCGGTCAGGCCCGTACGGGACGAGTTCGGGCTCGAGGTTCGGCGTATTGTTCGCGCCGCCGGGACGGAAGCCCTGGGCCGCCGTGGCGTAGATCAGCACGTCGGAGTTCATCTGGTAGTTCAGGCTGAACTTGCGCAGCCAGCCCGAGGCGTCGGCGTTGTACTCGCGCCAGGGCTCGACCAGCGAACCGGACACCCAGTTGGGCATGTCGGTCTCGCCGTAGGTCTTCTTCTTGTAGTCGTAGCGACGCAGGCCGACGTTGGCGGTCAGGCCCTCGATGATCTTGTACGACACGTCGCCGAAGAACGCGGTCTGGTCGGTCTCGGTGGTGATGTCGCGGTGGAAGAAGATCGTCGGCGGGATGCCGATGATGCCGGTGGCGCCGTCCACGACCGCCAGGGTCGAGTCCACGTAGTCCTTACGCATCTCGACGAAGGCGCCGAAGGTCCAGTTCAGCCGGTTGTCGCCGTTCGAGCTGATGCGCAGCTCGCTGTTGGTCGTGTGCACCCACGCCGGCTTGTAGAGCGTGGTCGGCATCAGGCTGTCGGCGAAGGCCTTGAATTCGGCCAGCTGCGAGGCGTTGCAGGTCGTGGTCGGGATGCCCAGGGACATCGTGAACCAGTTCCGGCAGTTGGTGTTGCTCGTCGAGTTCGAGAGCATGGTGTTGGTGTAGTCGCTGGCGTTCAGCTGATCCCACTCGTAGTAGGCCGCCGCCCACGTGACCGTGGCGAAGCCGAGGTCCCAGTCCAGGTCGGACGAATAGAGGGTCAGCTCGTCGCGGTTGACCGGCACCACGTAGCGGTCGGTGGAATAGTCCTCGGCGCCGAGGAGCGGATACCAGCTGGAGCCGCCGCCGGGAGCGAGCGTCTTCTGGGCCATGAACATGCCGTGCCAGCTGATGTTGTCCGTCGGGAACGCGGTCAGCATCAGGCGGGCACCGCGAATCTTGCGCTCGTTGATGTTCTCGTGGCCGTAGCGGATGTTGTCGATGAAGCCGCCGCGGACTTCCTGATAGGCGACCACGCGGGCGCCCAGCTTGTCCTCGATCAGCGGCACGTTCACCACGCCCTTGGCGTAGTAGCTGGCGTCGCCTTCACGCATGGTGGAGGCCATGACGTCCACCGTGCCCTCGTACTCGCGCACGTCGGCCTTGTTGAAGATCACCCGGACGGTGCCGCCCATGGAGCCCGAGCCATACATGGTGCCTTGCGGGCCGCGCAGCACTTCGATCCGTTCGACGTCGAACAGGTTGCCGTCCTGCGAGGAGCCGCCCGAGTTCTGGGTGGTGTCTGAAGGACCGGTGAGCGGGGTTTCGTCGTAGTAGAGGCCGACGGTGGCTTCGCCCGAGGCCTGGATGCCGCGCAGGGTGATGCGGCCGCCGCCGTCGGAGCCGCCGCCGATCTTCAGGCTCGGCACCAGGGTGGTGACATCCTGCAGACCGGTGGCGCCCATGTTCTCGATGGTGTTCTCACCGAGAGCCGTGATGGCGATGGGCGTGGTCTGGACCGTCGTCTCACGCCGGGTGGCGGTGACGATCAGTTCTTCGACGTCGCTGGCCTGGCGGGCCTCGGCCGCGGTCGCCAGGGCGACGCTCGCCGTCCCTACGATCAGGCCGAACTTCAATCCACGATGTGCCGATGATGCGCGCATGTTGTTATCCCCTGAACCTACCGTCCGGTGACTTGCCGACGGCTTCGTCAGGGCAGACGCGGGCTGCGAAAAGTTCGCCACCTGTCGTCAGCTAGATCGCATCTGATGGATGGGGGCTGAGGCGGCTCTTCCCGAGAGAAAACGACCGCTCCGAGGGGCGGTTTATCCGGCCTCATGCGCAACAGTCATGAGTCGGTCGAAATAAATCGCTTTTCCGTGCCAACGGGCCGGGGAAAGCTCTCCATCCAGACGTTTAGGTCACAGAGTACTGCGGGGGTGGTGGTGGCTGCGTTACAGTTTTGGCAGGCATCCGTATGCATAGCGGGCGGCCGACGTCTTGACAGCCGGCGCGAGCGCCGTGGTGGTTCGCTCGATCTGGGCGGGCGTTACTTCCGGTCTCGCGTTTAGTCATGTCCGCTGACAACTCTCCCAATACTTCGGTCGCGCCGGAGACCCTGGCGCCGGCCCGTCGCGGGCTGCTCTCGCGCTGGTTCGGCATCGTCCTCTGGAAGCGCGTGATCCTGGGGATGGCCCTGGGCGCCGTCGCTGGCCTGCTGCTCGGCGAGCATGCCCAGCAGATCAAGTGGATCGGCGACATCTTCATTCGCCTGATCCGCATGCTGATCGTGCCGCTGGTGTTCGCCACCATCGTCGCCGGCGTGGTCTCCATCGGCGATGTGCGCCGGCTGGGCGGCATCGGCGCCAAGACCATCCTGCTCTATCTCGTGGTGACCCTGGTCGGCGCCTCCCTTGGCCTGGTGCTGGGGGCCGTGTTCAAGCCGGGGCTGGGTGTCGAGCTTGGCCAGGCGGCCGATCCCTCGATCGCCAGGCCGGCGGTGTCCCTGGGCGAACAGTTCCTTAGCATCATCCCGACCAATCCGGTGGCCGCCCTGGCCAACGGCGACATCCTGTCGATCATCTTCTTCTCGATCCTGTTCGGCATCTCGGTGCTGCTGGCTGGCGAGCGGGCCAAGCCGATCGCCAACGCCTTCGGCGCCGTGGCCGAGGTGATGCAGAAGCTGACCCGTGGGGTGATGGAGGTGGCGCCCTTCGGCGTCTTCGCCCTGATCGCCTGGGTGGTCGGCGTCACTGGCCCGGGCGCTTTCGTCCATATCTTCCTGCTGGCGGTCTGCGTGCTGCTCGGCTGCGCCCTGCAGGTGGTGTTCGTCCACGGCGGCCTGGTCGTGGGGCTGCTGGGCCGCATGCCGTCGATCCCGTTCCTGCGCGACATCGCCGATGCGATCGTGGTGGCTTTCTCCACCTCGTCCAGCGCCGCGAGCCTGCCGGTGGTGATGCGGGTGGCCGAGGAGAATCTCGGGGTGAGCCGCGTGGTGTCCTCCACCAGCCTGCCCCTCGGGACCTCCATGTGCCTGGACGGCACGGCCATGTACGTGGGCCTGCTCAGCATGTTCGCCGCCCAGGCGTTCGGGATCCATGTGACCCCGCTGCAGTATGGCCTGATCGTCATCACCACGGTGATCATCGCCATGGGCTCGGGCCCGGTGCCGTCGGCCTCGCTGTTCCTGCTGGCCGGCGTGCTGCAGGTTCTGGGCCTGTCCGCCGAACAGACCGCCCTGGTCGTGGGCTTCATCCTGCCCTTCGACCGGGTCCTCGACATGATGCGCACGGTGCCGAACTGCACGTCCGACCTGGCCGTGGCGGTCACCGTGGCGCGCTGGGAGAACGAACTGGACGAGGAGATCTACCGCGCAAAGCCGACCAGCTGAGCAGCGTGGCGGTGCGACTTCCGTCGCAGCCCTCCCTGGGCCTGCGGCGCGAAGTTATGCATAAGTATAACCTTAGATGTAGCTGTGCTAAGATTTGGTCACAACTTGACTTGATTGGGGCGCATCAACAAAAATCCGATCGGCCGCTAAAAATAAAAAGACACAAAGAGATTTTTTGCGAAGTTTGGGTGGCCGATTTAGTTCGATCGGGGGAAACATGGCCATTGCGAGTTCAGACTTCCTGACGCCGCCACCGGAGCCGCGCGACGCCCTCGCGTTCATGCCGGCCCTGAAGGCGTTCTTCCGGCACAAGGCCCATGGGGATGATGTCGAGGACCTCATCCAGGAGGTCCTGATCCGGATGCATGGGCGCCAGACCTCGGAGATCGACAACTACGAGTGCTACCTGTTCCGGGTGGCCCGCAATGTGCTCCGCGACCGCTATCGGCGCGACCACGTGCGGCGTCGCGCCGATCACGTCGAGCTCCTGGAGCAGGATCATCCGCCGGACGAGATTTCGCCTGAACGCATCCTCTTTGGGCGCGAGCAGCTGGAGACGGCCCTGGCGGCGATGAACGAGCTGCCCGAGCGCAGTCGCCGCATCCTGGTGCTTCTGCGCTGGGAGGGAATGTCTTATAGCGAGGTCGCAGAGCTTCTCGACATCTCCGTGAGCGCTGTCCAGAAGCATGTCACGCGTTCAATGCGGCATATGATGACCCGCCTTCTGGAGACCCATGACACGCAGGCCGCCACTGAAGGACATCGACGCGGCGGCCGTCGCGGCGGCGTCCGAGTGGTTCGCGCGGCTTAGGTCTCCCGAGGCGACGGAAGCGGATCGGCGGGCGGCCGAACTCTGGGCCGCCGAGCGGCCCGAAAACGCCCGCGCCCTGGCCATGATAGAAGCCCTCTGGGCCGGCCTCGGCGCGACCGAGGCCCCGTCCTCGCGCTCCAAGTCTGGCCGCTAAGCTCCCCTGAGAATCCCCTTCGCGGCGTGTGGCGGAACTCCCGCGCTCTGCGTCTACCCGAATGAGTCTCGTGCGCCATGTGGGCGCCGCTTCTCGGGGGATGCAAATGCGCAACGTACTGATGGCTGCCGCCTGCGGCCTGGCCTTGGCGTTCGCCGCGCCACAGATCGCGACGACCGCCGAAGTTCCGAGCCCGCGGTCCGTGTTCGGCTTCGACATTGGCGACGATTACCAACTCGCCAACTACACCCAGATCCAGGCCTACTGGAAACAGCTCGCCGCCAGCTCCGACCGGATGAAGCTGACCACCATCGGCAAGACGGCCGAAGGCCGCGACCAGATGATGGCCATCGTCTCCAGCCCGGAGAACCTGAAGAACCTGGCGCGCTACCAGGAGATCTCGCGCAGGCTGGCGAAGGCCGAGGGCCTGACTGACGAGCAGGCCAAGGCCCTGGCGGCCGAGGGCAAGGCGGTGGTCTGGATCGACGGCGGCCTGCATTCCACCGAGACGGTGGGCGCCCAGCAACTGACCCAGACGCTCTATGAGATGGTGAGCCGGGACGATCCCGAGACGATGCGGTTCCTGAAGGACGCCATCATCCTGTTCACGCCGGCGAACCCGGACGGCATGGAGCTCGTGTCCAACTGGTACATGCGCCATGCGGACCCGACCAAGCGGGAATACAACCACATCCCGCGGCTCTATCAGAAGTACGTCGGCCACGATAACAACCGCGACTTCCTGATCTCGAACCAGCCGGAAAACACCAATATCAACAAGGTGTTGTACCGCGAGTGGTTCCCGCAGATCGTCTATAACCACCACCAGGCCGGCCCGGAGGGGATGATCGTCTTCATCCCGCCCTTCCGCGACCCCTACAACTACAACCTCGATCCGCTGGTGATCACCGGCCTCGACGGCGTCGGCGCCTTCATGCACGAGCGGCTGATCCGCGAGGGCAAGCCCGGCTCGGGCCGCCGCAGCGTCGCCACCTATTCCAACTGGACGAACGCCACCCTGCGGTCGACGGCGCTGTTCCACAACTCCATCGGCATCCTCACCGAGATCAGCGGCCACCCGACGCCCATGTCGATTCCGCTGGTGCCGAAGAACCAGATCGCCCGCAACGATCTGCCGTTGCCGCTGACGCCGCAGAAGACGTGGAAGTTCAAGCAGTCGATCGACTACTCGGTTAGCATGAACCGCGCGGTGCTCGACTACGCCGTGCGCAACAAGGAGAATCTGCTCTACGCCTTCTACCGGATGGGCAAGAACGGCGTTGAGAAGGGCAACCAGGACAGCTGGACGATCACGCCGAGCAAGATCGCGGCCCTGGAGGCGGCGGCCAAGGCCGGTCCGGCCTATGAGGGCGAGCCCCAGTACGGCCGCCGGTCCGAGGCGGTGGACCCGTCGCTGTTCGAGAAGTTCCTCCGTGATCCCGCCCAGCGCGATCCCCGCGGCTATGTGATCCCCGCCGATCAGACCGACCTGCCCACCGCGGTGGCGTTCGTGAACATGCTGATCAAGAACGGCGTGGACGTCGGCCGGGCGACCCAGCCGTTCACTGTCGGCGGCAAGACCTATGCCGCCGGCTCGTTTGTGGTGAAGACCGGCCAGGCCTACCGCGCCACCGTGCTCGACATGTTCGAGCCCCAGGACCACCCGAACGACTTCGCCTATCCGGGCGGCCCTCCGATCCCGCCGTATGACGTGGCGGGCTATACGCCGGCCTATCAGATGGGCATCGACTTCGACCGGATCCTGGACGGCTTCGACGCGCCGGTTCAGCCCCTGGGCGACGTGATCGCCCCGCCGCCGGGCAAGATCCTTGGCTCTGGCTCGGCCGGCTTTGTCATCAGCCACGAGATCAATAACGCCTTCATCATCCAGAACCGCCTGCTCAAGGCCGGCAAGCCGGTCTACTGGCTGACCCAGGCCACGACGGTGGACGGCAAGAGCTTTTCGCCGGGGGCCCTGTGGGTTCCGGCGGGCGCGGGCGTTCGCCAGATTCTGGAAGCCGCTGCCAAGGATGCGGGTGTCGACGTCTATGCCACGGGCGCCCAGCCCGCCGCGCCGGCGATGAAGATCAAGCCGGTGAAGATCGGCTTGGTGGACACCTACGGCGGGGTCATGCCCTCCGGCTGGATCCGCTGGATCTTCGAGCAGTTCGAGTTCCCGTACACGGTCGTCTATCCGAAGACGCTCGACGCCGGCGGCCTGAACAGCAAGTTCGACGTGCTGCTGTTCGCCAACGACGTGGTGCCGGAACCGGGCGGCCGCATTCGTCCGCAGCCGAAGCCGGAAGACATCCCCGCCGAGTTCCGTCCGTGGCTGGGCTACATCACCGCCGAGAAGACCACGCCGCAGCTCGACCGCTTCGTGAAGAACGGCGGCACCCTGATCGCCATCGGCAGCTCGACCACCCTGGCCGAGCAGCTGAAACTTCCGGTGTTCAACGCCCTGCAGGAGCCGGGTCCGGACGGCAAGCTGGTCCGCGTGCCGCGCACCCAGTTCTTCGTCCCCGGCGCGATCATGGCCAACAAGGTCGATGTGAACGACCCGCTGGCCTACGGCCTGAAGGAGGACGTGAAGGTCTACTACTACAACAGCCCGTCCTTCCGGGTGCAGCCGGGCGCCACGGGCGTGCGGTCTGTGGCCACCTTCCCGGGGCCGAAGACCCTGCTCAGTGGCTGGGCCTGGGGCCAGGAGCGCCTCGCGGGCACCAGCTCGATCGTCGAGGCTGACCTCGGCAAGGGCAAGGTGTTCCTGATGGGGCCTGAGGTGACCCAGCGCGGGCAATCTCACGGCACCTACAAGTTCCTGTTCAACGGGCTGTTCTACGGGCCCGCAACCGCCGGCAAATAGGCGGAAAGAAACAGGAGCCATACAGGGGCGGACCGGACGGAGGCTGGTCCGCCCTTTCACTATCAGTCATCGAGTATTCGCCATTTCTGCTTCCAGCATCCGCTCCCGCCGCCGGCTGGCCCTGGCCACCTCCGCGCTTGTCGCCCTGGCCGCTGTTCCCGCTCACGCTGACGAGGCGTCGGACCTGCGGGCGCTGGTGGAGGCGCAGGCAGCCGAGATCCGCCTCCTGAAGGCGCGCCTGGAGGCCCTGGAGGCCAAGGCCGCCGGCGCCGCGTCGCCCGCCGCCCCCCCGGTCGTCCAGTTGCCTGTGGAGACCGCGCAGACGGCCAAGCCCACGTCTCCGAACGTCACGGTGAACTGGGAGCCGACGCCGGAGTTTGTCAGCGCCGACGGCCGCTTCCGCTTCAAGCCCCGTGGCCGCGCCTATTTCGACGGCTCATGGACGGGCGGCTCGGAACACGCCGACCGCAACATCTCGGGCACTGAGGCCCGCGCCCTCTGGATGGGTTTCGAGGGCGAGATCGACCGGTTCAACTACATCCTCAGCGTCGACGTGGCGAACGGCGAGGCGGCGATCCGCAGTGCCTATATCGCCTGGCGCAGCCGCACGCCTGTGGGCGAGGTGGAGATCACGCTGGGCAACCGGCTCAACGAGAAGGGCCTGGAAGGATCCAGCTCGTCCGAGGGCACGCCGTTCATGGAGCGCAACGCCGTGGCGCTCGCCGTCTCGCCGCAGAAGGGCCTCTACAGCCTCGGCGTGGGCGCCAAGCTGTTCGGCGACGGCTGGCATCTGGCGGCGCAGGTGGCCGGGGACGACATCAACAACAATCCCGGCACGAGCCGGGACACCGTGACGACCATGGTGCGCGGCCACTGGAATCCGGTGCGCACAGAGACGGGCGCCGTGCACTTGGCCGCCTGGAGCTTTCACGAGGCCTTCTCCGGCGGCGTCGCCCGGGCCAACCGCAACAGCTACTGGGGCGGCGGCCACTTCAACGACAATCTGATGACGCCCATGGGCGGTCTGGACGATCCGTCCGAGTCCATCGCGTGGGGG
The DNA here is from genome assembly GCF_059568645.1 of Phenylobacterium composti DSM 19425. Taxonomy (NCBI): domain Bacteria; kingdom Pseudomonadati; phylum Pseudomonadota; class Alphaproteobacteria; order Caulobacterales; family Caulobacteraceae; genus Phenylobacterium; species Phenylobacterium composti. The sequence goes on along the minus strand of NZ_JCANTT010000018.1, from coordinate 56,325 downwards.
CTGGAGCTGGGCGCGACGAGCGGCCCGGGCTGGGCCTTTGCGGAATATGGCCGCCGGCGGATCGAAGCCCGCCCGATCTCGGGAGCCGTGGAGGCGTGGACGCTTTCGGCGGGCTGGAGCCTGACCGGAGACCGCCCCGGCTACAGCCGTCGCGCCGGCACCTGGGTGCGCACCGCGCCCGACCGGCCGCTGTCGGAGGGCGGCATCGGCGCCGTGGAGCTCGTGGGCCGTCTCCAGCGTCTGGACAACACGGACATTCCGCTCGGCGGCCGGGGCGAAGAGGTCACCCTGGGCGTCAACTGGAAGCTCGAGGAATGGCTGCGCCTGATGCTGGACGCGACCCTGTGGCGTACAGAAACGCCCGCCGGCGCCTATGCCGGCAAGGATGCCGGCCAGGCGCTCAACGGGCGACTGCAGGTCAGCTTCTGATCTAGGCGGGGCTGGGCGCCTCGACAACGGCCGCGCAGGCGGCGGCGATGCGGGCGCAGGACTCAGTGAGCAGCTCGGTCTTGGTCGCGAACGACAGGCGAAGGTGCCCTGGCCCGCCGAAGACCGAGCCGGGGACGGTGGCGACGCCGGCGCTGTCCAGCAGGTAGGTCGAGACGTCCACGTCGGTGGCCAGGACCTGGCCCTTCATGGTGCGTGCGCCCAGGAGGCCCGTGATCCGCGGGAAGGCGTAGAACGCGCCATCGGGCAGCGGGCAGCTCATGCCGGGGATCTTGTCCAGCAGGGCCACCAGCAGGTCGCGGCGGGCCTGGAAGGTCTCGCGCATCCGCTCCACCGCGGCCTGTGGGCCGGTGAGAGCGGCGAGGGCGGCGGCCTGGCTGACGGAGCAGGGGGCCGAGGTGGTCTGGCTCTGGATCGAGCTCATGGCGGCGATCAGGGCCTTGGGGCCGACGCCCCAGCCGATGCGCCATCCGGTCATGGCGTAGGCCTTGGAGGCGCCGCTCACGATCAGGGTGCGGTCCGCCAGGTCCGGGTGAAGGCGCAGGAACGGCCGGGGAGGCGCCTCGTAGACGAGGTCCTCATAGATGTCGTCGCACAGCAGCCAGACGTGCGGGTTGCGCCGCAGGACGTCGGCCACGGCGGCCAGCTCGGCCTCGGTGGCGCCGGCCCCGGTGGGGTTGTTGGGCGTGTTAAGGATCAGCCATCGGGTGTGCGGGGTGATCGCCGCCTCGATGGAGGCGGCGTCGAGCCGCCAGCCGAAGGCAGGATCGTAGCGGCCGGCCGCGGTGACGGGCACGCCGCCCTTGAGCCGCACCATGTCGGCGTAGGACGTCCAGTAGGGCGCCGGCAGCAGCACTTCCTCGTCGGGCTCCAGCAGGGCCTCAAGGGCGTGGCTGATCACCTGCTTGGCGCCAGCGCAGGCGATCACCGCGCTGTCGTCGGCCAGGACGCCGCGCTCGGCCATCCGCTGGGCGATGGCGCTCAGCAGGCGCGCGTCGCCGTTCAGGGCCGTGTACTTGGTCTCGCCCCGGTCGATGGCGGCCTTGGCGGCGGCCTTAATCTCGTCGGGGGTGTCGAAGTCCGGCTCGCCGACGGTGAGGTCGATGATGTCGCGGCCCTCGGCCACGAGGTCCCGGGCGCGCTGCGAGAGGGCCAGGATCGGGGAGACCTTCACGCGCGACAGGCGGGCGGCGGTTCTCAGGCTGGAGGGACTCACGCGGAACTCCACTTTTGAGCTGGATCTGTGTCGGCCGGGTTGGTCGCGGCCGAGACGCGGCGCAGGGCCGAAAGCCCCGCCGGCCCCGAAGACGCTGGGGGAGAGGCCGGCGGGGACGGCTGGACGAGGGCGGTCCGGGCTAGCGCCCGGCGCTCGCCGGGCCGTAGTAGAGGCCGTTGAACAGGAACTTGTAGGTTCCCTGCGACTGGCCGAGTTGGGTGACCTCCGGGCCCATCAGGAACACCTTGCCCTTGCCGAGCTGCGTCTCGAGGATCGAGGCGGCGCCGTTGAGGTGATGCTGACCCCAGGCCCAGCCGCTGCGCAGGGTGTCGGGGCCGTCGAACCAGGCCACGGTCTTGGCGCCCGGGCCGGCTTTGAAGGCCGGGCTGTTGTAGTAGTAGACGTTCACCTCGGACGGCAGGCCGAAGGCCAGCGGCTGGGTGTTGTCCACCTTGTTGACCATGACCGAGCCGGGGACGAAGAATTTCGACGACGGCAGGTGCTTGGTCTGGCCGTTCTCCGTGGTGACCAGGGCGTCGTGGACGGGCAGGCCCAGGTGCTCGGCGAGCTGGGTCGCGCTGCCGACGGCTACGAGCGTCCCGCCGGCCTTCACGAAATTGGCGAGCTGCGGAGCCGTCTTCTCCTTGGTGACCTCGCCGAGCTTGTCGCGCCATTCGGGCGGGATGTCCTGCGGATTGGGCTGACCGCGGCGCGGGCGCTCGGGGTTCGGCGGCTCGGGCACGGTCTCGTCGGCGAAGACCAGCACGTCGTACTTGGCCTTCAGGTTGCCGGCGTCGAGCTGCTTGGGGAACACCACCTCGAACGGGAACTCGTAGTTCTCGAACATCCAGCGGTTCCAGCCCGACTGCATGTTGCCGCCGTAGGTGTCCACGAGGCCGATGCGGATCGGCTTCATGGGCATGGCGGGGGAGGCCGGCTTGGCGTCCACGGCGTAGGCGTCGACGCCGGTCTGCTGGACGGCCTTTTCGAGCAGCGCGCGGACGCCCGGCGCCTCAGGCACCCACAGGGCGCCAGGCGCGAAGGACTTGCCGCCCGCGTCCACCGCAGCCGTCAGCCATTCCACCTTCTTGCCGGCCTTGAGCAGGCGGTTCTGGATGATGAAGGCGTTGTTGATCTCGTGGCTGATGACGTAGCCGGCCTTGCCCGCGCCGACGATCTTGCCGGGCGGCGGGGCCATCTCCTCGGTGACCAGCTGGGTGGGCGCCTCGAAACCGTCCAGGATCCGGTCGAAGGACACGCCCATCTGGTAGGCGAGGGTGTAGCCGGTGACGTTGTGCGGACGGATCGGCGGGGCGCCCGGATACGGGATGTTGTCCGGGTGGAACTGCGGCTCGAACATGTCGAGCACCTGGGCCCGGTAGGCCTGGGCGGTCTTCACCACGAACGAGCCAGCGGGATAGGTCTTGCCGCCCACGGTGAAGGGCTGAGTGGCGCGCTCGACCTTCAGGCCGCTCTTGATGAGCGCGTTCATGAACACGACGACCCGCGGCAGGTCGGCCTGGTCGGCGCTGAGGATGTAGCCGCGCGCATCACGCTTTTCGGGGGCCTTGACGATCTTGTCGTACAGTGACGGATCGGTGGCGTCGGCGGCGAAGCCCATGCCCCAGCGCGGGATGTCCTGCTTGTAGCTGCTCTGCTTGGCGGCGGCCTCAAGCTCGGCGATGCGGCGGGGATCGACGCTCCAGTGATCCTGGGAGCCGCGCTCGATGTTGTCCTTGCCCATCCGGTAGATCGAATAGAGCAGGTGCTCGCGGTTGCTGGCCGCGTAGTCGAGCATCCCTCGGTTCAGGGCGACCGAGTAATCGATGCCATCCTGGAACCGGAAGATCCGGGGGGCGATCGGGGTCAGGTTGTCGTTGGTCGGCAGTTGCTGGCGCGGCACCAGTTCGAGCTGGGCCGGGGTGGGCGAGCCGATGATCTCGGTGATCACGCCGATGGAGTTGTGGAACAGGGCGTTGGCGCGCAGCGTGGTGCCGGCCCAGTTGGTGTAGGGGGCGTAGTCGCGCCGCACGCCGCCCGGCTTACCCTCGGAAATCAGCCGGTCCAGCATCCGTGAGCCGACCTGGTCGAGGCCCGTCAGCACCAGCGGATTGAGGTTGTAGTTGTAGGGATTCCGGTGCGGCGGGATGAACACCACCGTGCCGGGCGGGCCCGACTGGTGGTGATTGTAGACGATCTGCGGGAACCACTCCCGGTACAGCACCCGGTTGATGTTCACCGTCTCCTTCATGTTCGACATGAAGAAGTCGCGGTTGTTGTCGTGGCCGACGTACCAGTTGTAGAGGCGCGGCAGGCTCTCGTACTCGCGCTTCGTCGGGTCCTTGTGGCGCATGTACCAGTCCGCGACGAGGTCGTTGCCGTCCGGATTGGCGTGGGCGAACAGGATGATGGTGTTGTCGAGGATCCGCAGCGTTTCGGGATCGGTGCCGCTCACCATCTCATAGAGGGTCTGGGTCAGCTGCTGGGTGCTGACCTGCTCGGTGGAGTGCAGGCCGCCGTCGATCCAGACCACCGCCTTGCCCTCGCGGGCGAGCTGGCGGGCCTGCTCGTCAGTGAGGCCCTCGGCCTGGCTCAGCCGCCGGGCGATGTCGCGGTACCTGTCGAGGTTCTTCAGGTTCTCCGGCGTGGAGACGATGGCCATCAGCTGATCGCGGCCTTCGGTCGTCTTGCCGATGCTGGTCAGCTTCATCCGCTCGGACTGAGTGGCCAGCTTGTTCCAGTAGGCGACCAGCTGCTTGTAGTTGGCGAGGTGGTAGTCGTCGCCGATGCCGAAGCCGTACGCCTCGCGTGGGGTGGTCACGGGCAGGCGCGGATAGGCGGCCGACGCCGTCTGGCCGGCCGTCTGCGCCAGGGCCGCTGTCCCTGGCCCTTGGACCAACAGGGCCAGCCCAAGGGCGGTGGCGGCGAGCAGCTTGTGGCGCATGGAAACGAACCCCCAGTGACTTTTCGGGAACCCTCGCGGCTCCCCCACGGGGGTAGACGCAGCCGATCGGAAAGCTGCACGCGCCAGACGCGATCTTGCGGCCGGAATCTTGCGGCCGGAGCGGCCCGGCTACCCCCGCGCCGAACAGTCCACTGATGAGGAGACGGCTTTCCGCAACGTCTTGGTCATTGAGGCGCCACGCCGCCGGCCGGCTTCGGCTCGACGGCGAATGATCAAACAGGGACGCCGTGCGTCTGCCTCAACGGGCGCATGGCGAGAGACACCGGACGGAGGAAGCGGCCTTGGCGACACCCTTGAACAGATCTGTTCTCAGAGCATTCGCCCTGCTGCGCGGCTTCACGAGGCCTGACAAGCCGCTGACCAGCGCAGAGCTGAGCCGACGGGCGGGCCTGCCGGAAGCGTCGGGCTACCGCCTGATCCAGACCCTGGAGGCCGCCGGCGCCGTCGTCCGCGACGCCCGCGGCCGCTACACCGCCCGGGTGATCTGGAACTTCGATCTCGAGGAAGATTCCGGCGAGCGCTGCGTGAACCGGCGCGTCCAAGACGTGCTGGACCGGTTGGCCGCACGCTTCGGCGTCACTGTCCACTACGGCGTCCTTGAGCGTGGCATGGTCACCTATCTGGGCAAGGCGGTCGCCGAGGGCGGCGCCTGCGTGCCCACGCGGGTGGGCGCGCAGCAGGAGGCCTACTGCTCGGCCGTGGGGAAGGCGCTGCTCGCCGGCCTGTCCGACGAGGAGCTTGAGGCCTATCTGCGCGACGGCGACCTTGTGGCGCTCACCGACTGGACCATCACCGACCCGGTGCTGTTCCGGCGCGAGATCGCCCATGTGCGCCAGAGCGGCTTCGCCATCGACCGGGGCGAGGCCTATCCGCACCTCTCATGCGTCGCCGTCCCGGTGCGTAATCCCGCCGGGCAGGTGGTCGCCGCCGTCTCGCTGGTGGACCGTGTGGAGCGGATGTCCGAGGAACGCCGCGAGGTGATGCGTCAGGCCCTGGCCGACGCCATCGCCGAGATGGACGGCTTCCAGGTCCTTCGCTCGCCGCTTCCGAGGCTCGCGCCCTGTCTGGATAGCCTCGATCCCTGCGCCGACACCCAAGCTGTGCAGGCCGCACGCGACCTGGCGCCGCTTTGCGCCTGACCAGACCTGCGCCGCCGGAGGGCGTCCAAGGCCGACCTCCCGGCCGGAGTGGGAAATAAACTTGCGTTCGCGATCAAATGGGCCGTCGATCGCGCAAGAAGGTTGCGCGTAACGGCCCCTTTCGGTAGAAGCCGCCTCGATGCGCACGCAGGCGAACAACTCGCTTCTTCTTCTGTCGCTGGGGCTTAGCCGCCCCTGGGCGACCCTCTAGGCACGCGCATCTTCGCGGCCGGGCGCTCAGGGGCTTTCGATCCTCCGCCCGACACCGAAACTCTCGCGAAGAGCCCGTAGCAAAATGACTTTTTCCGCCTCCGAACGCGACCGCGTCGTCATCTTCGACACCACCATGCGCGACGGCGAGCAATCGCCCGGCGCGTCCATGTCGCTGGATGAGAAGCTGGAACTGGCCAAGATCCTCGAGGACATGAAGGTCGACGTGATCGAGGCGGGCTTCCCGATCGCCTCGAACGGCGACTTCGAAGCGGTCCGCCAGATCTCGCAGATCGTCACCGAGAGCGTCATCTGCGGTCTGGCCCGGGCGAGCGCGGCCGATATCGAGCGCTGCGCCGAGGCCATCCGCCCCGCCAAGCGCGGCCGGATCCACACCTTCATCTCCACCAGCCCGGTCCACATGAAGTGGAAGCTGCAGATGGAGCCCGAGGCGGTGCTGGAGATGGTCACCAAGTCGGTGTCCCTGGCGCGCAACCTGTGCGACGACGTGGAGTGGTCGGCCGAGGACGCCACCCGCACCGAGCGTGACTTCCTGCTGCGCTGTGTCGAGGCGGCCATCCGGGCGGGCGCCACCACCATCAACCTGCCCGACACGGTGGGCTACACCTATCCCACCGAGTACGCCGACCTGTTCCGGGACGTGATCGAAAACGTGCCCGGCGCGGACAAGGTCATCTTCTCCACCCACTGCCACAATGATCTGGGGCTGGCGGTCGCCAACTCCATCGCCGGGGTCCAGGGCGGCGCGCGCCAGATCGAATGCGCCATCAACGGCATCGGCGAGCGGGCCGGCAATGCGGCGCTGGAAGAGATCGTCATGGCCCTGCGGGTCCGCGGCGACCGGTTGCCCTATGTGACCGGCGTCGAGCCGCAGCACATCACGCGCGCCAGCCGCTACGTTTCGGCCATCACCGGGTTCCCGGTGCAGTTCAACAAGGCGATCGTGGGCAAGAACGCCTTCGCCCACGAGAGCGGCATCCACCAGGACGGGATGCTGAAGAACGCCGAGACCTACGAGATCATGAAGCCCGAGGACGTGGGCCAGATCGAGTCGAACCTGGTCATGGGCAAGCACTCGGGACGGCACGCGTTCCGCGAAAAGCTCAAGGACCTGGGCTACGAGCTGGGCCAGAACGCCCTGAACGAGGCCTTCCAGCGCTTCAAGGATCTGGCCGACAAGAAGAAGCATGTCTTCGACGACGACATCGTCGCCCTGGTCGATGACGCCCTGGCCAGCCAGGCTGACAAGATCCAGGTGAAGCACCTGCGCGTCATCGCCGGCACCGAGGGGCCGCAGGAGGCCTTCCTGACGGTCACCATCGAGGGCGTCGAGAAGTCGGCCAACGCCACCGGTGATGGCCCCGTGGATGCGGTGTTCAACGCCATCCATGAGGTCTATCCGCACATGGCGGTCCTGCGGCTGTTCCAGGTGCATGCGGTGACCGAGGGGACGGACGCCCAGGCGCAGGTGTCGGTCCGTCTGGAGGAGGATGGCCACATCGCCACCGGCCAGGCCGCGGACACCGATACCCTGACGGCCTCGGCCAAGGCCTATGTCAACGCGCTGAACAATCTCGTCGCGCGCAAGGAGAAGAGCGCCCCCGGCCGCGTGGCCAGCGGGTTCTGAGCCCCCTCCCGCAGGGGAGGACGCCATCGGATGCTCTGGATTTTCCTGACCCTCGCGGCCGCGCCGCTGCAGGTGGCGCGGAATGCGGCGCAGCGCGGCCTGGTGGGCGACGCCGGGCCGTGGGGCGCAACCCTCGTCCGCTTCCTGTTCGGCCTGCCGTTCTCGCTGCTGATCTTCCTGGCCGTCGCGCTGGCGACGCCGGACGCGGCTCCCGATCCGTCCCTGCGCTTCTGGGCCGGAGCGGTCGCGGGCGCCGTGGCCCAGGTGGCCGCCACGGGCTTCCTGCTCATGGCCATGCACCGGGCCGGCTTCGCCGTGGCCACCGTCCTGCAACAGTCCTCGCTGCCCCTGGCGGCGCTGATGGGCTGGCTGGCGCTGGGGGATCGCCTTTCGCCCCGGGCCTGGATCGGCGTCGCCGTCGCCACAGCCGGCCTCGCGATCCTGTCGTGGCCAAGGCGGGATCAGGCGCGGGACGTCTTTACCGGCGGCCTGCTCGGTCTTGCGGCGGGGGCCGCCTTTGCGGTGGCCTTCAACGGCTATCGGCAGGCGGGCCTCGCCTTCGAACCGGCGCATCCGATCTATTCGGCCGTGGCCGCCGTGGTCATCGCCCAGCTGATGCAGAGCCTCACGCTCGGCGTGCTGCTGGCCCTGACCCGACCCCAGGCCATCGCCGCGGTGCTAGGCTCCTGGCGCCAGTCGCTGGGGGCCGGCTTCTTCGGCTCCGCCGCCTCGGCCTGCTGGTTCGGAGCCCTGGCCCTGGCGCCGGCGGGACCGGTGCGCGCGGTGGCGCTGATCGAGACTCCGATCGCCGCCGCCGTGGGACGTCGGCTGTTCCGCGAGCGGCTCGGCCTGCGGCAGGTGACGGGCGGCGCGCTGACAACTCTCGGCGTGGCCTTGACCGCGCTGGGCTGAGCGTTTCCATGGCGGAATGATCGACCGCCGTTCCATCCTCACCGCCGCAGCCCTGATCGTCGTCCCCGGCCTGGCCCGCGCCGCCGCCCGGTGGGAGGCCCGCGCCGATGTCCCCTGGACCGTGCAGGAGGTCTATGGAACTGAGCTGAGTGACCGGCTGATCATCGCCGGCGGCATGTCGCCGGGACCCGGCGGCTTGGGCGGCGGCATCAATCCGCTGGACCGCACGGGCGTCTATGACCCGGCCGCCGATCGCTGGAGCGAAGGGCCGCGGCTGCCGTTCGCCCGTCACCACCCGGTCCTCGCCGCCGCGGGCGGTAAGGCCTACGCCTTCGGCGGCTTCCGGGTCGGCGACGAGGGCGGCTGGATCGCCATTCCCGACGCCCTGGTCCTTGATGGCGAGGCTTGGCGACCCATGGCCCCGATGCCGCGTCTTCAGTGCGAGACCGTGGCCGTGTCCCTGGACGGGCGCATTCACATCGCCTCGGGCCGCGCGCCGAAGGGTGAGAGCAACCGCGACTGGAACGACCAAGGCGACATCGACCTGCACCAGGTCTTCGACCCGGCCACGAACCGCTGGACTACCGCCGCGCCTTGTCCGGAGGCGCGCAACAGCGCCACGGGAGCGGTGATCGATGGGATGTTCTACCTCGCGGGCGGCCGGCGCGTGGGCGAGGGCAACTCGGCTCGCCTCGATCGCTACGATCCCAAGACCGACCGCTGGGAAACCCTGCGGCCGATGCCGCGCGCTTCAGGCGGCCTGGCGGGAGCGGCGCTGAACGGTCGGCTCTACGTCTTCGGCGGCGAGAATCCGGGCGTTATCCCGGAAGCCTGGTCCTATGACCCCAGGACCGATGAGTGGCGGGCCGAGCCGGCCATGCGCACGCCGCGCCATGGTCTGGCCGCTGCGGCCGTGGGCGGGAAAATCTATGCGGTGGGCGGCGGGGCCAAGGCCTCGGGCGGCCAGGTCACGGCCATCGTCGAGGCGCTGATCCCGTAGGGCGAAAGATCGGCTAAGCTGTCCGCATGATCCGCACGGCCGCTCCCATCGCCGCCGTCGCCCTTGTCTTCGGCGGGCGGCGGCCGCTGCCCGACCGGGCGGCCGGGAGATGAGGCGACTGGTCCGCCTGCTGCTAACGGCGGTGATCCTGCTGGCGCCGGGCCTGGCCTGTGCGGCCCAGGTGCAGGTGGCCGTGGCCGCGAACTTCGCAGAGCCCGCGAAGGAAATCGCCGCACGCTTCCAGCAGCGCACGGGACATCGCGCCGTCCTCAGCTACGGCGCGTCCGGGCAGTTGGCCGCCCAGATCGCCAATGGGGCGCCGTTCGAGGTCTTTCTCTCGGCCGACGCCGAGCGGCCGCGGAAGCTGGAGGCGGGCGGCCTGACCGAGCGAGCCTCGCGGTTCACCTACGCCACCGGGCGGCTGGTGCTGTGGAGCCGCGATCCGAAGCGGGTCGATCCGCGTGGAGAGGTGTTGTCCGCAGGCCGGTTCCACAGGCTGGCGATCGCCGATCCCCAGGTCGCCCCCTATGGCCTTGCCGCAGTGGAGACCCTCCGCGCCCTGGGGCTCCATGAGCGCCTTCGCCCCAAGATCGTCCAGGGCGCGTCCGTCACCCAGGCCTATCAGTTCGCGGCCACAGGCGCGGCCGAGGTAAGCTTCGTCGCCCTGTCCCAGGTGGTCGCCGAGAGGGGCGGTTCGCGCTGGCTGGTCCCGGCGCGGCTGCACGCGCCCATTGCGCAGCAGGCGGTGGTCCTGAAGACGGGCGCCCGAAATCCGGCGGCGGCGGCCTTCGTCGCCTTCCTGAAATCGTCCGACGCGAAGGCGGTGATCCGCAAACATGGCTACGAGGTCCCGTGAGCAGCCTCGTTCCTATCCTGTGGCTGACGGTCAAGCTCGCCGCCCTCACCACCCTTATCCTGCTCGCCATCGGCACGCCGCTGGCCTGGTGGCTGGCCCGCAGCCGGGCCTGGTGGAGCGAGGCCGTGGGCGCCCTGGTGGCCATGCCGGTGGTGCTGCCGCCCACCGTACTGGGCTTCTATCTGCTGGTGGCGCTGGGACCTGACAGCCTGCTCATGGCGCCGCTTCAGGCCCTGGGCGTCCGCACCCTGGCCTTCACCTTCACCGGCCTGGTGATCGGCTCGGTGATCTATTCGCTGCCTTTCGCGGTCCAGCCGCTGCGCAACGCCTTCCGGGCCATCAGCCGTGATCACCTGGACGCCGCCGCCACCCTCGGCGCGTCAGGCTGGGACACGTTCCGGCGGGTGGCGCTGCCGCTGGCCGCCCCGGGCTACGCCGTGGCCGCCGTTCTCAGCTTCGCCCACACGATCGGGGAGTTCGGGGTGGTGCTGATGATCGGCGGCGGCATCCCCGGCCGCACCGAGGTGGTCTCCATCGAGATCTGGCGTCTGGTGGAGGCGCTGGAGTGGGAGCGGGCGCATGCGCTCTCGGGCCTGCTGGCGGCCTTCGGCTTCCTTGTGGTGCTGTCCCTGCTGCTGCTCGACCGGCGCGTTTCCCGGCCCGCGGACGAGGCCTGATCCCAGGTCGCAAGGGGCGCTGGCGGCTACCCCGGATTCATGGCGCGGTTAAGGCGAAACAGCGTGGCCGGAACTCGCGCGCGACGCGAAGGCGCACACCGCTCTTTAAGCCTTGAAATGGCTAATGGGGCAGGGCAGAGGGACGTGAAGCCTGCCAGACAGATCGTAGCGACTCGACGCATGGTGTTCGCGTCAGTCGGGCCGCGAACGGGCGTCTGGCGCGCAAACCCCAAGCCCCCATCGACCAGGGCCCTGCATGATCTCATCCCTCTTCGGCGCGATCTCGAACGACATCGCCATCGACCTCGGCACCGCCAACACGCTCATCTACATGAAGGGCAAGGGGATCGTGTTGAACGAGCCCTCAGTGGTCGCGCTCCGCAATGTGGGCGGCCGCAAGGTGGTCCATGCCGTGGGCATCGAGGCCAAGCAGATGCTGGGCCGTACTCCCGGTCACATGGAAGCCATCCGCCCGATGCGCGACGGGGTCATCGCCGACTTCGAAGTCGCCGAGGAGATGATCAAGTACTTCATCCGGAAGGTTCACAACCGGAAGGGCTTCGTGAACCCGAAGGTGATCGTCTGCGTGCCGTCGGGCGCGACGGCGGTGGAGCGCAGGGCCATCAACGATTCCTGCCTCAACGCCGGCGGCCGCCGGGTGGGCCTGATCGATGAGCCCATGGCTGCGGCCATAGGGGCTGGCCTGCCGATCCACGAGCCCACCGGCTCGATGGTGGTCGATATCGGCGGCGGCACCACCGAGGTGGCCGTTCTTTCGCTCTCCGGCATCGTCTATTCGCGCAGCGTCCGCGTGGGCGGCGACAAGATGGACGAAGCGATCATCAGCTACATGCGCCGCAACCATAACCTGCTGATTGGCGAGACCACCGCCGAGCGCATCAAGAAGGAAATCGGCACCGCCCGGGCTCCGGCCGACGGCGAGGGGCTCTCGATCGAGGTGAAGGGCCGAGACCTGATGCAGGGCGTGCCGCGGGAGGTGCGCATCAGCGAGAAGCAGGCCTCGGACGCCCTGTCCGAGCCCGTGGGTCAGATCGTCGAAGCGGTGAAGATGGCCCTGGAAGCCACCCCGCCGGAACTCGCCTCGGACATCGCCGACAAGGGCATCATGCTCACCGGCGGCGGCGCGCTGCTGCGCGGCCTGGACGCCGAGATCCGCGATCATACCGGCCTGCCGGTGACGGTCGCCGACGACCCGCTGTCGTGCGTCGCCCTGGGCTGCGGCAAGGTGCTCGAGCATCCGAAGTGGATGAAGGGCGTGCTGGAGTCGACCCTGGCGTAGGATTGCCGCCGGGACGGAGCGCGGCCGGGCCGCTGTTGGGGGCGTGAACGTCGATGTCCTTGCGGGACAATCCGCTCGGTGAACTGAAGGTCCCGCTCACCTGGACGGCGGGGATCGTCTTCCTCGTCGTCCTCATCGCCTCGGGCGCGATCCTGCTGTCCGACCGGCGTGAGGCGTTCGAGACGGACGCCTACGGGCGCACGCGCACCGCCACGGACAAGGCGCTCGAGCCGGTGGGCGAGGTCCTGTCGGCCCCGGGCCGCTGGACCGGCGCAGGCGTCGAGGCCATTCGCGGCTACTTCTTCGCGGTCTCCGAGAACCGCCGGCTCAAGGCCGAGCTCAAGGAGATGCGCCAGTGGCGGGACGTGGCCATCGCCCTGCGCGACAACAACGAGCGCTACCGGGCGCTCCTGGGCCTCAAGACCGACCCGCCGATCCCGATGGTGGCGGCGCGGATCGTCACCGACAGCCGCGGCCCCTTCGCCAATTCGCGCCTCGCCAATATCGGCAAGGAAGCCGGGGTGAAGATCGGCCATCCCGTGATGAGCGAGAACGGCCTGGTTGGTCGGGTCGTGGGCGTCACCGATGGGGTTAGCCGGGTGCTGCTGCTGACCGACGTGGCCTCGCGCACGCCGGTGATGATCGACCGCACGAACGCCCGCGCCATCCTCACGGGCGACGGCGGGCCGAACCCGCGGCTTGAGTATCTGCGCGGCCAGGATCCGGTGCGGGACGGCGACCGGGTGCTCACCTCCGGGGACGGCGGGCTCTTCCCGCGCGGCCTGCCGGTGGGACGGGCCGTGAAGGGGCTGGATGGTCGCTGGCGCGTGGTGCTGGCCTCGGACCGCGCTCCGGTCGACTATGTCCGCATCCTGCTGTTCGAGGACTTCACCCAACTCGCCAATCGGGCCGAGCTGAACCGCACCTCGGCGCCTCCGCCCACGCCGGGCGCCACGACCCTGCCGCCGCCGGCCCCTGCAACGCCCACACCCAAGACCGTCGCGCCGGCGCCCAGGACGGCCTCGCCACCCGCCTCGCAGGGGATGGCTTCGGGCGCGACCCAGCCAGCGGCGCCCGCCAGCCCGAACGGAGCTGCGCGATGACCGGCGGCGCCCGGACGCTTGAGCCGTGGCGCTGGCTTGGCATCCCTATGCTGCAGGTGATCATCGCCACCCTGCTCTTCGCCATGCCGATCCGCATCTGGGGCCTGGGGCTGCCGGAACCGGTGTTCGCCCTGCCGTTGGCCTTCGCCTGGGCGGTGATCCGCCCCTCGATGCTGGCGCCCTTCTGCGTGGCGCTGCTGGGCTTTTTCCTCGATCTGCTGTGGGGCGGCCCGCTGGGACTGTGGGCCGTCTGCCTGCTGATCGCCTATGGCGGGGCGCTGGCCGGCCGGGCGCTGATGGCCGGGCAGGGGCGGGGCGCGATGTGGGGCTGGTATGGCCTGCTCACGGCCGTGGCCATGGGCGCGGGCTTCCTGTTCGTTATGCTGGACGTGCGGGGCATGCCGAGCCCGCTGTCGGTCTTCTGGCAATTCCTCGCCACAGTCGTGCTCTATCCCCTGGCCGACCGCCTGATCGAGCGGTTCGAGGACGCCGACGTGAGGTTCCGTTAGCGCGATGGCCGAACCCGCAATCTTCTTCGAGGAGGTCAACGAGCGGCAGAGCGTCTTCCACCGCCGGACCATCCTGCTGGGCGGCCTGGCGGGCCTGGGTATTTCGGCCCTGGGTGCGCGCCTGGCCTATCTCCAGATCCTCGAGACCCAGCGCTACGAGAAGCTGGCCACGTCGAACCAGTTCAACTTCAAGCTGGTGCCCGCGCCGCGGGGCCTGATCGTCGACCGCAACGGGGCGGTCCTGGCGGCCAACCGCCCGAACTTTCGCCTGCTGGTGGCCCGGGACAAGGACACTGACACCGAGGCCACGCTGCAGACCCTGGCCAACTTCGTGCCGCTGGACGAGAGTCGTCGTCGGCGCCTGCTGCGTGAGATCAACAGCGCCCCCAAGCGCGCGCCGGTTTCGGTGCTGGAGGACATGAGCTGGGAGCAGTTCTCGGCCATCAATGTCCGCGCCGCCGAACTGCCGAACGTCACCGCCGACATGGGCGAGGTGCGAGTCTATCCGCACGGCGGCGCCTTCGCCCATGTGATCGGCTATGTGGCCAAGGTGAACCGGGAGGACATCCAGAAGACCGGGCCCAACTCCGACCCGATCATGTTCCACCCGGGCTTCCGGATCGGCAAACAGGGCATCGAAAAGGCCCTGGACCTGGAGCTGCGGGGCCGGCCCGGCGCCAAGAAGGTCGAGGTGGACGCCAACGGCCGGGAGGTGCGCCACGACGAGGCCGGCGACATCCCCGCCGTGCCGGGCAAGGAGGTCCAACTCACCCTCGACGTGGATATCCAGAACCGCGCCCTGGAGGTGTTCGGCGCCGAGAGCGGCGGGGCGGTGATGATGGACTGCCGCACGGGGGACATCCTCTGCATGATGTCCGCGCCGAGCTTCGATGCGAACCGGTTCGTCCGCGGCCTCACCAGCGCCGAATACCGGGCCCTGGCCAACTACGAGCGCCGGCCGCTGCTGGACAAGTGCCTGTCCGGCACCTACCCGCCGGGCTCCACCTTCAAGACCATGACCGCCCTGGCGGCGCTGGACGCCGGCGTCGATCCGGAACAGCGGGTGCACTGCGGCGGCGGGATGTACTTCGGCGGCCGCTATTTCCGCTGCCACAAGAAGGGCGGCCACGGCCCGCAGAACATGCGGGACGCCATCAAGAACTCGTGCGACGTCTATTTCTACGCTGTGGCCGCCCGGATCGGGCCGGATCGGATCGCGCGGGTGGCCCGGGAGTTCGGCTTCGGCCAGATCTTCGACATCGGCATCCCCGGCCAGAAGCGCGGCATCGTCCCCTCGACGGAATGGGTGCGAAAGAACCGTCCCAAGGACCCCAAGTGGCATCCGGGGGAGTCGCTCAGCTACGGCATCGGCCAGGGGATGCTCACGGCCAACTGCCTGCAGCTGGCGGTGATGACCGCCCGTCTGGCCAATGGCCGCAAGGCGCTCAACCCGCGCCTGATCAAGTCGATCGGAGGCAAGGAGCTGCCGAGCGGCGCCGACGTGCCGGACCTGCCGTTCAGCCAGGAACATCTGGACTACGTCCGGGCCGGCATGGCCGCGGTGACCGAGGCGGGCGGCACCGCCTATGTGGCCAGCCAGTTGGGGCTCGGCGACATCCTGATGGCCGGCAAGACCGGCACCGCTCAGGTCTACACCTACCGGGCCGGCGGACCGCGAGGGAAGGGCGGCCCCTGGCGGCTGCGCGACCATGGCCTGTTCGTCGCCTTCGCTCCGCTGGATGAACCGCGCTACGCCCTCGCGGTCATCGTCCAGCACGGGATGGGCGGCTCCACCGCGGCCGCGCCCCGGGCGCGGGAGATCATGCGGGTGGCGCTGCTCAAGGATCCTGAGCTGCGCGCCCGGATCGAGAAGCCGGTGCCCATGCCGCATTTCGAGCCCGACCTCGAGCTCGACACGGTGCCGGACGATCCTGTCTTCGGCGAGCCGCCCGACGCCCCCATGCCCGCTTCGGGCGATCCGCTCACTCCGCCCACACGAGGGCCTGCATGACTGTTTCGGCGCTCACCCGTCCCGGCGAACGCGACCGGCTGATCGTCAAGCTGGCCGAGGTGGACTGGCTGTTCGTCCTGGTGCTGAGCCTGATCACCGGCGCCGGCGTGCTGATGCTGTTCTCCATCGCCGGCTCGTCCTGGGATCCCTGGGCGGCAAAGCATACGCTGCGGTTTGCGTTGTGCCTGGCGATGATGATCGGCCTGGCGATGATCGACATCCGGGTCTGGTTCGCCATCGCCTATCCGCTCTATGCCGTGGGCCTTCTGTTGCTCGTGGCGGTGGAGCTGGTGGGGGACACGCGCCTGGGCGCCCAGCGGTGGCTGTCCGTCGGCGGTTTCAGCTTCCAGCCCTCGGAGGTGATGAAGCTTGGCATCGTGCTGGCGCTGGCCCGCTACTACCACGGCGCCTCGGCGCAGCGCGCCAGGCTATCCTGGTGGCTGCTGGCGCCGGCGGGGATGATCGCCCTGCCGGTGCTTCTGGTGGCCCACCAGCCGGACCTCGGCACCGCCATGCTGATCCTCATGACCGGGGCTGCCATCGTCGTGCTCGCCGGCTTGTCCTGGAAGATCATCGCCCTGGGCGTGGCCGCCTTCGTGGCCATCGTGCCGCCGTTCGTGATGTTCGTGATGCACGACTATCAGCGCCAGCGCGTGCTCACCTTCCTCAATCCGGAAAGCGACCCGTCGGGCTCGGGCTATCACATCCTTCAGTCGATGATCGCCCTGGGGTCGGGCGGCCTGCTGGGCAAGGGCTATGGCCTCGGCTCGCAGAGCCAGCTCAACTTCCTGCCCGAGAAGCAGACCGACTTCATCTTCGCGACCCTGGCCGAGGAGTTCGGTTTTGTCGGCTGCATGTCGGTGCTGACGCTCTACGCTCTGCTGATCTTCATGGCGCTGCGCACGTCCTACGTCAGCCACTCGCATTTCGCGCGTCTGGCCTCGGCGGGGGTGACGGCGACCTTCACGCTCTATGTGTTGATCAATGGCGCGATGGTGATGGGGCTGGCGCCGGTGGTGGGCGTGCCGATGCCCCTCCTGTCCTACGGCGGCACCGTGATGCTGACGGTGATGATCGGCTTCGGCCTCGTCCAGTCGGCCCGGGTGCACCGCTACACCGAGGTGACGAAGGGCTCGGGCCTGCTCTAGGCCCGAGCCCTCCTGGCGGCCTTACTTGGCCACCATGTCCCGCTTCAGCCAGCGGCAGGTCATGAAGAAGCAGAGGCCCGCCACGGCGTAGAGCGCCGAGGTGATCAGCATGGAGTGCTGCAGGCTTTCGGGGTGGGCCACGGCGCAGACCGCCTGATCGGCGGCGCCCAGGGCCTTGCGCGCCGCGCCTTCGCAGGCCTGGCGGGTCAGTTCGGCCGCGCCCAGGTTGGCGACCTTCACCTTGAACAGCAGGTCGCTCAGGGCGCCGATGAACAGCGGGCCGAGGCCGTAGCCCAGCAGGTTGATCACGAACAGAAGGATGGCCGTGGCCACGGCGCGGAACTGGGCGCTCACCACGCCCTGGCCGATCGTGTACTGCGAGGCCAGATAGCCGTACTTCACGCCGCCGCCGATGATCAGGCCGAACAGGCACAGGGCCAGGTTCTGGGTGGTGAAGGCCAGGAAGTAGAACGGCACGCTCAGCGTCAGGCCAACGCCCGGCAGCCAGCCGATGGCGTTGGGATGGCGCTTCACCATCCGCTCCGCCAGCCAGCCGGTGGCCAGGGTGCCGACCGCCGCCGACGCCGCCACCGGGGCGTTGATGTAGATCGCGGCCTGGCCGGCCGTGAGTTCGAAGCTGCGGTTGATGAACAGCGACTGGAACGAGGCGATGCCGTAGCCGCAGAAGGAGGCGATGGTGGCCCCGGCCGTCATCCACCAGAAGGACGGCTTGGCCATCAGTTCCTTGATGCCGTCGGCGAAACGCGGCCTGGCCTTGCGCACCGTGCCGGGCGGGTCGGTGTAGCCGCGCGGCGGCTCCTTCACCGTCAGCTTGAAGATGATGGCCACGAGCAGGCCGGGAAGGCCGACCACGAAGAAGGCCATGCGCCAGCCGTAGGCGTCGGTGATCGGGCCGCCGATGACGTTGGCCAGCAGGCCGCCCAGGGTCACGCCCATGGCGTAGTAGCCGAGGGCGGTGGAGCGCCGGCTGGGCGGATAGTAGTCGGCGATCAGCGAATTGGCCGGCGGCGTGCAGCCGGCTTCGCCGATGCCCACGCCCACGCGGCAGGCGAGGAGGATCCAGAAGCCGCCGATGGCCAGGCTGCCGATGGTGACCGGGGCGGCGAGGCCGCACAGCGCCGTCATCAGCGACCAGAGGGCGACGCAGACGGTCATGATCCAGACCCGGTGCCGGGTCTCGGCGAACTGGGCGAGGGGGATGCCGACGACGGTGTAGAGCAGGGCGAAGCCGAAGCCGGTGAGCAGGCCGAAAGCCGTGTCCGAGATACCCAGCTCCGGCTTCATCTGCGGCGCCACCACGGAAAGCAGGCCGCGATCGACAAAGTTGAGAATGTAGATCAGCAGGAGCGCATTAAGCACATAGCTGCGGTACGCCTTGGTGCCGAAGCCGTGGATGTGGCCATCCTCGGCCGGCGCATTACTGATCGCGCTCATATTGACCGTTTCCCCTCGCATAGCTGTCGTAGGGGAACCTAACGAGCGTTTGAAACAGGGGAAAGAGCCGAAATTGCGGTACGGCCGTTCGGTGAACGGACTCAGAAGGGCTCGAAGCAGTCGTAATTGCGCTGCCGCCGGATCTTGTCGCCCTGGAATTCGAAGAAGACCGCAAAGCGGGCCTTCATGGCGTCGCCCGGTTTCAAGGACCTGAGCGGCATGGCGAGCACGCCGCGCCAGAGCACCTCGGCGGCCACCAGGTCTCCACTCTCGACCAGGTTTACGATCTCGTAGGTCTCGGAGCTGAGCACCCCCCGGCCGCGGTCATTCGCCGCGCGCAGGTCGGCGAGAGTCCGCCGCGCACCCGACGGGACGAGGGCGTTCGGAAACTCCTCCTGCACGGCGTCCTCGGTGAAGAAGGCCAGGGAATCGCCGCGCCGCTCGATGGTCTTGAGATAGGCTCGGACGATCTCGGCCCGGCTCATGGGCGGATCAGAGCTTCAGCGCCTGGTCGGTGGCCCGCACCAGGCCATCCACGATCCCGGGCTCGGTGGAGGCGTGGCCCGCGTCCCAGACCACCTCGAGGCGCGCCTCGGGCCAGCCGGCTTTCAGCTTCCAGGCGCTTTCCATGGGCGTCACCACGTCGAAACGGCCCTGGATGATCCAGCCGGGGATGTCGCGGATGCGGTCGAGGTTTTCGAGGATCCAGTTCTTCGAGGGGAAGAAGCCGCCGTTGACGAAGAAGTGGCACTCGATCCGGGCGAAGGCGATGGCGAAGTCGATCTCGTTGAACTTCGACGGGCGGGCCTCCGGGCCGCGGATCGAGATGGTGTCGCCCTCCCACTGGCTCCAAGCCGCCGCAGCCTCGGCCTGGATGGCCCGATCGGGATGGGTCAGGCGCTTGTGGTAGGCGGCCATCATGTCGCCCCGCTCGGACTCGGGGATCGGCGCGCAGAAGCGGGCCCAGGCGTCCGGGAACAGCATCGACGCCCCGTCCTGGTAGAACCAGCGCAGCTCGCGCTCGGTGAGCAGGAAGACGCCGCGCAGGATCAGGCTCTCAACCCGTTCGGGGTGGGTGATGGCGTAGGCGAGGGCGAGGGTGGAGCCCCACGAGCCGCCGAACACGCACCACTTTTCGACGCCGAGGTGCTCACGCAGGCGCTCGATGTCTTCGATCAGGGCCCAGGTGGTGTTGTCCTCGAGGCTGGCGTTCGGCCGGCTGCGGCCACAGCCGCGCTGGTCGAACAGCGCCATGCGCCATTTGATCGGATCGAAGAACCGCCGCATGGTCGGGTTGATCGCCCCGCCCGGACCGCCGTGCAGGATCACGCAAGGCTTGCCATCGGGATTGCCGCACTCCTCGTAGAAGATCTCATGCGGGCCGCCGGTCGCCAGCCAGCCCTGGGCGTAGGGCTCGTTCTCGGGGAAGAGGCCCCGCCGGTGCTGAGAGGCGGAGACGGCGGGCGAGGGCGTGTTGCGTTCCATGCGCCTAGTCTACTTCGGGAACCGCTTGTCCAACCAGCCGAGGATGAGCCGGTTCACCTCTTCCGGCTTCTCCTGCTGGGTCCAGTGGCCGGACCCGGCCACCATGTGCATCTCAAGATCGCCGACCAGCCCCTTCATCGGCTCGGCCATCTCGGGCGTCAGGACGGCGTCGAGCTCGGCGGTGATCATCAGGCAGGGCACGCCATCGAGGCGCATCGGATCGCCCTCAGCCCGTTCCCAGTTGCGGGTGAAGTTGCGGTACCAGCTCACCGGGCCGAAGAAGCCGCCGCGCTGGAAAGCCTCCACGAAGACCGCCAGTTCCTCGGGCGTCAGGAACGGATCGCCCCCGGTCTTTCCGTCCCAGGCGCGGATGAGATCACGGAAGGCGAAGGTCGAGCCGCCCTCGGTGGGCTGGGCTACGGTCCGGAGGGCCGCCGGCTTGCGCATGAAGAAGCGCATGGTCCGTTCGACGTCCTCGCCCAGCACGGCCTCGGGCTCGTCGGGCGTCTGGAACCAGACGATGTACATGTCCGGCCCGAAGCGGCGCCGGAAGATGGCGATGGGATCAATGGGAGCCCGCGGCTGGAACGGAGTGTTGAGGCCGATCACGCCCGCCACGCGGTCGGGGTGCTTGAGCGGCATGGTCCAGACGACAAACCCGCCCCAGTCGTGCCCGCAGAAGATCGCCTTCTCGACACCGAGATGGTCCAGCAGACCCACGAGGTCACCGGTCAGATGCTCAAGGTCATAGTCGGTGACGGCCGTGGGCTTGTCCGACAAGCCGTAGCCCCGCTGGTCGGGCGCGATCACCCAGCGGCCGGCGTCGGCCAGGGCCTTGATCTGGTGACGCCAGGAGAAAGCCAGTTCGGGGAAGCCGTGGCACAGGACGATGGGAACGCCCTCGCGGGGGCCGGCTTCGTAGTAGGCGAGTTCGATCCCGTTCACCCGAACGCGGTTCGGCGCCGGCATCATGTTTTCGAGCGCGGACACTTGGCTTCCCCTCCTAATCTGTCGTGGCCCACAGGCTTCGCCACGAATGGGCTTTGGCCGCGGCGCCATCCGCACTAGGGCATCTGTCGTGACGTACGCCAAGGATACTTCTTCGCCGGCCAAGGTTCCGTGGGGCCTAGTGATCATGCTGGGGGCCCTCACCGGGCTCGGACCGCTGGCCATCGACATGTACCTGCCGAGCCTGCCGGCCATAGGCGCCGACCTGAGGGCCAGCGCCGGCGAGACCCAGGCGACGGTGGCGGCCTTCCTGGCCGGTATGGCCATCGGCCAGTTCTTCTACGGGCCGGCCTCGGATCGTTTCGGTCGCCGCCCGGCCGTGCTGGTGGGCATCGCGATCTTCATCCTTGCCTCGGCGGGGTGCGCCCTGGCCGCCTCGGCGGGGCAGCTCCTGACGGGGCGCTTCATCCAGGCCCTGGGCGCCTGCGCGGGGGCCGTGGTCTCCCGGGCCATCGTCCGGGACCTTTTCGACCATCGCGACACGGCGCGGGTGCTGAGCCTGCTGATGCTAGTCATGGGGCTCGCGCCGATCCTCGCGCCGCTGCTAGGCGGGGTGCTGCTGAGCTTCGGGGGCTGGCGGCTAAACTTCTGGTTCATGGCCTTCTGCGGCGTGGTGCTCGGCGTGGCGGCCCTGTTGCGGCTGAAGGAATCCCGCAGCGAGGAGACGACCCTCCAGGCGCGCTCGGAGACGCCGCTCAAGGCCTATGCGGCGCTCCTGCGCCAGCCGCGGCTGGTTGGCTACGCCCTGGCCGGGGCGCTGAACGGGGCCACGCTCTTCACCTACATCGCGAGCTCGCCCGAGCTGCTCATTGAGACCTATGGGGTTTCGCCCCAGGCTTTCGGCTGGCTGTTCGGCGTCAATGCGGCGGGGGTCATCGGCGCCAACCAAGTGAACCGCTGGCTGCTGCGCACCCTCACGCCGGATCAGGTGCTGGCCCGTGTCAGCGTCCTGGCGGTGGCCTTCGCCCTGGCGCTGGCCTTCTTCGCGATCACGGGCCTTGGCGAGCGCTGGACGGTGCTGCCGCTCCTGTTCCTGGTGCTGGCGAGCTACGGCCTGATGGGCGGCAACACCACCGCCGGGGCGCTCAGCGTCGATCCCAGGCGCGCCGGCTCCACCTCGGCCCTGCTGGGCGGACTGTCGTTCGGGGCGGGGGCGCTTGCGTCCAGCCTGGCCGGCGTCTTCCACGACGGCACGCCGCGGCCGATGGCCATCGTCATGCTGCTAGCCCTGGGCGGATCGATGCTGGCGCTGCGACAGCTGGCCTTGCCCAGGGCCGCGGCCAAGTCTCAGGCCTGACCGCGCGCCGCCGCCCAGGCGACGGCGGCCCAGCCAGCCATGAAGCTGACGCCCCCGATGGGGGTGATCGCCCCAAGGATTCGCGGCGCACCCAGGCCCATGGCGAACAGCGAGCCGGAGAACACCACGACCCCGGCCAGGAACAGCGGCGGCGCGAGACGCGAGCCGAACTGGGCGGTGGCGAACACCGCCAACACATGAACGAAGCCGTAGAGCGCCCCCGTGCGCAGCCACTCCTGCGCCTTGGGATCGGTGACGCCGTGGGCCCCGAAGGCGCCGAAGCCCACACACGCGAGGCCCAGCAGGGCGGCGAGAACAAACATGGCGCGCATCAGCCCCACACCGCCGGCCGGCGGTCCTTCCAGGGGACTTCCTTCTCAAGCTGGGCGGCGAGGCGGAACAGCGTCGCCTCGTCGGCGAAGCGGCCGCTGAACATCATGCCGATGGGCAGGCCGTCCGCCGATCCCCACAGCGGCACGGACATGGACGGCTGGCCGGTGAAGTTGAACGGCGGCGTGTAGGGGTAGGTCGCCGCCTGCCGGCGGTCGAACTCGCGCAGGTCGTCCATCAGCGGGTCGAGCCAGTCGGCGCGGGGCGCGGGCGTGGCCATCACCGGGGAGAGATAGACGTCGAAGTCCTCGAAGGCGGCGAGGATCTGACGGTTCATCAGCCGCAGCTGCTGGAACCCCCAGAAGGCCTGCTGGCCGGTCAGACGCTTGCCGGCCTCATAGGCGCGGCGGGCGAGGGGGCCGAGCTCGTGCTCCTCGGGCTCCCGGCCGAGGTGGTCGATCCACCGCTGGATGTTGGCCGAGAAGTTGGAGGCGCTGGCCAGGCTCTGGGCGCGATAGAGCTCGCGGTAGTCGACGCCGAGGCCGCGTTCGAACACCTCGTGGCCCAGGCCTTTCAGCAGGTCCACGGTGCGGAGCAGGGCGGCCTGCATCTCTTCGGGGATCGGTCGGCCGCTCGGCGTCTCGGCGGACCAGGCGATCCGAAGGCGGCCGGGGCTCTTTTCGATCTCGGCCAGATAGGGCCCCTCCTTGGCCGGCGCCTGGAACGGATCGGCCGCCTGGGCGTAGCCGGTGGCGTCCAGCATGGCGGCGCTGTCGCGGACGGTGCGGCTGACCACATGGTGCACGGAGAAGCCCAGCGCCCCGTCCGTCACCTCGCAGATGGGCGTGCGGTCGCGGGTGACCTTCAGGCCGAACAGCCCGCAGCAGGCGGCGGGAATGCGGATGGAGCCGAGGCCGTCGCTGGCATGGGCCAGGGGGACGATGCCGGCCGCCGTGGCCGAGGCCGCCCCGCCCGAGGAGCCGCCCGAGATGTGGTCGGGGTTCCACGGATTGCGACACGAGCCCAGCCGTTCGGAGTGGGTGACGCCCGGGATGCCGAACTCGGGGGTGTTGGTCTTGCCGAGCAGGACCACGCCGGCGGCGCGGTAGCGGCGGATCAGTTCGCTGTCGGCGGCGTCGGCGGCGACCTGGGCGAAGTTGCTGCCCGAGGTGCGCGGCCAGCCTTTCACCTGGGCGCCGAGGTCTTTGATCAGGAACGGCACGCCGCGGAACGGGCCGTCCGGCAGGTCGGAGGCGGCCGTTTGGCGGGCCTCGTCATAGGCCTTGTGGACGACGGCGTTGAGCGTGGGGTTGTGCCGCTCGATACGCGCGATGGCGGCTTCGGTGAGCTCGGCGGGCGTGACCTCGCGCTTGCGCACCAGCTCGGCCAGGCCCAGGCCGTCGTACTCGGAATAATCGTCCATTCAGCGAGCTCCAGCGGTCAGAAAGGCGAGCTTCTCCACGGGCGGCAGGGCGCCGGCTCTGCGCCTCAGCTCGTCGAAGGCGCTCTCGGCGGCGTCGAGGGCGGAATCGATGTCGGCCTCGGTCATGGCCGCGCAGATGAACATGTTGTGCCAGGGATGCACATAGACCCCGCGGGCCAGCATGGCGCTGGCGAAGCAGAAGCCTTTCCGCAGGTCTGGGTCGTCGTCGAACAGGAACAGCGGCAGGGTCGCAGGCCCCGTCTGGCGGAAGCCGAAGCCGGCGGCTCGGGCCCGTTCGTCCAGTCCGACGCGCAGGCGCTCGCCCAGGGCCGTGATCCGCTCCAGATAGTCCGTCTCGCGCACCAGCCTCAGGGTCTCCAGAGCCGCGGCCATGGGCGCCGCCTGGAACCAGAACGAGCCCGTGGCATAGACCGAGGCGGCGGCGGACCTCGCCTTGTCCGATCCCAGCAGGGCCGACAGGGCGTGGCCGTTGGCGATGCACTTGCCCCAGGTGGACAGGTCCGGCTGGACACCCAGCCGGCTCCATGAGCAGTCGCGGGCGAGCCTGAGGCCCGCGCGGACCTCGTCGACCACCAGCAGGGCGCCGCGTTCGTCGCAGAGTTGGCGGGCGCGGCAGGCGTAGGCCGGGTCCGGCTCAGCCTGGTCCACGAAGGCGTCGTGGCGGAACGGGGCGGCGAAGATGCAGGCCAGATCGTCGCCCGCCTCCGCCACCGCCGCCTCCAGGCTGGCCACGTCGTTGTAGTCGCAGAAGAGCTGGTGGGCCCGATCGCTGTCGATGACGCCCGCCGGCCGCGGCGTGCACCAGGCGGCGGCGCCGTGATAGGCGCCCCTGGCCCGGACCACGACCCGCCTTCCCGTGTGGGCCCGCGAGATCGAGAGCGCCATGGAGGTGGCGTCGGTGCCGTTCTTGCAGAAGATCGCCCAGTCGGCGTGGCTCACCAGGGCGGTGAGCGCCTCGGCCAGCTCGACCATCAGGGCGGTCGGCCCCGTAAGCGTATCGCCGAGACCCAGCCGGCGGACGAAGGCGGCGTCTATCTCGGGATTGGCGTAGCCGAACAGATTGGGCCCGTAGGCGCACATGAGGTCGAGGTAGCGCCGCCCGTCCTCGTCCCAGATGTGGGCGCCTTCGCCACGGGCGAAGAACTGCGGATAGTCGTCCGGCAGCAGGACCGTGGACTGGTGGCCGTACATGCCCCCGGGGATCACCGCCTCCGCGCGCGCCCGCAGCGCCCGATCCTGGCTGTCCGCCCGGTCCATCGCCGCCTCCCTTTGTCTGTTCTTTGCCGGGAGCTTACGTCGCCGCGCGGGCGGAGGCGACTCCGTGTATCCCCGCGGCATGTCTCCGCCGATGAAGATGGGCCTGTTCTACGCGGCGGTCTTCGTCGGGACCGGCGCCGCCTCGCCCTACATGCCGGTGTGGTTCGCCCACCAGGGCCTCTCGGGCGCGCAGATCGGACTGATCCTGTCGCTGCCGATGATGGTGCGGGTGATCTCTGCGCCGCTCATCGCCCTGTGGGCCGACAGCTTCGCCCTGCGCCGGACCGCGCTCGCACTCCTGGGCCTCGCCGTGGCGGTCATCTATGGTCTGATGGCTCTGCCGTGGGGATTTGCGGGGTGGGCGGTTCTGTGGTTTGCGGCCTCGACGACCTTCTCCACCATCTCGCCGCTCACGGACGTCATCGTGCTCTCCCGCGCCCGGCGGGACGGCTTCAACTACGGTTGGCCCCGCGGCATGGGCTCGGCGGCCTTCATCGTGGCCAATCTGGTGGTCGGCTGGCTGCTTGCCCGCGGGTCGGCCGAGGTGGTGCTGGTCTGGATCACCGCCGCCGCCGCCTTGGCCGGGCTCATGGCACGGGCGCTCTTGCCGCCCGACCCGGTGCATGAGGCGGGACAGCGCACGGCTTTCGCAGACCGCTGGGCAGGCCTTGGCGAGCTGATCCGCGATCCGGCCTTCATGCTGACCGTGGCTTCGGCCGGCGCCATCCAGTCGGCCCACGCCTTCTACTACAGCTTCTCGGCGCTCTCCTGGCGCGCCGAGGGCATTCCCGAGAGCACCACCGGGGTGCTCTGGGCCGTGGGCGTCGCGGGCGAGATCGGCTTCTTCTGGTTCCTGGAGCCGTGGCGGCGCCGGCTGGGCGCCCGGCGGCTGCTGGTTCTGGGGGGTATGGCCGGGGTCGTGCGCTGGGGCGCCTATGCGTTCTCGCCGCCGCTGTGGCTGCTGTTCCCGCTGCAGGCCCTGCACGCCCTGACCTATGCGGCGACGTTCCTGGCGGCCCTCCAGCTCACCGAGCGACTGTCGACGTCCCGCAACGCATCGGCCGCCCAGACCGTCAACTCGGCCCTGTCCTCGGGCGTGCTCATGGGCCTTGCGACCCTGGCCTCCGGCCCGCTGTTCGACCACTTCGGCGCCAAGGGTTACCTCCTGATGGCGGCCATGTGCCTTGCGGGGACGGCGGGGGCGCTGAGGCTCTACGCCATCGGCCGGCTGGACCGCTGACCGGCTCTGGACCTTGGCCGGCGCGGCGGCCTAGGCTCGCGCCCTGAGGGAGGCGGGCGATGACGATCCGGCTGTTCGGTTGCGTGTGCGGTCAGTTTCACAGTCCCGGTTCCGGCCTCGGCATGAAGGCCGAGCGGGTGGCTGTGCCGATCCCGTTCTATGTGATCGAACATCCTGACGGCGTGGCCCTCTTCGACTGCGGTCTGCATGCGGAGCTGTGCGACCGCGAGGACCCCTATCTCCAGGGTTTGCGGAACTACGGCCTCGACGCCACCGTCCAGCCGGACCAGTTGGTCGGTCCCGCCCTGGAGCGGCTGGACATCGACCCGGCCAGGGTCCGCTACGTGGCGCTCTCGCACCTGCATTTCGACCACGCCGGCGGCCTGCACGCCCTGCCGAACGCCACGGTGGTGGTCCAGGCCCGGGAATGGGCGGCGGGGGCCGACGCGGAGATGCGTCGCCGTTACGCCATGCCCAAGCGGTTCTTCGACCTCGGCCACGATGTGAAGCTGGTTGACGGGGAGCATGACCTGTTCGGCGACGGAACGGTCACCCTGCTTCCCACCTTCGGCCATACGCCTGGCCATCAGTCGATGCGGGTGCGGAGCGCAGAGGGCGACCACATCCTGGTGGCGGACGCCTGCTACCATGGCGAGGTGGTGCAGACCCGGGCGTTCCCGGCCGGCGCCGACCATGCGGCCATGGGGCGCTCGCTGGACGCCCTGTTGGCCCTGCGCGAGCCCGGCACGGTGATGGTGTTCGGCCACGACCCCGCCCAATGGGGGAAGGCGCCGGTCCTGCCCTCGGCGCGCGGCTGACGTTGCGACACGGTTGCGGAGGCCGCGGGGGCCTCCCCATGATGCCTCCAAGCGGAGGAAACCAGAATGCGTGCGTTGCAAGTGACCGCCCCTTGGGGGCCGGACGCCATCAAGGTCGTGGAAGCGCCCGATCCGACGCCCGGCCACGGCCAGGTGCTGGTGCGGATGAAGGCGTGCTCGCTGAACTACCGCGACTTCCTGATGATCCACGGCATGTACGGGCGGGCGGCGGCCAGCGCCAATGACGTCATCACGCCCTTCTCGGACGGCTGCGGCTATGTGGAGGCGATCGGCCCGGGTGTGACGCGCTTCAAGCCGGGCGACCGCGTCTCCACCCTGTTCTTCCAGAACTGGATCTCGGGGCCGCCGACCCTGGAGAAGCTGACGAGCGCCCTGGGCTTTCCGATCCCCGGCGCAGGCGCTGAACTGCAGGTGTTCAGTCAGGAGGGCCTTGCGAAGGTCCCCGATTTCCTCACCGACCATGAAGTGGCGACCCTGCCGTGCGCGGCGCTCACTGCCTGGCGCGGCCTCTTCTACGACGCCCGGCTGGAGCCGGGCGATACGGTGGTGCTGCAAGGGACCGGCGGGGTCTCGATCTTCGGCCTGCAGTTCGCCGCCCGGGCCGGCCTGCGGACGCTGATCACTTCGTCCTCGGACGCCAAACTCGAGCGCGCCAAGGCGCTCGGGGCGCATCATCTCGTCAACTACAAGACCACCCCCGAGTGGTCGAAGGCCGTGCGGGAGGTCACAGGCGGCGTGGGGGCCGACTTCATCATGGAGGTCGGCGGCGGCGGCACCATCCAGGAGAGCATGAAGGCCATCCGGATCGGCGGCCACATCGCGGTCATCGGCATCGTCGCCGGCGCCGGCGAGCCGTTCAATCCGGCCGCCCTGATCGGCAATTCAGCCCGGCTGCAGGGTCTGTCGGTAGGCTCCCGGGACATGTTCGAAGCCATGTGCCGCTTCATCGAGCTGCACGGCATCCGGCCTGTGGTGGACAAGGTCTATCCCTGGACCGAAGCGAAGTCGGCGATCGCAGCCATGGGGGCGGGCGAGCACTTCGGGAAGATCGTGCTGGAGTTCTGATCGCGAGCTCGCCTGAGACGAGCGTCTTGACGTGAGACAATTGTCTCGCTATCTCGCCCTCAATCGGATTGGAGGGTTGGGAGATGGCGCTCACGCGCGCGCAGATGGATCGGAAGATCGACGAGCATTTCGCCTTCGAACAGGCGGACGATGTGGAGGGCGTGCTGGCCACGATGCACGCCGACGCCGAACACGACATCGTGGGCTGGCCGACGGGGCCGACCCACGGTCGGGAGGGCGCACGGCCCTTCTATGAGGCCCTGTTCGCCGATCTGGCCGACGGCCGGATCGAATGCCTGCGACGGCTCTACGGCGAGGACTTCCTCGTCGACGAATCCCTGTGGCGGGGCCGGGCCGTAGGCCGGCCGTTCGGCCTTGAGGGGCGCGGGCGGCCGCTGGAGTTCCGCCTGCTGCACGTGATCGAATTCGCCGAGAACGGCGACATCCGGCGCGAGAACGTCTGGCTGGACCTCGCCGCCATCCACCAGCAGCTTCCGCAGTGAGCCGCGAGAACCAGCGGCGGCGCACGCGCCAAGCGCTCCTGGACGCCGCCGCGCGGATGACGAAGGAAGGACGCAGGCCCAGCCTGGAGGAGGTGGCTGAAGCGGCGCTGGTCTCGCGGGCGACCGCCTACCGCTACTTCCCGAGCATCGAGGCGCTGTTGGTGGAGGCCTCGCTGGACGTGGCCATGCCCGAGCCGGACGCGCTGTACCAGGGCGTCGGCCCCGATCCGGTGGCGCGGCTGGAGCGGCTGGACGCGGCCCTGGACGAGCTGCTCGACGCGCACGAGCCGCAGTTCCGGATGATGCTGGCCAACTCCATGGCCCAGGCCCTGGACGGCGAGGCCTCGCCCCGGCGTCAGAACCGGCGCACGCCGCTGATCGAGGCCGCGCTGGATGGGGCCGACTTTTCGCCCCCGGCCAGGACGCGCCTTGCCCGGGCCCTGGCGGTGCTGATCGGCACCGAGGCCATGGTGGTGTTCAAGGACGTGCTGCAGCTCGGCCCGGCCGAGGCGCGGGACGTGAAGCGTTGGGCGATCCGCGCCCTGGTGGACGCGGCTCGTCGCTAGATCCCCGGATCGAAGCCGCCTTCCAGCCAGTCGAAGATCGCCTGGGCCGCCTCCTCGGGGGAGGTCCGGGTCGTGTCGATGCGGATCTCCGGATTCTCCGGCGGCTCGTAGGGGCTGTCGATGCCGGTGAAGTTCTTCAGCTCGCCCGCCCGGGCCTTCTTGTAGAGGCCCTTGACGTCCCGCTTCTCGGCCTCGGCCAGGGGCGTGTCGACGAACACCTCGACGAACTCGCGCTCGCCCATGAGCTCGCGGGCCATCTGCCGTTCGGCTCGGAAGGGCGAGATAAAGCTGACCAGCACGATCAGGCCGGCGTCAACCATCAGCTTGGCGACCTCGGCCACCCGGCGGATGTTCTCGACGCGGTCTTCCTCGGTGAAGCCCAGGTCCTTGTTCAGGCCGTGCCGGACGTTGTCGCCGTCGAGCAGGTAGGTGTGCCGCCCCTCGGCGTGCAGGCGTTTCTCGACCAGGTTGGCGATGGTCGACTTGCCGGCGCCGGACAGGCCGGTGAACCACACGACCCGGGCCTTCTGCCCCTTGAGGGCCGAGCGGGCCTGCTTGTCCACGTCGAGGGCCTGCCAGTGGATGTTCTGGCTGCGCCGCAGGGCGAAGCTCAGCATCCCCGCGCCCACCGTGCGGTTGGACAACCGGTCGATGAGGATGAAGCCGCCGAGGTCCTTGTTCTCGGCATAGGGATCGAAGGCGATGGGCGCGGAAAGCGCCAGGTTGCACACGCCGATCTCGTTCAGTTCCAGCCGCGAGGCCGCCAGCTTTTCAAGCGTGTTCACGTTCACCTTGTGCTTGGGCTCGGTGATCTGGGCGGTGACCGTCCGCGTCCCGAGCTTCAGCAGGTAGGGCCGGCCGGGCAGCAGCGGCTCGTCGTCGAACCAGACGATGGTGCTCTCGAACTGGTCGGCTACCTCCGGCGGAGCGCCGGCCGCCGCCAGAACATCGCCGCGGCTGATGTCGATCTCGTCGGCCAGGGTCAGGGTCACCGACTGGCCCGTGACCGCCCGGTCCAGGTCCCCGCGCAGGGTGACGATCCGCTCGACGATGCTTTCCCGCCCGGAGGGCAGGACCTTCACCCTGTCGCCCGGGGCGATGACGCCCGAAGCGATCTGGCCGGAGAAGCCCCGGAAGTCGAGGTTGGGCCGGTTCACCCACTGCACCGGCATCCGGAACGGCTTTTCCTGCAGGTCGTCCTCGACCGGCGCGTCTTCCAGCCAGCGCATCAGCGGCGGCCCGGCGTACCAAGGCGTGTTGGCCGAGGGGGCGGTGATGTTGTCACCCTTGAGCGCCGACATGGGGATGGCGGTGAACTCGCGGATGCCGATCTGGGCCGCGAAGTCGTGGTACTCGGCAACGATGGTGTCGAACACCTCCTGGCTCCAGCCCACGAGGTCCATCTTGTTGATGGCCAGGACCACGTGGCGGATGCCCAGCAGGCTGACCAGGAAGCTGTGTCGCCGGGTCTGGGTGAGGACGCCCTTGCGGGCGTCGATGAGGATCACGGCGGCGTCCGCGGTGGAGGCGCCGGTGACCATGTTGCGGGTGTATTGTTCGTGGCCGGGCGTGTCGGCGACGATGAACTTTCGCTTGTCGGTTGAGAAGAACCGGTAGGCGACGTCGATGGTGATGCCTTGTTCGCGCTCGGCGGCGAGGCCGTCCACCAGCAGGGCGAAGTCGATATCGCCCCCTTGCGTGCCTACGCGCCGGGAGTCGGCTTCGAGGGCCGCGAGCTGGTCCTCGAAGATCATCTTGGAGTCGTAGAGCAGGCGGCCGATCAGGGTCGACTTGCCGTCGTCCACTGAGCCGCAGGTGATGAAGCGCAGCAGGCTCTTCACCTCGTGCTGCTTCAGATACGCCTCGATGTCCTCGGCGATGAGGGCGGACTGGTGGGCCATCAGAAGTAGCCCTCCTGCTTTTTCTTCTCCATGGAGGCGGCCTGATCGTGATCGATCATGCGGCCCTGGCGCTCGCTCGTGGTGGTGAGCAGCATCTCCTGGATGATCTCGGGCAGGGTGGACGCAGTGCTCTCTACCGCGCCGGTGAGCGGGTAGCAGCCCAGGGTGCGGAAGCGCACCGACTTCATCTGCGGGATTTCGCCCTCGCGCAGCGGGAAGCGCTCGTCGTCCACCATGATGAGCGTACCGTCACGCTCAACCACCGGCCGTTCGGCCGCGTAATAGAGCGGCACGATCGGGATGTTCTCGAGGAAGATGTACTGCCAGATGTCGAGCTCGGTCCAATTGGAGATCGGAAACACCCGGATGCTCTCGCCGGGGTTCTTCCGGGTGTTGTAGAGCCGCCAGAGCTCGGGGCGCTGGTTCTTCGGGTCCCACCGGTGGCCCGCCGAGCGGAACGAGAAGATGCGCTCCTTGGCCCGGGACTTCTCCTCGTCCCGCCGGGCGCCGCCAAACGCGGCGTCGAAGCCGTACTTGTCGAGCGCCTGCTTCAGGCCCTCGGTTTTCCAGATGTCGGTGTGCAGAGCGCTGCCGTGGGTGAACGGATTGATGTTCCGGGCCACGGCTTCGGGGTTCTTGTGGACCAGGAGTTCGAAGCCCAGTTCGCGGGCCATCCGCTCGCGCATCTCGTACATCGCCCGGAACTTCCAGGTGGTGTCCACGTGCAGTAGCGGGAACGGCGGCTTGGAGGGATAGAACGCCTTGGCCGCCAGATGCAGCATGACGGCCGAGTCCTTGCCGATGGAATAGAGCATCACCGGCCGCTCGCATTCGGCCACCACCTCGCGCATGATGTGGATGCTCTCGGCTTCGAGCCGTTGCAGGTGGGTGAGCGTCTGGCGGGACAAGGCGCCTTCGGGGTTCGTTGAACGGGCGAGGACGCGGGCGTCCATGAAGCGGACCTTACAGCAAGGATTGAAGATTCCTGTTCGCCGGGGTGGCGAGCAGGCTGGCCCTGGGCGGTGAGTTAGATGACCGCCTTGCGGCGGGCAAGGCGAGGGCGGCTCAGGATTTCTCCACGCGCCCGCAGTTGTGTTGACGCCGCAGCCGACTTGCCTCCGGCAGCGCCTTCCGCTTCAAGTTCCCAGCGTCGGGGAGGGGCGCGAAACTGGAGTGTTTCCGCCCGTGATTTCGGCTGCCCGAACTCCTGACCGCGCCAGTGGCGCCCTGGCCCTCCGCCTGAGACGGGAGACGGCGGACGCGCACGCTCGCCTGGAGGCGGCGCTGGACCTGCTGCGCGCGCCGCTCCAGCAGGAGCGGTTCCGCCATGTGCTGGAGCGGTTCCACGGGTTCCATGTGGTCTGGGAAGGCACCGTCCGCCGCCACCCGGGCCTGCGCGCTTTCCTGGAGGAGCGCACGCGCCTGCCGCACCTGCGACGGGACCTCGCCGCCCTCGGGGCGTCTCTGGATGAGATGGAGCATCTTCCGGCCTGCCTGGCGGCTGCGGACCTGGCGGGCTGCGAGGCGGCGGCCCTGGGCTCGCTCTATGTGATGGAAGGCTCCACCCTCGGAGGACAGCTGATCTCCCGAGCGTTGGCCGAGGCCGACTGGACGCCGGAGGGCGGGCTGACGTACTTCAACCCCTACGGGCGTGAAACCGGGGCCATGTGGCGGGCGTTTCATGCCTTCGCCGAGGCCCGCCTGCCCGAGGCGACGCATGGAACTGCGATCGTGGGAGCGCGGCGCACCTTCGAGGTGCTGGAGGCCTGGATCGCATGAACGACGCCACAGCGACGATCGACCTGGACGCCTGCGCCGCAGAGCCGATCCGCATTCCGGGCGGCATCCAGCCGCACGGCGCCCTGGTGGTCGTGGCCCCGGACACTCTGGAGGTTCTGCAGGCCAGCGTGAACCTGCCCGAGGTGACCGGCTTTGTGAGGGCGCTGCCTGAGGCGCTCGCGGCCGAGCTGCGGGCCTGGGACGTGGCCGCCGAGCCGTCGCTCATGCGCACCCTGACCCTCGGGGACCGCATCCTGCAGGTCTCGGCCCATCGCACGGCCCAGGGCGTCATCGTCGAGTTCGAAGTCCCCTCGGCGGCCGACGCCGAGGTGCGCGAGGGGCTCTATCCGCGGCTTCGGCGGTTCCTGGACGCGGTCGGCGAGGCCGGCGACATCGTCGCCGTGGCCGACCTGGCGGTGCGGGAGGTGCGGGCGCTGACCGGTTTCGACCGGGTGCTGCTCTACAGCTTCGATTCCGAAGGCGTCGGCACCGTCCTGGCCGAGGACGGCAACGACGTGCTGCCGTCCTATCTCAACCTGCGCTTCCCGGCGGCGGACATCCCCGCCCAGGCGCGGGAGCTGTACAAGCTGAACCGTCTGCGGCTGATCCCCAACGCCACCTATGAGCCGGTCCCGATCGAACCGGCCCTGAGCCCCGTGGACGGCCGGCCCCTCGACCTGAGCTTCGCGGCGCTGCGCAGCGTCTCGCCGGTGCACCTCGAATACATGCGCAACATGGGCACCGGCTCGTCCATGTCGATCTCGATCCTGGTCGAGGGTGAGCTTTGGGGGCTGATCTCGGGGCACAGCCGCGAGCCCCGCCGGGTGGACGCCCAGATCCGCACCGCCTGCGGCGTGCTGGGCCAGATGCTGTCGTTGCAGGTGGAGGCCCGCGAGCAGGCCCTGCGGACCGCCGGTCGCCTGGCCCTGAAGCAGGTGGAGAGCGAGCTCGTCTCGCTGCTGTCCGAGGCGCAGAACTATCAGGCCGGCCTCGCCAGCGCCGCCGACCTCTGGAAGCAGGTGACGGGCGCCGCGGGGGCCGCGGTGGTCACCGAGGAGGGCGTCCTGTCCGTGGGCTCTACGCCCTCGGACGACGAGATTCGTCGGATCGCGGCTTGGCTGGCCGAGGAAGGCCGAGACGAGATCGCCATTGACAGCATGGCGGCCCGCTGGCCCGAGGCCGAAGCCTTCGCCGCCCAGGCCAGCGGCCTGCTGGCCGTCTCCATCTCCCAGTTGCACGCCAACTGGCTGATGTGGTTCCGGCCCGAGGTGGTGCGGACGGTGGAATGGGCCGGAGAGCCGCAGAAGCCGCGCGAACTGGGCGACCGCCTGCATCCGCGCAAGTCGTTCGCGCTCTGGAAGGAGCAGGTGCGCCTGCGGGCCACGCCCTGGACGCCGGTGGAGGTGGAAAGCGCGCGCAGCTTCCGCGTCTCGGTCCAGAACTTCGTCCTGCGCAGGGCCGAGGAAAGGGCCGAGCTGACCAACCGGCTGGTGGAGATCAACCGCGAACTGGAAAGCTTCTCCTATTCGATCTCGCACGACCTGCGCGCGCCGTTCCGGCACGTGGTGGGCTTCGCCGAACTGCTGTCCGACCGGGTCGGCGACAATCTCGACGAGACCTCCCGGCGCTATCTGCGGAGCATCACCGATGCGGCCCTGTCGGCCGGGCGGCTGGTGGACGATCTCCTGAACTTCTCGCAGCTCGGCCGTTCAGGGCTTAAGCTCTCGCGCGTGGACGTGGCGAAGCTGGTGGCCGAAATCCGCCGCTCAATGGAGCCAGAGCTTGCGGGCCGGCCCATCGAATGGCGGGTGAACGACCTGCCCGACGCCTGGGCCGATCCGGCCATGCTGCGTCAGGTGTTGCAGAACCTGATCGATAACGCCCTGAAATACTCCGCCGGACGCGAGCCCGCAGTCATCGCCATTTCCGGCGAGGACCGGCCGGACGCTTCCGCCTACACCATCTCGGACAACGGCGTGGGCTTCGACCCGGCCTACGCCCACAAGCTGTTCGGCGTGTTCCAGCGCCTGCACCGCTCGGAAGAGTTCGAGGGGACGGGCATTGGCCTTGCGCTCGTAAAGCGGGTCATCGACCGGCACGGCGGGACCGTCACGGCCGAAGCCGTCCCCGGCGAAGGCGCGTCCTTCACTTTCACCGTGCCGAAGCGTCAGTCGGCGGAGAACCACGGAGCAACCGAACTTGGCTGACCTGCGGCCCATCCTGCTTGTCGAAGACAGTCCCCGCGACCTCGAGCTGACCCTGGCGGCCCTGGCCAGGTGCCAGCTCGCCAATGACATCATCGTCGCGCGCGACGGCGCCGAGGCCCTGGACTATCTGAACGCCCGCGGCGCCTACGCCGACAGGCAGCCGGGCGATCCCGCCGTCATCCTTCTCGACCTCAAGCTGCCGAAGGTGGACGGTCTCGAGGTGCTGGAGCAAGTGAAGACCAACCCCGTGCAGCGGCAGATCCCGGTGGTCATGCTCACCTCCTCGCGCGAGGAACGTGACCTGCTGCGCAGCTACGAGCTGGGGGTGAACGCCTTCGTGGTGAAGCCAGTGGATTTCAACGCCTTCTTCGAAGCGATCCAGGACCTCGGCATGTTCTGGGCCATACTCAACGAGCCGCCGCCGAAGGGGAGCCATGGCTGACGCGTCCCGTCCGCGGCGCCAGGCGGTTCGCATCCTCTTTCTGGAGGACAGCGACATCGATGCCGAGCTGCTGCTCGCGCATCTGCACAAGGCCGGCCTCAAGTTCAGCGTCCACCGCGCCGCCAACCGGCGGGAGTTCGTGCATGCGCTGGAGGAAGAGGCCTGCCAGATCATCCTGGCCGACTATTCCCTGCCGGATTTCGACGGTCTCTCGGCCCTGACCATCGCCCGGGCCCTGCGGCCCGACGTGCCGTTCATCTTCGTCTCGGGCGTCGTCGGGGAGGAGTTCGCCACCAACGCCCTGAAGCGCGGCGCCGCGGACTATGTGCTCAAGCGCAACCTGACCCGTCTCGCCACCGCCATCGAACGGGCGCTGGAGCAGGCGCAGGAGCGCGAGGAACGCCGCCGGGCGGAGGCTGAGCTCGCTCGGGTGCAGATGCGCGCGAGCCTCGCCATGGAGGGCGCCCAGCTTGGGGCATGGGACCTCGACCCGCGCTCCGGGCGGCTGGAGTGGGACGAGCGCTGCCGCCGGCTGCTCCGGCTGCACGACGAGGCGGAGGTCGACTATCGGCGCTTCCTGACGATGGTCCATCCCTCGGATCGCCCGCGCCTGGACGAGGCGGTGACGGCCGCCTCCACCTGGAGCTACAAGGGGGGCGGGAGCCTGTTGGAGGAGTTCCGCACCCTGCCGTCGGGCGGCCCCGAGCAGTGGCTGGAGCTTCGCGCCCAGGCCCAGTTCGACGGGGAAATCTGCACCCGGCTCGCGGGCGTCCTGCGGGACGTCACCGCCGAGCGGCTGGCCAAGCGCGAGCTGGAGAGCCTGGCGGCCAACCTGGAGCAGCAGGTCACCGAGCGCACGGCAGAGCGCGACCGCATCTGGCGGCTCAGCCGCGACCTGTTCCTGGCCGCCGCCACCGACGGGCGGCTGCGCCGGGTGAACCCGGCTTGGCGCACGGTTCTGGGCTATGACCCGGCGACCCTGGTCGGCAGTGATTTCACCCTGCTTGTCCATCCCGACGATGCCGCCGAGGCCGAACGGGCCGTTAAGACGCTGGCCGCCGGCTTCGTGCCGCCGCGCTTCGAGAACCGGCTGCGGCACGTGGACGGCTCCTGGCGCTGGATCTCCTGGACCGCCGCGCCGGAGGACGACGCCTTCTATGCCGTCGGCCGCGACATCACCGAGGAAAAGGCCGCTGCCGCCGCCCTGGCCGAGCGCAACGCCGAGCTCGCCGCTCAGATGGCCGAGCGCGAGCAGGTGGAGAAGGAGCTGCGGCAAATGCAGCGCCTAGAGGCGGTGGGCCAGCTCACCTCGGGCGTCGCCCACGACTTCAACAATCTGCTGACGGTCATCCTCGGCAACATCCGCTTCATCGAGCGGGCGGCCGCCCGCGAGGGGATGAACGGCGAGCTGATGGAGCGGATCGGATACATGCGTTCGGCGGCGGAGCGCGGCGCCAAGCTGACCGCCCAGATGCTGGCCTTTTCGCGCCGCCAGAAGCTGGAGCCCAAGGCCGTCGATCTGAACGAGACGGTCGAGAGCATGCGTGAGCTGCTTCAGAGCACCATGGGCGGGACGGTGCGTCTGGAAACGGTGCTCAAGCCGAACCTCTGGTCGGCCCTGGTGGACCCGACCCAGATCGAACTGATCATCCTGAACCTCGCCATCAACGCCCGGGACGCCATGGAAGTGGGCGGCAGCCTGACGGTGGAGACCGCGAACGTGACGGTGACCGCGCCGCCCAACCGTCCCGAAGAACCCGGCCCCGGAGATTATGTGGTGCTGGCGGTGAGCGACACCGGCCACGGCATGACTGACGAGGTCCTCGCCAAGGCGTTCGAGCCGTTCTTCACCACCAAGGGCGTCGGCCGCGGATCTGGCCTGGGGCTGGCCCAGGTGTACGGCTTCGCCAAGCAGTCGGGCGGCGGCGTCAGCATCCGCACGCGCGTGGGCGAGGGCACCACAGTCAGCGTCTACCTGCCCCGGGCGGAGACCGCGCCGGCGCTGCAGACATCCGATCCCGTGGCGGAGTCTCCGGCCGTGCCCTCGGGCGTGACGATTTTGCTGGTGGACGACGACAGCGCCGTGCGGGAGGTGACCGCCTCGCTGCTGCGCGAGTTCGGCTATGGGGTCATCGAGGCCGGCAGCGGCAACGCCGCGCTCGACCTCCTGCGCGGCGGCGCCGCGGTGGACCTGCTGTTGGCGGATTACGCCATGCCGGGCATGAACGGCGTCGAGACGGTGCGGGAGGCTCAGGCCCTGCGGCCCGGCCTGCGCGCGCTGTTCATCACCGGTTTCGCGGACCTCGCGGCTCTGCGCGAGGTGGGCGAGGAGCGCATCATCCAGAAGCCGTTCCGAGAAGACGAGCTCGCGCGCAAGGTGGCCGCCATCGTCGGCGCGGCCCCCGGCGCCGTCGGCAAGGTGGTTCCGCTCAGGCGCTGAGACGCCCGAAAACCGGCTTGGCGCACGCCCAGGTTCCTGCGAGAAGGGCGCGGGAAACGCATACCCGTTTTTCGAGTCGGAACGCCGACCTTGCGGGTGACCAGGGGGAGAAACGATGAGCGTCGACGCCGTTGATGCGCCCAAGGCTTCGGGCAGCTACCGCTATCTGGTCGTCTGGCTGCTGGCGGTCGTCTACACGCTCAACTTCCTCGACCGGCAGATCGTCTCGATCCTGGCCGAACCGATCCGCAAGGACCTCAACCTCGACGACACCCAGCTCGGCATGCTGGGCGGGATCGTGTTCGCCATTTTCTATACGGGCTTCGGCATTCCCGTGGGCTGGCTGGCCGACCGCGTGCGGCGCGTCTGGATCATCTCCGGCGCCTGCGCGCTCTGGAGTCTGTTCACCGCCCTCTGCGGCACGGCGACGAATTTCGTCCAGCTGGCCTTCTACCGGATGGGCGTCGGCATCGGGGAAGCGGGCGGTTCGCCGCCGTCCTATTCGCTGATCTCGGACTACTTCAAGGCGGAGGAGCGCGGCACCGCCCTGGCCATCTACTCCCTGGGCGTGCCCGCCGGCTCCATGTTCGGTTCGGCCCTGGGCGGCTGGATCGCCGCCGAACATGGCTGGCGGACGGCCTTCTTCGTCATGGGCGTGCCCGGCATCGTCCTCGCCCTCGTCCTGCTGCTGGTGGTGCGCGAGCCCCGGCGCGGCGGCCTGGACAAGCTGCTTGATGGGCAGACCGAACATGCCAAGGCGCCGCCGATCTGGACGGCGATCGGCGGCTTCTTCTCGAACCGCACTCTGGTGCTGACCGCCCTGGCCG
Organism: Phenylobacterium composti DSM 19425; assembly: GCF_059568645.1. NCBI lineage: Bacteria > Pseudomonadati > Pseudomonadota > Alphaproteobacteria > Caulobacterales > Caulobacteraceae > Phenylobacterium > Phenylobacterium composti. Next base: position 17,099 of record NZ_JCANTT010000018.1, on the reverse strand, counting down.
CGGGCCTCTCGGCCTTCGTGGGCTATGCGGCGCTCACCTGGAACCCGCCGTTCCTGATGCGGGTGAAGGGCATGCGCCTGGAACAGGTCGCCGCCTACTATAGCCTGGTGCTCGGCATCACCGGCATGATCGGGACCTTCGCCGCCGGCTGGATCGCCGACAAGCTGGGCGCCAAGGACCGTCGCTGGTTCGCCTGGATCCCGGCCATCGCCTTCCTGATCACCATCCCGTTCTGGTTCGGCATCGTCTATGCGCCGACCTGGCAGATCGCCCTGCTGTGCATCTCCGTGCCGGCCCTGCTGAACAACTGTTACCTGGCGCCCGCCCTGGCGGTGGTCCAGAACGCGGTGCCGCCCAACCGGCGCACCATCTCCGGGGCGGTGCTGCTGTTCGTGCTCAACCTGATCGGCCTAGGCGCGGGGCCGGTCTACGTGGGCCGCATCTCCGACATGGCCAAGCCTGAGCATGGCGACAATTCGCTGTCGATCGCCTTCCTGGCCCTGGTGCCCGTGGTGGTCGTGACGATCATCGCCCATCTGGCTTCGGCCTGGTCCATCGGCCGGGACAAGCGCCTGGCCGCCGCCATCGGCTAACAACTGTGGATGGACGCGAACGCCGCATCCCGCGGCGACTGCGCGCCGTCTATCCTCACGGCGGGGGACTTCTGATTCCAGGTACGAACGCCGTGCGTGACAATACCGACCCGCTGTGGATCCGCAGCTATGCGCTGACGCCCCGGCGGCTGACCGACGGCGGCTGGGTGTGGCTCAGTCCCTATGAATGGCGCTGGCAGCGACCGACGTCGGACAGCCCGAGCGCGGTCAATCCGCCGAGGGTCGTCACCCGCAGGCCTGTGCGGGCCGGCTGACGGGGCGATTTCCGCCGTCCGAAAGCCGCGAACGGCGTCTGATCTGTGTCCGAAAACCGCGAGACTTGAACTCGTCCGGGGCGCATCCTCCCGGTCATGGACATGGATTTCGAAGCCTGCCGGCGCGCCTTCGTCACCCGCGACCCGCGGTTTGACGGCCGCATCTTCGGAGCGGTGAAGACGACAGGCATCTATTGTCGGCCGATCTGCCCGGCGCGGACGCCGAAGCCCGAGAACATGCGGTTCTTCCCGAGCGCGGCCGCGGCCCAGGAGGCCGGCTACAGGCCATGTCTGCGCTGCCGCCCAGAGGCGTCGCCGGACCTCGGGGCCTGGCGCGGCACCTCCAACACAGTCTCCCGGGCGCTGGCGCTGATCGAGGGCGGAGCGCTCGACACCGGAGACGTCGACAGCCTGGCGGCGCGCCTCGGTGTCGGCGAGCGGCAGCTGCGCCGGCTGTTTCGCCAGCACCTAGGGGCCTCGCCGATCTCGGTGGCCCAGACCCGGCGGGTGCTGCTCGCCAAGCAGCTGATCCAGGAAACACGGCTGCCGATGGGCGAGGTCGCCCTGGCTGCCGGGTTCGGCAGCGTGCGGCGCTTCAACGAGACGTTTCAGCAACTGTTCGGCCGCCCGCCCGGCGAGTTGCGCCGGTCGCGGCAGGCGGACATTCCGGCGGCGGAGGGCATCGTCGTGCGCCTGCCGTACCGACCGCCCTATGACTGGGGCGCCATCATCCGCTTCCTGGCGGACCGGGCCATACCCGGCGTGGAACGGGTGGAGCCTCAGCGCTACGCCCGCACCCTGGAGGTGGACGGCGTCCGCGGCGTGGTGATCGTCACGCCTCGGCCGGACGACGATGCCCTGAGCGCGGAGATCCGCTTCCCGAAGCTGAAGGCGCTGCCGGCCGTGATCGCCCGGGTGCGCCGGGTGTTCGACCTGACCGCCGATCCGGGCCTGATCGCCGACCACCTGGGGCAGGACCGGGCGCTCGCGCCGCTGGTCGCGGCCCGTCCCGGCCTCCGTGCGCCTGGCGCCTGGGACGGCTTCGAACTCGCCGTCCGGGCGGTGCTTGGCCAGCAGATCACCGTGGGCGCGGCCCGGGCGCTGGCCGGCAAGCTGACCGAAGCCTATGGCGAGCCGATCGACGACCCGGCCGCCTCAGCCCTGGGGCTCACCCGCGTGTTCCCCCGCGCAGATCGGCTGGTGGGCCAGGACATCGCCGCCCTGGGCATGCCGCGGGCGCGCGGCGCGGCGCTCGAGGCGCTGGCCCGCACCGTGGCCGAGGACCCGGCCATCTTCACGCCGAGGGCCGATCTCGCCAGCGCCATCGCCGCCCTGAAAGCCCTGCCCGGCGTCGGGGAGTGGACGGCCCAGTACATCGCCCTGCGCGAACTGCGCGAGCCGGACGCCTTCCCGGGGGCGGACATCGCTCTGTTGCGGGCCATGGCCGACGAGACAGGCCAGCGTCCGACGCCCGAAGCCCTGCTGGCCCGCGCCGAGCGCTGGCGTCCCTGGCGTGCCTACGCCGCCCAACATCTCTGGGCCCATGACGCGGCCCAGTCCGAGACCAAGAGGACCAAGACCGATGCTGCTTCAGACCGCCAGGCCGCCTGAAACCCTGATCCTGGACCGGGTGGAGACGCCGATCGGCGTCGCCCTGCTGGTCGCTGACGACGCCGGCGTGCTCAGGGCGGTCAACTGGGCCGACTATGAGGCGCACCTCCGGGCCTGGATCGCCCGGCGCTATCCGACCTCGGCCCTGGTCGAGGCGAAGACCTCTGCTCGTACGGCCTTCGAAGCCTATTTCGCAGGCGATATCAATGCCTTGTCCGCTGTCCCTTGGAACGGGGCGGGCACCGCGTTCCAGAGGCGTGTCTGGAGCGCCCTGTGCGACATTCCCGTGGGCGAGACCTGGACCTATGCCCGGCTTGCCCGGGCCGTGGGGCAGCCAACCGCCGTGCGGGCCGTGGGCCTGGCCAATGGCGCCAATCCGGTCGCCCTGGTTGCGCCGTGCCATCGGGTGATCGGTTCGGACGGTGCGCTGACGGGCTATGCCGGCGGGCTGGCCCGCAAGCGCTGGCTGCTGACTCACGAGGGCGCGGCGTTCAAGGAGCGCCTCGCTGCGTAACATTGCTGAAATTTAAGGTGCGGCGCCGGGTGCGGCGCAGCTTGTCCTGCCGTATAACGCCGCTCGGCGGAGTCGCGCTGGGATCGGGAGAGAGCCGATGGCGACATTGACGGAAGTTGTGGCCGCGGTCGTCGTGCATTCGTCCGCTGTCGCCTTCTCGCATTTCGGCGTCACCCTGGACGCCCCGGCCGTCGAACGCCCGGCGCCCGCCGCCGAGCAGCGCGTCGTGGCGCGTTCGCCCCGCAAGGCCGCCCAGCGGATTTCCGACCGTGTGGCCAAGCCGGTCGAGGACTGCCCGGACCAACGCCGGGCCGCCGTCGTCCGGGCCTGACCGGCTCCGAAACTCCCTCGACCATCCGAGCTGATCCACACGCTGATTCGCGGCGGCTGTTTGCGTCTGCCTTCGGGGCGGGTAATCCTTTCCCGTGGGTGAGCGGGAAGGGGATTGCCGCGTATGAAATTCTCCAAGCGGCGACAACGGATGGACTTCGGCGCGGGGCCGCGTCTCGAAGCTGAGCCGACCGTCGAGCCGGCCGCCCCGCCTGTTGCGCCCGAGACCCCCGCGCCTGAGGCCTCACCGCTGCCGCCGATGGAGCCGCGCGCGGCCGTCGCGCCGGTGCCAGCCCAAGAGGCTCGCACCCCGGCGCCGCGCCCTGAATACCAGCCTGAACCGGCCTATGAGCCTGCGGTCCTGGAGGAACTGGCGCCGCCGCCCGGGTGGCCGATCTGGGTCGCCGCCCTGGCGGTCTCGGCGCTGTGGGCGCTTGCGCCGATCGCCTTCGCGGTGGGCTACCGGAGCGGCGTCGCCCCGCTGCAGAACGACGGTTTCGCCCTGGCGGTCTTCGCCCTGCTGGCCATTGGCCCGGCGGCCTTCGTCTGGGGCGCGGCCTTCATGATCCGCCAGGGGCAGAAGCTGGCCTTCGAGGCCCGCCGGGCCAAGGCCATGGCCGAGGACATGCTGACCCCTGCGGTGGTGGCCGCCGCCCGGGCCGGCCAGGTCGCCCAGTCGGTGCGCGACGAGGTCGCCCGCGCCGGAGCCGCCGCCGAGGACGCCCGCGAGACCCTGCTGGCCCTGCGCGAAGCCCTGGCGCTCGAGACCGAGAAGCTGGCGGACGCCACGGCCCAGTCCGTCCGCACGACCCAGGAGCTGGCCGGCGCGCTCAGCCGCGAGCGGACCGAGATGGGCGGTCTTGCCCACACCCTCGACGCCCAGGCCCTCCGCGTGGCCGACGCCATCACCCAGCAGGCCAAGATGGTGGCCGAGGCCGCGGACCTCGCGGAGACCCAGATCCGCGAGGCCGAGACGGCGCTGGCCGCCCGGGCCGCCGATCTGGCCGCCGCCGCCGGGGAGGCGAGTGACGCCGCCCGGACCGCCGGCGAGGACCTGACGCGCCACATCGCGCGCCTGGAGACCGCCGGCGTGGGCGTCTCGGAACAGGCGCGGGCGGTGGAGGCCGGCCTCTCCGAACAGCGGGCGGCGCTCATCACCCTGGCCGCGGCCCTGCGCTCGGATCACGAGAGCTTCTCCGCCGAAGCCGAGGCTCATGCCGCCCGCCTGGCGGAGTTTATCGCCCAGGCCCGCCTGTCGGCCGCCGAGATGAGCGACCGGGCCACCAGGGGCGGGGAGGCCCTGCGGCAGCTCATGGCGGACGCGGCTTTGCAGTTCCGCGATCTCGCCGAGACCGCCAAGGCCGAGCGCGAGGAGTTCGGCCAGTCCACCCTGCACGCCCTGGAGGCGGTCTCGGCGGCCGCCGCCGAACAGCGCGCCAAGATGGAGGCCCAGACCCGGGCGGCGATCGAGGCGCTGTCCGCCGCCGCTGACCAGACCCGGGACGCCGCCGCCCGCCATGCCGCCACCGCCCGCGAGCAGGTGGAGCAGCTTTCGGAAGCCGCCTTCACCGCCGGCCAGCGCGCCAATCAGGTGTTTGAGGCCCGGCTGGAGGAGGCCAAGGCCCTCGTCGAGCAATCCTCGAAGATGGTCGAGGAGGCCGGCGCGGCCACGGCCCGCAAGCTGGACGAGGGGGCCGCCGCGGCCCGCGCCACCCTGGCGGAACTGGCCGCCATGCTGTCCGAGCTGGAGGAGCGCACCGCCAAGATGCCCGCCGTGGCCCGCACCCAGGCCGAGAAGGTCAAGGCGGCCGTGGCCCAGGGCATGGACGAGCTGATGGCCCAGGCCCGGCGCACGGCCGAGGAGGCCCAGGCCATCGACGCGGCGTTCCAGGACCGCGTCCGGCGCAATTTCGACATGCTGTCCGAGGCCGTCCGGCTGATGGGAACCGTGGCCGCCGCGGCGCCGACGCCCCTGGCTTCGGCGGCGCTGACTGCCGCGCCTCCGGCCCCGAAGACGCCCCCTGGGGCCGACGCGGTCGCGCCCCGCCCGCCGGCGGAGGCCGTCTCGGAGGATGACGAGCCCCTGGAACTGGAGGAGCCGCTCGGATCGGCCACGCTGGAGCCTGCGACGCCGGGCGACGCCCTGGCGCAGCAGCTTGGCCTGCGGGCGCGGCTGAAGCTGACCCCGACTGCTACCGATCGGGAATTCTCCGCGGTGTTCGCCGCCGCCAGCGGCCGCGCGCCGCCTACGGAGATGGGCGCCGAGCCTGTGGAGCCCGAAGCCGAGGCCGAGCCTGCCGAAGCCGAGACCTGGACTTGGAAGGACCTGCTGGCCTCCCTGGACGGCGCCGACGGCGAAGGGGAGCGGCTGGAGGTCACGCTGGGCGCGGAACTGACGCGCATGGGCGTCGATCCGGCCAAGCTCCTGCCCAAAGGGCGGATCGAGGAGATCGCCGCGGTCGTGCAGGCCGGCGATGAGGACGGCGCCCGCCAGGTGGTGAAGAAGCTGGCTCCGGCGGCCACCCGCCGGATCGCCCGGCGGCTCTTCACCGACGAAGAGGTCAAGCGCCAGACCGAGATCTATCTGCGCCGCTACAAGACCCTGATCGATGATGCGGCGGTGCGCGACCCTGGGGGACGGCTGATGGGCGAATTGCTCTCTGGCGAAGCGGGGCGGCTCTATCTTCTGCTCGACGCCGCCGCGGGCGGAATGCTCTAGCGGAACCCGGTGCGCGGCGGAGGGCGTTAGGCTTCTATGGACCAGCTTCGCGCCCATACCGCCTGGCGACGGGCCGACCGCATCCGGGTGCTCTCGGACCGGCTGATCGGCGTGGGGCCGTTCGGCCTTGGGATCGACGGCGTGCTGGCCTGGGTCCCGGTGGCGGGCACAGTCTATTCGGTGGGCGCCGGAGGCCTTCTCCTCTGGGAGGCGGTGAAGGGCGGCGCATCGCGGGCGACCCTGCTCAAGATGGCCGGTTTCCTGGGCCTCGATGCGATCAGTTCAGGCGTGCCCCTGGCCGGCTGGGCGGTGGACACCCTTTTCCCCGGCCACGCCATGGCGGCCAAGGCGCTGCAGAAGGACATCGAACATCGCCACGGCCGTCCCGCGACCTTCGATGACCCAAAGCCGCGAATGCCCCGGATGCGGAGCGCCGGAGTGCGGGCGGCCCGCTAAGCTCAAGCTGCCGCTTGCCGAACAGGCGGCGAGGCGGCATCGGTAGGCGTCGCCGGGGAAGAGTAAGCTTGGGCCAGCCCTATCCGATCCTGCTGTCGGTCGTTGTGCCGCTACGCAATGCGGGTGGGCGCGTGCGCGCCCTGCTGGAACCGTTGGTGGCGGCGCTTTCCGAGCAGGTGGAGGATTTCGAGCTGGTGGTGGTGGACAATGGCTCCACCGACGGCTCGGCCCATGAGTACGCCGCCCTGGCCGGCGAGGGCGGCCTGCCCAATCTGCAGATCTACCGCCTGATCCGCGAAGTCGATTTCGAGGTCGCCGTCTGGGCGGGCGTGGAGAACGCGCTCGGCGACTATGTGCTGGTGCTGGATCCGCTGAACGAGGACATCAGTTTCCTGCCGCGGGCCCTGGAGAAGATCGCCGAAGGGGCCGATCTCGTCAGTATCCGCAACACGACCGCCAAGCCGGTGTCGGGCCTTGAGCGCTTGCTCGAACGGACGTTCCTGGCGACCTATCGCCGGCTGGTGGGGGTGGATCTTGCCGGGGAAGGGGCCAACTGCCGGCTGATCAGCAAGCGGGTGGTGAGCTTCCTCCTGGAACAGCCGAAGCCGGCGCTTCGCTACCGGACGCTCCCGGCCCTGGCGGGCTTTCCGAAGGCCTGCCTGGATTACGTAGGACCGCGCGCGGCCCCGGACCGCGGCGGTCTCCGTTCGAAAGCGCGGCGCGGGCTCAATCTGCTGTTCGCCCAGACCATGCTGCCCTTGCGGATTGCTTCGGCCCTGGCCCTCGCCGGGGCGACGTTGAACGTCCTCTATTCGGGCTATGTGATCCTGATCCGGCTGATCAAGGCCGACGTCATGCCAGGCTGGACGACGCTCTCGCTGCAGCAGTCGGGGATGTTCCTGCTGCTGTCGCTCGTCCTGTTCATCCTCGTGGAATATGTGGCCCAGATGCTGGCCTGGACGCTGGAAGGGCCGTCCTACTACCTCGCCGGGGAGCACACGAGCGCGGTCCTGACCCGCCGGGCGCGGTTGAATGTCGAGGCTGGGCAGGCGCCTGGGCCCACGCAGGCCCGATGACGACCGCCATCGTCGTCGGCGGCGGCTTCTACGGCGCAGCCATCGCCGCCCACCTGCGGACGCGGCGGGACGTCGAGACAGTGCGGCTGCTGGAGGCTGGGCCGCGGCTCCTTGGCCGCGCCTCGTTCGTGAACCAGGCCCGCGTCCACAACGGCTATCACTACCCGCGCAGCTTCACGACCGCCTACCGCAGTCGGGTGAACTATCCCCGGTTCCTGGCGGAATTCGGCGAGGCGGTGCGCCGGTTTCAGGCGATCTACGCCCTGGCGGCGCGCAATTCCAAGGTCACGACGCGGCAGATGGAGCGGTTCTGCGCCGACATCGGCGCTGACCTGACGCCCGCGCCCGAGGCGATAACGCGCCTGTTCAACCCGCGGACGGTGGCCCAGGCCTATCTCGCTGAGGAAGCAGCCTTCGACGCCGAAGTCCTGGCGCAAGCGGCGGCGCGGGTGCTGGCCAAGGCCAGGGTCGAGGTGCGGCTGAACAGCGAAGTGACGCATGTAGCGGCCGATCTGGACGGCGTGACGGTGACGGCGGCGGGCGAGGACCACCGGGCCGATCTGGTCTTCAACTGCACCTACAGTCGCCTTGCAGCCCTGGCCGGCGGCGAGGCCCCCGGCCTCAAGCACGAGCTGACGGAGCTGGCGCTGGTGCGCCCCCCGCCCGCGCTGCAGGGGCTCGGAGTGACGGTCATGGACGGGCCGTTCTTCTCCTGCATGCCGTTCCCGGCCGGGGGCCTGCACTCCCTGAGCCATGTCCGCTATACGCCGCATATGAGCTGGACCGAGGTCGGCGACCGCGATCCCTACGCGGTCCTGGACGCCTATCCTAAGGACACCCGGGCCGACCGCATGTTGCGGGATGCGGCGCGCTACCTGCCCGTCATGGCCGACGCCGCCTATGAGGGCTCGCTGTTCACGGTGAAGACGGTGCTGGCCCGGAACGAGGGCGACGACGGGCGACCGATCCTGTTCGAGCGGCGCGGGCCGGGCGGCCGGCTGGTGAACGTACTGGGCGGCAAGATCGACAATGTGTTCGACGTACTTGAACGCCTGGACCAGGAGGAGCTGTGCTGATGCCTGACGCCCTGGTCGGCTGGAGCGGCTTCGTAGGCCAGACCCTCCTGCGGCAGCGGGACTTCGATCTGAAGTACCGGTCCATCGACATCGAGACCATTCGCGGGCGTGAGGTGGACCTTCTCGTCTGCGCCGGAGCGCCCGCCCAGAAGTGGATCGCCGACCGCGAGCCCGATGCGGACCGGGCGAGGCTCGAGGCTCTGGCGTCACATCTGGACCAGGTGAAGGCCCGGCGGTTCGTGCTGATCAGCACAGTCGACGTCTTCGCCGACAGCCGCGGGATGGACGAGGACAGCGATCCAGACGCCCAGACGCCCGGGCCCTACGGCCGCAATCGCCGCTGGCTGGAGCGCTGGGTGAAAGAGCGCTTTCCTGGGGCTCTGATCGTGCGCCTGCCCGGACTTGTCGGGCCGGGGTTGCGCAAGAACGCGGTCTTCGACCTGCGCAACGACAACAACCTTTCGGCCATCGACGCCCGCGGGGTCTATCAGTTCTATCCGATGGTGAACCTCTGGGCCGATCTGCAGACGGCTCTGGCGGCGGGACTACGCACGTTGCACCTCACCGCCCAGCCGGTTTCGGTGGCCGAGGTGGCCCAGGACGGTTTCGGCCGCGCCTTCAACAACCGGATCGAGGGGCGCGAGCCTGCCCGGTACGACCTGCGCACGCGCCATGCGGCCCTGTTCGGCGGGCGGGGCGCCTATCAGTACACGCGGCGTGAAAGCCTCATGGCGATCCGCGCCTACGCCCAGTCCGAACCCGCTTCGAAGGCGATGGCCTAGATGCGCCTCTCGGTCTCCAACATCGCCTGGGACATCGCCGACGAGCCTGCGGCGGCGGACCTCCTGGCGCAGGCCGGCGTCGGCTGCGTGGACGTGGCCCCGGGGAAGTACTTCCCCGACCCAGCCGCCGTGAGCGAGGCCGAGGGCGAACGGGTGCGGCGCTGGTGGGCCGACCGCGGCTTCGAGATCGTCGGCATGCAGGCCCTGCTGTTCGGGACGACCGGCCTGAACCTCTTCACCGACGATGGCACGATGCTGCAGCGTCTGTCCCAGCAGTGCCGGATCGGACGGCTGCTCGGGGCGCAGGCGCTGGTGTTCGGCTCGCCGAAGCAGCGGGATCGCAGCAGCTTTGACGAGGCGGAGACCCGCCGCATCGCGGTCGACTTCTTCCGTCGTCTGGGCGACGCCGCCGCCGCCGAGGGCGTGCGGGTCTGCCTGGAGGCCAATCCGGCCATGTACGGCTGCAACTTCATGATGCGCACCGATGAGGCGGCGGCGGTGGTGCGGGCGGTGGACCATCCGGCCATCGGCCTGCAGCTGGATGTCGGCACGATGGGGGTGAACGGCGAGGACGCCGAGGCGACGATCGCGGCTCATGCGCCCCTCTTCGCCCATGCCCATGCCAGCGAGCCGGGCCTTGCGACCGTGGGCGAGGCTGGCGCGCCGCACACGGCGGCGGCGGCGGCCATCCGACGCCTGCGCCCCGACCTGATCGTGGCGGTGGAGATGGCGACCCAGCCCGACGGCCTGGCGGCGGTCGCCCGCGCCGTGGCGGCGGCCAAGGCGGCCTATGGAGATGAGGCATGACCTGGCTGCTGATTCTGGTGGGGGTGCTTGCCAACGCCGCCGCGAGTGTCCTGGTGAAGCTGAGCTCCGACGGGCCGCTGGACCTGTCGAACCCCATGGCGCTGGCGACGAACGGGCGGCTGTGGCTGGCGGCGCTTAGCTACGGCGTCGCCTTCCTGGCCTATGCGGCGGCGGTCACCCGGCTGCCGCTGAACGTGGCCCATCCGGTCGCCACGGCCGGAGCCATCGTGCTGGTTGGTCTCTGCTCGGCCCTCCTGGTGCGTGAAGCGTTCACCGTGCAACACTGGGTAGGCTACGGCCTGCTGCTCGCGGGCATCGTGGTGCTGGCCCTGACCCGGGCGTCGGCGTGAGATACGTTCCCGAGCATGTCGTCGAGCGATGGGCGGGCCGCCGCCGCGCCCACTGCGTCGTGATCCCGGTGATCAACGAAGGCGAGCGGATCGGCCGCCTCCTGGCCCGCATGAAGGCCCTGGGGATCGCCGGCGTGGCCGACATCCTGATCGTCGACGGCGGCTCCACGGATGGCTCGCTGACGCCGGAGAAGCTGGACGCCGGCGAGGTCGCGGGGCTGATCCGCAAGATCGGCCCGGGCAAGCTCAGCGCTCAGCTGCTCTGCGCCTACGCCTTCGCCCTCGACCAGGGCTATGAGGGCGTGGTCACCATCGACGGCAACGACAAGGACGATCCGGACGCCATCCCGGCCTTCATCAAGGCCCTGGAGGGCGGCTGCGACTTTGTTCAGGCTTCGCGCTACCTGCCGGGCGGCGTCGGCGAGAACACGCCCTGGCAGCGGAACCTCGCCATCCGGCTGATCCACGCCCCGGCGCTCAGCCTAGCCTCGGGGTTCTGGTGGACGGACACTACCCAAGGCTTCCGCGCCTACAGCCGCCGGCTGCTCGAAGATCCCCGGATGGCGATCTTCCGGCCCGAGTTCCGCGACTATGAACTCCTGGCCTACATGAACTATCGCGCCCCGCGACTGGGCTTCCGCTGTCGCGAACTGCCTACGGCCCGCCGCTATCCCAAGGGCGAGCCGGCCCCGACGAAGATCAAGCCTTTCCGAGGGGAACTGGCCCTGCTTAAGACTCTGGCGGCGGTCTGCCTTGGTCGATTCAATCCGCCGGGGGGCGGTTAGGCCGAGCGACCGAGGGGGGAAGTCTTGAGCATCTATCCGGTGATCATGTGCGGCGGCTCGGGGACCCGGCTATGGCCGGCGTCGCGCCCGTGGCTGCCGAAGCAGTTCATCCCGCTCACCGCGCCGCGTTCCAGCTTCCAGGAAGCGGTGGAGCGGGTAGCCCCGCTGGCCGACGGCGGCCGGCTGCTGGTGGTGGCCGGGGCCGCGCACAAAGCCCTGGTGGAGACCCAGCTCGCCGAACTGGCCGTCGAAGGCGTCGTGCTGCTCGAGCCCGAGCCGCGGGATTCGGCGGCCGCCATCGCGGCGGCCTGCGCCTGGATCGAGGCGCGCGAGCCCGAGGCGGTGGCCGTCATCGTCTCGGCCGACCATGACATTCCCGACGCCGAAGCCTTCCGCGCCGCGGTGCGCGAGACGGTTGGAGCGGCCCGGGGGGGCTCGATTGTGACCCTCGGCGTGAAGCCCACCGAGCCGGCCACCTCCTACGGCTACATTCGGCCGGCGGAAAGCGAGGGCGCGGTCAAGCCCGTGGCGGCCTTCGTAGAGAAACCCGACGCCCAGCGGGCCGAAGCCTATCTTCAGCAGGGATTCCTCTGGAACAGCGGCAACTTCGTCGCCACCGCCCGTACGCTGATGGAGGAACTGGCCATCCATGCGCCGGGTGTGGCCGAGGCCGCCCGGGCGGCGGTGGCTGATCTCGAGGCCGACGGGAGCGCCTGGGTGCTCGGCCGGCCGTTCCGGCGGGCGCCCAGGATCTCGATCGACTACGCGGTGATGGAGAAGACCGCCCGCGCCGCCGTGCTGCCGGTGAGCTTCGCCTGGTCGGACGTGGGCGCCTGGGACGCGGTGCTGCGCGCCTCGGCGCGGGACGCGCAGGGATGCAGCCTGCAGGGCGATGTCCAGGCCGTGAAGGCGACGAACGTGCTGGTCCGCTCGAGCGCCGACGTCCATGTGGCGGTTGTGGGCGTCTCCGATGTGGCGGTGGTGGTCGAGCCGGACGCGGTCCTGGTGTGCGGCCTGGACGCCTGCCAGGCGGTGAAGGACGCCGCGGGCGGCGCCCCGCCTGGTGGTGCGGGGCCGCGCTTCCGTTCCGTGGCCGAGGCCCGGGACTGGTACGACCTGTGGTTCCGCACTGCGGCTCTGCCGTTGTGGGGCACGGTGGGCGCCGACCTCGGCAATGGCGGCTTCCGGGAGGCGCTCACGGTGCGGGGTGAACCGCACGAGCCGCGTCGCCGCACGCGCAGCGTCGCGCGCCAGAGCTATGTGTTCGCCACCGCCGCCGCCGAGGGCGTGGCGGGGCCCTGGACGCCGCTGGCCGTGCGCGGCTTCGATTTCCTGACCCAGCGCGGGCGTCGACCGGACGGGCTGTTCGTCGCCGCCTTCACCCCGCAAGGCGAGGTGGTGGACGGCGAAGGCCATCTCTACGAACACGCCTTCCTGATGCTGGCCGCCAGCGCATTGCACCGGGCGTTGCCGGGCGAAGCGCGCTGGCTGGAGGAGGGCGAGGCTCTTCGCAAGGCCCTCGAGGGGCTGCGGCACCCGGCCGGCGGCTATCGCGAGGTGGGCGACCAGCCGTTCCAGGCCAACGCCCACATGCATCTCTTCGAGGCCGCCCTGGCCTGGGAGGAAGCGGGAGGCGGCGCGGCCTGGGCGGCGGTGGCCGACGAGGTGGCGGAACTGGCCCTGGCGCGGTTCATCAATCCGGAGACGGGCGTGCTGCGCGAATTCTTCGACGATCGCTGGGAGGCCCTGGAGGGCGAGGCGGGCCTCGTGGAGCCCGGTCATCAGTTCGAATGGGCCTGGCTGCTGCAGCGCTGGGGCACGTTGCGGGGCGATCCGCGCGGCCCGGCCACTGCCCGGCGGCTGTACGAGGTGGGGCGCCGCGGCGTCGACCAGGCCCGCGAGGTGGCGATGAACGCCCTGTGGGACGACCTCAGCGTTCGCGACGGCATGGCCCGCCTGTGGCCGCAGACCGAGCGGCTCAAGGCCGCGCTGATCCTCGGAGAGGACGAGGACGCGGTTTCCGCGGCGCGGGGCCTCGCCCGCTACCTCCAGACGCCCGCCCGGGGCGCCTGGCGGGACAAGATGCGGCCCGACGGCGGCTTCGTGGACGAGCCGGCCCCGGCCACGTCGCTGTATCACCTGATGGGCGCCGTGATGGAGTTGCGGGCGCGCCGCTAGGCCGCTGCCCGGTGTCCTGGGCCGCTCTCGGGACGCCGGGCTTCACCGCTGAGGCGCGAACCGTGCTAGGGCAGGCGCGATGGTGCAGAACCCCTTCATCGCCGCGCCGGCGAAGATCGCCGTCATCGGCTTGGGCTATGTGGGCCTTCCGCTGGCCGTGGCCTTCGCGCGGGACCATGACGTCGTCGCCTTCGACATCGACGCCGGCCGGATCGCCGAGCTGAAGGCCGGCGAGGACCGCACCCTGGAGGTGCCGGGCGAGGCGCTGAGGGCTGCGCGCCGCCTGACGTTCAGCGCCGACCCGGCCGCCTTGAAGGGCTGCAACGTCTTTGTCGTCACGGTGCCGACGCCCATCGACGCGCACAAGCGCCCCGACCTCTCGGCCTTGAAGGCCGCCAGCCGCACTGTCGGCGAGGCGATCAGCGAAGGCGGCGTGGTGATCTACGAGTCCACCGTCTATCCGGGCGCGACCGAGGAGGACTGCGTCCCGATCGTGGAGCAGGTGTCGGGCCTGACCTTCAATCGCGACTTCTTCGCCGGCTACAGCCCCGAGCGGGCGAACCCGGGCGATCCGGTTCATCGGCTGGAGAACATCGTCAAGGTCGTGGCTGGCTCGACTCCGGAGGCCGCCGACTTCGTGGAGGCGCTCTACGCCTCGGTGGTGACGGCGGGGGTGCACCGGGCCAGTTCGATCAAGGTCGCCGAGGCGGCCAAGGTGATCGAGAACACCCAGCGCGACCTGAACATCGCCCTGATCAACGAGTTCGCCCTGATCTTCCACCGCCTGGGCATCGACACGCAGGAGGTGCTGGCGGCGGCCGGCACGAAGTGGAACTTCCTCAACTTCCGCCCAGGCCTGGTGGGCGGCCACTGCATCGGCGTCGATCCCTACTACCTGACCCACAAGGCGGAATCGCTCGGCTACCATCCCGAGGTGATCCTGGCCGGGCGACGGATCAACGACGGCATGGGCGGCTATGTGGCCCGGGAGCTGGTCAAGGAGATGATCCGCCGGGGTGTGATGGTGAAAGGCGCCCGGGTTCTGGTCATGGGCCTGGCGTTCAAGGAGAACACGCCGGATCTGCGCAACACCCGCGTCATCGACATCGTCCAGGAGCTGGCCGACTACGGAGCGGTGGTGGACGTCTGGGACCCATGGATCGCGCCGGCGGACGCCCGTCACGAATATGGCCTCGACCTCGTGGGGCAACCTGAGCGCGGCGCCTATGACGGGGTGGTGCTGGCTGTGGCCCACCGGCAGTTCATCGAGCTGGGGGCCGCCGAGGTTCGAGCCCTGGGCAAGCCCGGGGCCGTGCTGTTCGACGTGAAGGCCGCCCTGCCGGCGTCCGCGGCGGATCTGCGTCTCTGAGAGGCGCCTGACGCCTGAAACACTAGCGGGCGCCCAAGATTTGGGCGCTGCACAAACAAGCTGCAGTGTCGCCACGATCGGGCCTTCCGTTCGCCGCATCCCGTGGACAGGGTGGTCCTGCCCTTAGGGGCGTTTCCTCCCTTGACTGGCCGCGCCGAGAGGCGCGGCTTTTGTTTTCTGGAGGCTGCTCCACAGCCAGCGGATCGCCGTGGCGCGCAAAAATCAGGCGGTTAGCAGAACCGACCAAAGCAGCCGCAGCCGGCGCTCGCAGGATCCCGGCCGCATGGCTTAGCCTGCAGCTCTTCTCAGGCAGTCATCCACTGGAGAGCGCATGCAACGACCTGTCCTCGCCGCCCTGGCCTTCAGCCTCCTTGCCGTCGGCGCGGCCCAGGCCCAGAACCTGCACATCAATCCGCAGAACAGCCCAATCTCCCAGGCGGTGAAGGTGCCCGCCGGCTCGGAGACGCTTTATGTGAGCGGGATCACCCCTGACGCCGTCCCGGGCGCTCCGCCCGCCACGCCCTTCGGCGACACCAAGACCCAGACGCTGA
Source organism: Phenylobacterium composti DSM 19425 (assembly GCF_059568645.1). Classification (NCBI taxonomy): domain Bacteria; kingdom Pseudomonadati; phylum Pseudomonadota; class Alphaproteobacteria; order Caulobacterales; family Caulobacteraceae; genus Phenylobacterium; species Phenylobacterium composti. The sequence goes on along the minus strand of NZ_JCANTT010000018.1, from coordinate 1,627 downwards.
GCGTCCTCGGCAAGATCGGCGCGATCCTGCAAGGCCAGGGATACAGTTTCGAGGACGTGGTCATGATGCGCGTCCTGCTGGTGGGCGACCCGGCCAAGGGCGGGACCATGGACTTCGCCGGGATGATGGAGGGCTACAATCAGGTGTTCGGCCCGCTGAAGAACAAGCCGGCGCGGATCACCTCGCAGGTGGCCAGCCTGGTGCGGCCCGGCATGTTTGTCGAGATCGAGGTCCAGGCCGCCAAGAAGCCCTGAGGCCTCAGCCGTCCAGGCTTGAGTGCGGCGGGAAGTCGGGACAGCTTGGCTCCATGGACCGTCGCCGCCTTCTCGCCCTGACCGCCGGCAGCCTTGCCGCGACCGCGCTGCCCGCCTGGGCCGCGCCCGAGCTATCGCCCCTCCCGGGCGCGCCGCCGCCGATCGGAGAGGCCGAGCGGCGCGCCCGTCTGGCCAAGGCCCAGCGCCTGATGCGCGAGCAGGGCCTCTCGGCGCTGCTGGTGGAGCCGGGCGCCAGCCTGGTCTACTTCACCGGCGTCCGCTGGGGGCGTAGCGAACGCCTGACCGCGGCGGCGATCCCGGTCGAGGGCGACATCCTGGTCGTCACGCCCTTTTTTGAAGAGCCGTCGGTGCGCGAGACCCTGGCGGTCCCCGCCGAACTTCGGACCTGGGAGGAGCACGAAGACCCGCTGGCCCTGGTGGCCGGCTGGCTGCGCGAACGCAAGCTCGACGCCGGGGCGATCGGCGTCGAGGAGACGGTGCGCTTCTTCGCCATCGACGGGCTGCGCGCGCACCTGCCGGGCGCGACCGTGCGCTCCGGGGCGGGCGTGGTGCGCGGCTGCCGGATGATCAAGTCGCCGGCCGAGATCGCCCTGATGCAGCATGCCGCGAACATCACGGTGGCGGCCTATCGCCATACGGTTCCGCGCATAGAGCGCGGAATGACGCCGGGGGATATCGGCGCGATCATGAACGGGGCGACGCGCGCCTTGGGCGGCAGTCCTGAGTTCGCCCTGATCCTGCTGGGCGAGGCCAGCGCCTATCCGCACGGCTCCGGCAAGCCGCAGGCGGTGCGCGACGGCGAGGTGGTGCTGATGGACTGCGGCTGCACCTACCAAGGCTACCAGTCGGATATCTCACGCACCCTGGTGTTCGGCGAGCCCACCAAGCGGCAGCGGACGGTGTGGGACCAGATGCGGAAGGGCCAGCAGATCGCCTTCGAGACCGCGCAACTCGGCGTCGAGGCCGGCAAGGTGGATGATGCGGTGCGCGCCTACTATGCCTCGCTGGGCTATGGGCCGGACTGTCGCCTGCCCGGCACCTCGCACCGCACAGGCCACGGCATCGGCATGGACGGCCACGAGCCCATCAACTTCGTGCGGGGCGAGCGCACCCGGCTTGCCCCCGGCATGTGCCTGTCGAACGAGCCTGGCATCTACATTCCGGGCGAGTTCGGCATCCGCCTCGAGGACTGCCTCTACATCACCGAGCAGGGGCCGCGGTGGTTCTCGCAACCGCCGGACTCGATCGACCGGCCGGTCTAGGTCGTGGACTCATAAGCTCTGAGCCACAGGCGGGTTGAGGCGAGCAGGACGGCGGCGAGGAAGTTCCTGGCGAGCTTGTCGAAGCGCGTT